>VBPC01000182.1:12087-23285 GCA_005887895.1 Candidatus Rokuibacteriota bacterium
GGGCCGGGTCGTAGAGCAGCTCGACGTCGGGGTCGCCGTTGACGCCGACGAGGAACCGATGGTTGGCGCGGTCCCAGATCGCGCGCAGCGTGAACGGCGTGGACACCGGGATCGTGGCGATCCCGAGTCTGTACACGGGGCTATCGCCCACGGAGCAACTGGCGTTCGAGCACCGCACGACGTTCGCCTGCACGTCGAGGAGGCTCGCCCGATCAATGGTGTCGGCCGGGCCGTTGACCTGGACCTGGATGTAATGGTCGCCCGTCTGCCCGCCGGGTGTGCCATCGTTGAACGCGCCGAAGGCGAGCAGCGCCGGGCGGACCGAGGTCTGGCCGGGATTGGCCTCGCAGCCACTGACCTCCATGCGCCGGACGTCGACGTCGACCTCCATCTGGTCGATCGCCGAGGGATTGCGGGCGAACAGGGTCTGGATCGCGGCGGTGATGCCGGTATCCGAGGTGACGGCCCCTTGCCGTCGCTGGCGCATGACGAGGTCATGCCCGTCGATGCCCAGCGCGACATCCTGCGCCGGCGCCCCGTCCTCGCGCGCGATCCAGCGGTCGGATCGGATCGTACGAGCGGATTTCCAGTCCTCGTAAACGCCGAACGACTCGCTGCCGGCCCCCGGGGCCGGCCACAAGCTCACCAGGCCCGCCAGAACGAGCCCGGTCCACCCGAACTGTTTCGGTGATCGGTTCATGGGTGCCCTCCTCTCGGCTCCGCCAATGGACCGGCGAGGGCGTCGGACCTTACGGCGACAGGTCCTTGACACGCGAGGGCCCTCCGAATCACCCTCGGGCGGGTGAAAGGTTGGCGCCCGACAACCGTCTGTTCGTGTAGCCTGCGGGCGGGCACGCGGTAGACCCGGCATGGGGCCTCGCCCGCGGTCGGAGGTGGAACTGTTCAATGCCCTGGCCGGGACAGCTGATCAGGCGGACCTCGACGAGTACCGGACCCGGATCCGCAAGTGTGTCCTCTGGCTGCTCGGCCGGCGCCCGAGCGGCGAGCTGGTGGTGGGCGACGTCCCGGACATGGTGGAAGAGGTCGTCACCAGGCTGGAAGCGCACCTGCGGCCGCCCGGAGACGAGCTCACGCGCCGCTTCGCCGGCAGCAACGAGCAGTTCCGCCGGTACCTCTATCGCACCGTGAGCAGCGTGTATGCCGACACCGTGAACCTGCGCGTCCGGCTCCGGAGCCTGGACGCGCCGATCGTGACGTCCGATGGCGACGAGCGCGTCCTCGGCGACGTGCTGGACGATCTGGTCGAGTGGCCCACGGCCGGTGAAGGGCTCGGACGGCCCGACCTCGACGCCGGCGTCCAGCGGGCGCTGGCGCGCGTCTCGGAACGCTGTCGCCGCTGGCTGCTCGCGTTTCACCGCGACGGCACTCCGATCAAGGAGATCGCCCGCCAGGACGGCGTACGGGTCAACAACGTGGAGGTCGCGCTCACGCGCTGTCGCGGCTACTTCCGTCTGGCCTTCCTCGACGCCTTTCTCGCCGCCGGTGACGAGCGATTCAGGGCGCGCGTGGCGGCGGGCTCGCGGCGCCTGTCCGGACTGCACGCCGCCGTGTTCCGGGCCTCCTGGACGGAGCGCCGCACGCTCGCCGAAACCGCCACGCTGCTGAGGCTCGAGCGCGACAAGGTCAAGACCCTCCTGGCCGAGGCGAAGGAGCAAGTCTGGCGGGCGCTTCCCGAGGGTGGCCTGGAGTGACGCCGGGCCCCGATGCCTTCGCCGAGTTCTCACGACGCCTGGACGCGGAGGACATGCGCGAGCGTGTCCGCCGCGCGCTCGACTCCGCGACGACGGGCCCGATGGAGGACCCCGCGGATCTGAGCCGCGCCCTCGAAGCGGCGGATCCACTCGGTGAGGGCGGCGATCGCCGCTGGACGGTGGCGATCCGCGATCTCGTCGGCGCCTGGCCGGGCCGCGTCGCCGTCGCGACGGCGCTCGGCGCGGCGCTGGTCGCGGGGCTCATCGTCGGGCGCGTCACCACGCACATTCCCGCGCCCGCGGTCGTCGCGCAAGCGCCTCCACTGCCCGCGTATCGACCGCAGCCCGACCGCGGCCTGGCGCTGGGAGAGATCACCGCGCCCGCGTCGGCGCAGAAATTCCGGGAAGCGATGGCGCGGTACGGGGAGGCGGACTTCGCGCAACGGGCGATGCCCCTGCTTCGCGAAGCGATTGCGGTGGACCCCCGGAACGACCAGGCGCAGTTCTGGCTCGGCGTCGTGCTCCTGCGGGACGGCCGGGCCGCCGATGCGGCCGCCCCGCTGGAGGCGGCCGCCCGGCTGGCGCCCGCCGACCGGACGTACAAGGGCTACCTCCTCTACGCCTACCTCCAGATCGGCGCACTGCAGCGCGCCCAGGCCCTGCAGCAGGAGCTGCTCAAGCCGCGATGAGCCGCGCGCTGGCCGTCCTAATCGCCTCATTCCTCCTGACGACGGTGGCGAGCACCGGCGGGGCGCAGCCGCGCGAGACACCACTCGTCGAGGGGCGACGGGTCCTCGGTGTGCACGGCGAGCGGTACGGACTGCTGCCGGCGCAAGATGCGAGCGTCCAGCGGGCGCGGGCCGTCTTCGACAAGGTGCTTCGCGCGGCCGGGCGGCGGCCGGGGCTCGTGCTCGACCTCAACGTGCTGGACACGTCGCGAGTCATGGGACAGGCGCTGCCGGGCGGGCTGGTGGTGGTCTCGCGGGGACTGCTCGACCTCACGGGCGGCGACGACAATGCGCTGGCATTCGTGGTCGGCCACGAGCTGGCGCACCTGCTCCGGGATCATCACGCCGCGCTTGCCCGACTCCTCCCGGGGACGGGCCACGTGATCGCGCCGGAGCACGTGCAGACCTATCAGGAGAAGGAGCTCGAGGCCGATCGCCTCGGTGCGCTCTTCGCCGTCCTGGCCGGCTATCAGCCCACTGCCGCGATCCCCATTCTCCAGAAGGTCACGACGGACGCGAGACCCGACTGGCTTCACCCGGGACCGCGGGCTCGCGCCGATGCCGTCAGCCGGCAACTCGCCGACGTGGCCGCCCACGTCGAGGTGCTTCACCTGGGGCTCTTCCTGCTCGGCATGGGGCAGTCGCTCGACGCCGCGCGGGTCCTGGAGCAGTTCGCGGCGGTGTTCCCCGCCCGCGAGGCCTTGTCGCTGGCCGGCACGGCATGGCACAAGGAGGCCTTGCAGCATGCGGTCCCGGACCATCCTTACCAGCACATGCTGGTACTCGACGCGTCGACGCGCGCTCTACGCTTGCGCGGGCAGGGCTACATGCCACCGCCGCCGGACCCGGCGTTCCGCCGCGCCATGGATCGGGCGCTCACCTTGTACAAGCAGGCGATCGAGGCCGACCCGGACTACGCGCCCGCGCTCAACAACCTGGCGACGGCCTATCTGGATCTCGACGAATCCGATCTCGCCCTCGCCTACGTCGCCCGTGGCCTCAAGGCCGACCCGAAGCTGGCCGCGGCCTACAACAATCGCGGCATCCTCCGCGCCATCGCCGGCGACGTGCGGCGAGCGGAGGAGGACTGGCGGCGCGCGCTCGCGCTCGAGCCGGGACGTCGCGAGATCATCCACAACCTGTCCTTTGTCCAGAAGAGCGCCGATGACGCCAAGGCCTGGCGCGATCGGCTGCCAGCCCCGGACCGCCGTGTCCACGCCGCGCAGAGCTTCGACGGCCTCGGCCCCGGCACGCCGCTCGAGCGCGTGCGCGCTCGTCTGAACGAGCCCCGCGCGCGAACGATCGCCGTTCCGCTCGGCGGGCCCGCCGAGGAGGACCTCGCGCTGAGCCTCGCCCCGGGACAGGGCTTGCTGGCGGCCGTTCGCGGGGACCTCGTCGAGGTCGTCGCCGCATTCGGCTCGCCGCGCTCGGTCACGCGCGAAGGAGTCGGGCCCGGCGATTCTCTCGCGCGCCTCGAGCGCGCGTACGGTCGTCCCTCGGTGGTCGAGGGCATCCAGGCCCTCAACGTCTCGTACTACCCCACGCGCGGACTGGCGGTCTTCACCGTCGGTGACCGTGTCCACGCGATCTGGGCCGGCCGGCCGGTGCGGTAAGCGGAGAGAAGAATGGAGCTGTTCATCTTTGCGCGATTCCACGCGCGACCCGGGAACGAGAGCGCCGTGGCCGACGTGTTGCTCGACGTCGTCGCTCCGTCGCGCGAGGAGCCCGGCTGCCTGAGCATTCACGCGTATCGGTCGATTCGCGACCCGCAGCTGTTCTATATTCATTCGCGCTGGAAGGATGAGGCGGCGTTCGAGCATCACGCCGGCTTGCCGCACACGCGACGTTTCGTCGAGCGCGTGCAACCGCTGTCCTCGTGATTGAGGAGGTGGCAGTGGAAGACCGACATCCCGCGGATGCCGGGATCGGTGAAGTCCATGATGAGGTCGACGGAGCCGCCGACCGGCACGTTCACGGTGTCCAGCCACACCGGGCGGGAACGGCGCGCCCCGTTCTCGGCGTACGCCAGGAAGTGCGCCTGGTGGATGTGAAAGGGATGGACCTCGCGCGTCCGGTTGAGGACGCGCCAGTGCTGGTAGGCGCCGACGGCCACCCGTACCAGCGGCGCGGCCGCCGGGGCAAAGGCCTGGTCGTTGATGTAGAAGCCCTTGGAATCCTCGGTGAATGTCACCACGAACTGCGGCAGCGAGGTCTCTAGCTCACGGGTGGTGGCCTCCAGGTAGACCGGTGGCCGCGGCGGGATCACCGTCGAGGCGGCGGCGGGCGCCGCCGGCGCGGCCGGCACGATGTCGGCCACGACCATCTCGGGGTTTGCATCACCGTCGGGACCGGTATCGACACAGCGGGTCGTCAGGACGGTCGGCGCGCCCGCCGGCGGAGCGGTGACGATCGCTTCGAGTCGTCCGCCCGGCGGCAGCAGCACGTGGTCCATCGACATCGAGGGCCGTCGCCGATCGTGGTACGCCAGCGGCATGCCGTCGAGGGCCACGACCTCCCACCGGCCGCCCTCGACCTGCAGGTCGGCGTACTGGTCGGCGGCGGCGTTGACGATGCGCCAGAACTGTCGCTCGCCGGGCGCCATCGCCAGTTGCGGACGGACGCTCCCGTTGACGGTGAAGACCCGTTCCACCGTTTGCTCGCCGGAGCCGCACCGCCCGCTGGGGATCGCCACCCGGCGCTTCAACGACGCCGCCTCGGGATCATGCTCGACGTCACGACCGCGGAGCACCAGCACGCGCTCGCGCAGGCTCATGACCTCGGGCACGTACCGCTCGATGCCGTCGATCACGATGGCGCCCGACATGCCGTCGAGCGCCTGCCGGTGGCTCTCGCCGTGCGGATGCGTGTGATACCAGTAGAGGCCCGGCGGATGATCGCGCGGGACGCTCACCGCATACTCCAGCGTCTGCCCGGGCATGGCCATCATGTCGAGCACATCGTCCTGGGGCGCCATCGGCGACACGTGGAGCCCGTGGAAGTGCAGGTTCGTCATGTTATGGCAGGGCCCCTCCGCGCAGCGCTCGCCGGAGACCGGCGCCAGATGATTCTCGTACCGTACCCGTAGCGTTCCGCCCGGCGCGACGTGGATGACGGGTGGCGTGGTGGCGCCGTCGAAGGCGAGCGCGCCATGACCGTTCTTGTCGGTGATGGCCGTGAGCGTCACGGCCGTGAGTCCATCACGCCCACCCACCGTCGGCGCGTCGGACAGGTCGCGCCCGGTCTTCAGCCTCAGCGCGACGAGACCGACGATCAACGTGATGCCCACGAGCACCACAGCGTACGGGCGAGGTGTCATGTGTCTTCGTCTTCACCGGTTGAGACGCCGGCAGAAGCGGCGCCGTCGCGCGGCGACAGGCCGGCGGGCTTTCGAATCCTTGCTGAAACTATCGGATTGGTCCTGCCCCCTCGCACACGCCCAGGTCAGCCCGCCACACCCCGTGGTTGCGCTGCAGCGTCGCCTCGACCCGGTCGGTGTCGATCTCCACGGGAAACTCGACGACGCGAGACATGGGCGTCCCTGCATCTCGACCGTGATCCGCTGCGCGTCGACCTCGGCCGAGCGCAGCACCCAGCCCGTGAGCGTGACGACGCCATCCTTCACCGCGACGCCGATCTCGTTCGGGGTCACGCGAGGCGCGAACTTCGGCTCCAGCTCCATCGCGTGACGCATGGTTTCAGTGTCGATCGGCCGCAGAGCCCGCCGGTCCGATTCTCACCCTGTTCTCACCGGTCTCCGGTGAATCCGGCGTGCTCCGGTAGCCGTCGCAATGGGTGGGAGAGAGAAAGCGAGGCATGAACGTGAACAAGCTGATACGTCCGAGCACGCTGCTCTTCGTGGCGCTCGCCGCACTGGCCATCATGCTGGCGGTCGCGCCCGGTCAGGCGCGGGCGATGGGCGGTCACGGTGCCGGGGGCGGTCACGGTGTCGCGGGCGGTCATCCAGGCGGGGCGGGCGAGCATCACGGGTTCGACGGGCACCACGGCTTCGATGGGCACCATGACTTCGATGGGCATCACTTCGAGCGAGGTGCCCATGGCGGGTTCGCGTTCGGGCCCGTCTATCCGTACTACCCGTACTACGGATACTACCCGCCCGCCGACACGTACCAGGCTCCGACGTACTGGTACTACTGCCCGAGCTACGGGGCGTACTACCCGAATGTGACGAGCTGCCCGGACACGTGGCAGCCGGTACCGGCGTCGTGATGCCGGCCCGAGCGTCGGCGGCGCCCGTCAGCGAGCGGACGTCTGCTCCGCTGCCGGGATCGCCGCCTGCCCGAAGCGCCTACCCGCGTGCGCGGCCCGCGGGCTCCGGCACCGTGGCGGCAACGGCCTGCCGGCTCGCGAGAAGGTACACGCCGCCAGCGACGACGATGCCGACCAGCCAGCTCAGGTCGGCGCCGCCGAGCAGCCTGGTGGAGATCGGCCCCTGCAGGGCGGGAACGAGGCCGTCCTCGACCGTCCAGCCGGCGATCAGGCCGGCCACGAAGGCGACGATGCCGGCCCAGTTGACGTCACCATAGGCGCTTCGCTCGGGCTCGCGATAGAGCTCGGCGACGTCGATGCGACCGTGCCGCTTCACGAAGAAGTCGGCCAGGACCACGCCGGCCCACGGACTCATCCACAGCAGAAGACTGATCATCCAGTTGTCGAAGGCCTTGGCGAACGAAGGCTGGAAGACGAAGTAGATCGTGACCAGGTACCCGACGACGCCGGCGATCAGGGCCATCGCGGTCCGCGACAGCCGCACGCCCATGCTGAGCGCGGCCAGGGCCGCCGAGTAGACGTTCAGGATGTTCGTCGCGATCGGCCCGTGCAGCACCATCAGGAGGACGAGCAGGCTCGTGAGCCCGCCGAAGACCGCGCTCACCATCTTGGCCGGGTCGGTGTCCAGGGTCACGCTGGCCACGGTGGCGCCGAGGATGGCGAGCCACACGGTCGGCACGAACATCCCCACGTAGCTGTACCAGAACACCGAGGCCGAGGACTCGGTTCGCGGGACGAAGCGCGAATAGTCCGAGGCCCACGTGACCCACGAGATCCCCCAGCCGACCCCGATGGCGGTCATCAGCAGGCTGAGCATCGCCAGGTGGGCGCCCGGCGGCAGCGAACTCGTGAGCCCCCAGTTGACCACGCCCGGCCGGGTCCAGGCGAGGAAGCTCATCAGCACCATGATCGCCGCGGTGATCGGAACCGTGTATTTCTCGAAGGTGCGGATGGCATAGAAGCCGTAGAGCCCGATCAGCACCTGCAGCACCATCACGACGGTGACGACGAGCAGATTCGTCAGCCACGTGTCGCCGATTCCGAACTGACCCAGAATGGCCACCGCGATCTTGACGGGGAAGTACGTGTTGACGCCGATCCAGCCCAGCGTCATGACGAACATCAGCGCGCTCGGCAGGTACGCGCCGCGCCGGCCAAACGCCGAGCGGCAGAGCACCATCTGATTGACGCCGGTCTTGTGCCCCATCACGGTGAACGCCGCGAAGATCGCGCACCCGATGAGGTTGCCCACCACGATGACCGCGATGGTCTCCCACAACCCGAGCTTGAGGACGATGCCCAGTGCGCCCAGCGCCCAGTTGATGGGGGCGATGTTGGCTCCGGCCCAGATCCACATCTGCTGGGGCCCGGTCGAGTCCTTGTCCCTCTCGGGAATGGGTTCGATACTGTGGACGTCGGCTCGAAGCTCGGCCGCGGCAGTCGCAGTCGCCATACTTCCCCCCTTGTGCTTGTTAGGAAGCGAGCGTCCTGACATCCCCCTGTGAGAAGCCGAGCTGCCTGCACACCCCCTCGTCCAGGCGTCGCCCCTGGAAGGCGTCCGGCCCTACTAACGCAGGAACGCTTCGCGGTGTCAAGCTTCCGGCCGGTGGTGGCCGCGGCGGGATGGCGGCCGCGAAGCCCTGTGACAGTGCCGATCGCCGGGTTGGATGCCGCTCAGATCGTTTCGCTCTCGCGAAGCGTCAGCGGGCTCTGCAAGGCGTAGCGAGCGATCTCGTCCTTGCGCAGGAACGCCACCCCCGGACGGCCCTTGACGTAGCGCAGAATTCGTAGAGCTGATCGAACTCCAGCGTGATCTGCGCGAGGAACGCGGACGGCGAATGGTGGCGGCCCTCGACGAGGACGATGTCGCTGTTGCGCAGGGTGTACGGCGCGACAGCGTATTGGGGCCGCGCCGGAGCCAGTTGCAGTTGTAGCCGAGCGGACGCGGGCCGGTGGCCGCTTCGACCATGTCGCGGGCCGCGATCAGAAACGTCCTCTCTTCCTCACGACTCATCGCGTATTGCGAGCTCCAGCGAGGGCCATGGCCGGACGCCTCGTGACCGCGCGCGACGATTTCCTTGGCAAGCGCGGGATGGCGCTGAACGGCCTCGCCGACCATGTGCGAGGTGACCTTGACCCCGTGGCGATCCCAGAGGTCCAGCACGGCCTTCGTCATCGTGCTCTCCTCGCTACGGCTTCGGCAGGTCGGCCACGTCCCAGCCACCACCGAGGGCCTTCACCAGCAGCACGCTGGCCACCATGCGCCGCGACAGGATGTCGATCTCGGCCCGCTGGTTGGTGAGCGTGACGGCCTGGGCCGTGATCACCTGGAGATAGTTGTCGACACCGCCGCGGTAGCGGATGCTGAAGAGCTGCAGCGACAGCTGCGCGGACTCGACGGCCTGCCGCTGCTCCTGGGCTTCCCGCTCGAGAATGCGAAGGGCGGCCACGTTGTCCTCGACCTGCTGGAAGGCGGTCAGGGTGGTCTGGCGGTAGCCCGCCACGGTCGCGTCGTAGGCGGCGCGCACGGAGTCGGAGGTGGCCCGGCGGCGGCCGCCGTCGAAGATCGTCTGCGTGATGGAAGCTCCCACCGACCACAGGAGGCTGGACGCGTTCAGGAGGTTCCCGAAGGTGGTGCCCTCGAACCCCACTGAGGCGTTCAGCACCAGGGCCGGATAGTACGCGGCCTTGGCGATGCCGATCTGCTCGTTGGCCTCGGCCACGCGACGCTCGGCGGCCGCGATGTCCGGTCGCCGCTCCAGCAGCTGCGACGGCAGGCCCACCGGGATGTCCGGGGGCCGCGTGTCCAGCGGGCGGGGCGGCACGCCGAAGTCGGCCGGGGGCCGGCCGAGCAGGATCGCGATCGCGTGCTCGAGCTGGGCCCGCTGCACGGTGACGTCGGTGGCCTGGGCCCGCGTGGTGTCGAGCTGCGTCTGGGCCTGGGCGACGTCGGACTTCGGCGCCGCCCCGCCTTGAAAGCGCGTCGTCGTGAGCTTCAGCGCCGCCCCGAAGGCGGTCACCGTCTCGTCCAGGAGCTGCTTCTGGGCGTCCACCGCCCGCAGCTCGAAGTAGTCGATGGCCAGCTCGGCGTGGAGGCTGAGCCGGGCGGTCTCCAGATCGGCCGCGGTGGCGGTGGCCTCGTGCCGGGCCGCCGCCACCGTCCGGCGGATCCGGCCCCAGAGGTCGACCTCGTACGAGAGGTCGATGGAGGCGAGCAGGTCGCCACTGCTGCCCAGATTCGTGCTCGTGCTCTGTGACCGGAAGGGCTGGTTGCCGGAGATGCGGACGGCGCTGAGACCGGCGCTGGCCGAGAGCGTCGGGAAGAGCGCGGCCCGGTTGAAGCGGATCGCGGCCCGCGCCTCGCGCAGCCTCGCTTCGGCGATCCGAAGATTCTGGTTGGCGGGGTCGAGCTGCGCCTGCAGGGCGTTGAGCTCGGGATCGCCGAAGATCTCCCACCACGCGCCGCGCGACAGGTGATCGCTCGGCTCGGCGACCTTCCAGCCGTCCGTCTCCTTGAAGGCCGGCGTCATCGGCGCCGACGGCCGGACGTAGTCGGGGCCCACCATGCAGCCGCCGAGCATGACTCCGGCGAGCGCGGCCGCGCCGGCGGCGCGCCACCTCATGGCGCCGGTCCCGCCGGCCGGCGCGCGACGCGCACGCGGCTGCCGCTCGTGAGCGAGTCCGAGGGCGCGACGATCACCTGGTCGGTCGGCTGCAGGCCGGCGGCGATCTCCACGGTGGCCCCGTCATCGCGCCCGATGGTGACGGGCACGAGCTGCGCGCGGCCGTCCCGCACCACCCCGACCTGCAGGCCCTCGGCGCGGAAGAGCAGGGTGTTGGCGGGCAGCATGAGCGCGCCGGCCTGCTGCGGAAGCTCGAGATGGACGAAGACGTAGGCGCCGGGCAAGAGCTCGCCGGCCGGGTTGTCGACGTCGACCTCCACCAGCAGCGTGCGCGAGGTGAGGTCGATCGCGTTGGCGTTTCTCACCACGGTGCCGTGGAACGCGCGCCCCGGGTACTCGTCCAGCGTCAGCGAGGCCCGCGTCCCCGTGCGGGCGGCCCGCACGTGGACCTCGGGGACGGCCACGAAGACGCGCAGCTTCTGGATGTCGGCCAGGCGGAACAGCTCGCGGCCGACGGTATTGGCCCCGGCGTCGATCAGGGCGCCGACATCGGTGTTGCGGGCGGTGATGACGCCGTCGAAGGGCGCCACGACCTTCTGGAAGCCCAGCAGCTGCTCCAGCCGCCGCACGTTGGCGGCATTCGACGCGACGGTGGCCTTCGTCGCCGCCAGCGTGCTCATGGCCTGGTCGGTCTCCTGCTGCGAGACCGCGTCACTCTTCAGCAGCGCCTCCCACCGATCGGCGGTGATCTGAGCCTGCCGGAGATTCGCCTGGGCCGTGTCGAAGTCGGCGCGGGCCTGTTGCAGCTGCTGGTCGACCTCGGGCGTCTCGATCTCCGCCAGGAGCTG
>VBPC01000183.1 GCA_005887895.1 Candidatus Rokuibacteriota bacterium
CGGCCGCGTGGGCCGCCTCCACCGCCGCCGCCAGCGCGCGATCCAGCTCTTCGCTCACCGCCACGCTCACGTCGACTCTTCGCCCGGAAACGGCTCGCCGCGCTCGGCCAGCACCTTGCCGTAGACCTCGAGCGCGTCCACCACGACCGGCATGCCGCCGTACGTGCACTGCTGGAAGATCACCTCGGCGACTTCCTGCCGCGTGGCGCCGACGTTGAGGGCGGCGTGGATGTGGACGTGCAGCTCCTTGGGCCGGTGCAGCACCGTCAGCGACGCCACCGCGCACAGCTCGCGCTGCGTCTGCGAGATCACCTCGCGGCTGTACAGCACGCCGGTGAAGAAGAGCGAGAGATCGCGGGCCAGCGCCTTGTCGAAGCGCTTCCAGTGCGCGAACCCGCTCTCGGTCTTGACGCCGCGGAAGAGCCGGGCGCTGGTGCGCTTGGTCGTGTCGCGGAGGCCGGTGTCGTCGATGAGTCCCATGGGTGTCCTTTCAGAGGCCGAGGAGGACGTCGGCCAGCTCCTCGACGGCCGAGAGCATCGGATTGTGCGCGCAATCGAGGTCGATCGGCGTGACGCCGAGGCGGGCGGCGTACTCGGCCCCGCGTGGCGGCGTCACCGCCGCGTCGCGCGCGGCGACCGCCGGGATGACGAGCCCGGCCATGGAATGGCCGACGAGGATCGCGCGGCTGAGCTCGGCCTGGATGGCCGCGTCGGCCACCGCGCGCGCGCCGGGCCCAGCGGGCGCGACCACGCGATGCCCATCGCGCTCGAGGCAACGCCGCAACAGGTCCCACGCCCACCCACCATGACTCATGCCGTGCACCAGCAAGAACTCGCGCCGCATAGCGCCGATCATCTCACACGCCCGCGGGCTGCGGCGCGAGCGCACGTGACGATGGAAGCCGAACGAGATGCAAGGAGAGCGGGCTGGAGCCCAGCCAAGGCGATAGCTCTCGCGCCGCATCACGCGGGCGCCGCCCGTCGTGCGGTGACGCTCGTGCTACGCTGAGACCGGTGATGCTCAATCCGCACATCTTTCGCGCCTACGACGTGCGCGGCCGCGTGGGCAGCGACATCAACCCCGAGGTCTTCCGCCAGGTCGGGCGCGCCTACGCGACCCTCATCCGCGACAACGGCGGCCGCACCATCGCGGTCGGGCGCGACAATCGCGAGTCGTCGGCGTCGCTGCACGCGGGCTTCGTCGACGGTGTCCGCGCCGCCGGCGTGAACGTCGTCGACATCGACCAGGTCACGACGCCGATGCTGTACTTCGCCACCGCGCACTGGCGCCTCGACGGCGGCGCCAACATCACCGGCAGCCACAACCCGGTGGATTACAACGGCGTCAAGATGGTGCACCCGGGCGCCGCGCCGCTCAGCGAAGACGAGATCCAGTCGCTCCGGCGCCGGATCGAGGCCGGCGCGCTGGCCAGCGGCCAGGGCACGCTGACCACGCGCAGCCCGCGCGACGACTACTTCCAGACGCTGGCCGCGCTGGTGAAACCGCCGCGCCGCCTGCGCGTGGTGGCCGACGCCGGCAACGGGATCGCCGGCGTTTACGGGCCCGAGCTGCTGCGCCGCATCGGCTGCGAGGTGATCGAGCTGCACTGCGAGTCGGACGGACGGTTTCCCAATCACCTGCCCGACCCGGAGGACCCGGCCAACGTGGTCGACCTCCAGGCGAAGGTCGTGGAGGTCGGCGCCGACCTCGGCCTGGCCTGGGACGGCGACGCCGACCGCGTGGGCGTCATCGACGAGCGCGGGCAGCGGCACGAGGCCGACCTGATCCTGGTGCTGCTCGCGCGCGACCTGCTGCAGCGCCACCCCGGCGCCAAGATCGTCTTCGACGTCAAGTCGTCGCAGTCGCTCGTGGACGACATCACGCAGCACGGCGGGGTGCCGGTGATGTGGAAGACCGGCCACTCGCACCTCAAGCGCAAGATGCGCGACGACAAGATCCTCCTGGGCGGCGAGGTCAGCGGCCACATGTTCTTCGGCGAGGGCTACTACGCGGTCGACGACGGCATCCTGGCCGCGTGCAAGATCGTGGAGATCGTGGCCCGCGAGGCGGGGCCGCCGTCGCGGCTGTTCGGGTCGATCCCGCACCTGCACGCCACGCCCGAGCTGAAGGCGCCCTGTCCCGACGACAAGAAGTTCGCGCTCATCGACGAGCTCGTGCGCGACCTCAAGCAGCGCCACGAGACGATCGACATCGACGGCGCCCGCGTGCTCTTCCCCGGCGGCGGCTGGGGTCTCGTGCGGGCGTCGAACACCAACCCCTACCTCACGCTGCGCTTCGAGGGCCGGAGCGAGGCCGAGATCGACGCGATGAAGCGCGTCATCTACGATGCCCTCCGCCGCTATCCCTACGTGAAGCTGCCCGACTGAAGTTGGGGGGGCCTGATTGAAGTTGGGGGCCCCGACATGGCCGCCTGATTGAAATTGGGGGCCCCGACATGGCCCCCAACCCCCCAGACGCTCGTCGCGCCCCGGCGGAGCCGGGGCACGCCTCGATGAACCCGGGGCGCGCCTCGATTAGCGGTCCTCTAGCACCTGGCGCACGGCGTCGAGGACGGTGATCGCGGTCGGGCAGTCGCGGGCGCCCCAGCAGGCGCCGGGGTCCATGAGGATCGCGCGCAGGCCGGCGGCCCGGGCCCCGACGACGTCGATCGAGTAGAGGTCGCCGACGTACACGCTCTCGTGGGCGGCCACCCCGGCGCGCTCCAGCGCGAGGCGAAAGATCCGCGGATCGGGCTTCTCCACACCGACCGTGGACGAGTCGATGATGAACTCGACGTGGCGGGCGAGGCCGAGCTCGGCCAGGATGTCCGCGATCGTGCCGTTGGAGTTCGAGATCACCGCCGTGCGCAGCCCCTGCGCGCGGGCCAGCCGCAGCGCGGCCTCGGCGTCCGGCTCGAGCTCCGTCCACAGCCCCTGCGGCAGGTTGTAGCCGCGGCGCCAGCGCGACATCGCCGCCTGCGTCGCCTCGTCGCGCACCCCCAGCTCATCCAGCAGAAACCGCAGGTAGCGCTCGCCGGTCGCCGGATGCTCGGTCGAGGCGCCGGGCTGGAACGAGGCGTCCAGGCGCACGCGCGCGCGCCACTCGGCGCGCCGGAGGTCGTCGAGCGGGCGCGCATGGCCCTGCCGGGCGAGCTCGGCGACGATCGCCGCGCCGTCCATGCGGATGAGCGTGTTGCCGGCGTCGAAGAAGATCGCGCGGACGGCGCTCATCGCGCGGCTCGCACGCTGAACGGGAACTGCGATTCGACGAGGTGGCCGTCCACCGACAGCACCCGGAACTTCACCGTGTACGTTCCCGCCGCCAGGGTCGGCAGCCCGACCGAGAGCCGCGTGGGCTCGGCGGGATCCACCGCCGCGTCCGCCACGTCGACCTGGCGCCCGGCGCCGTCCCACACGGAGACCTTCGAGTACGCCGGCTCCAGCCGCTCGTTGAACCAGAGGTCGACGCGCGCGGGCGGACGGCTCAGCGCCGCGCGCGCGGCCGGCGCGGAGCGAACCAGCACGGCGTGCGCGGCGGTTTCCGTGGCGAGCAGCGTGAGCGTCGCCAGCAGCGCGAGACCGAGCCCGGCACGGGGCGAGGCGAGCGGCGACGAACGACGGCGCACGATCGACACTCTATACGGGGAACCTCGCCGGCTCAACCGCGGTTCCCTGCGTCGCCGCCACGGTCGTACACTGGGATGCGGTCCGCTCGAGGAGGAACAGGAGCGATGCAGATTCGATGGCGTCTCGTCGCGTCGATGGCGGTTCTCGCCACCGGCATCGCCGCCGGCGCGCAGGGGCAGCACGTGCACGGCGGCAGCTCGTCGGCGCCGACGAGCACCGGCTCCGGCATCACGATCACCATGGACGAGCTGCATCGCGCCGGCGGCGTCCCGCCCGGCTGGCGCTTTTCGTGGCCCGGGGGCGACGCCGCCAAGGGCCGCGAGGTCTTCGCGAAGCTCGAGTGCTACCAGTGCCACGAGGTGAAGGGCGAGACCTTCCCGGCGGTCGCGCCGGACCCGAGCCGGCGCGGGCCCGCGCTGAGCGGGATGGGCGACCATCATCCCGCCGAGTATTTCGCCGAGTCCATCGTCAATCCGAATGCCGTCATCGTGGCGGGCCCGGGGCATACCGGCCCCGACGGCCGCTCGATCATGCCGGACTACCGCGACAGCCTCACGCTGGCCGAGACGATCGATCTCGTCGCCTACCTCCGCACGCTCACGGGCGGCGACGAGCAGGGCGCGCATCACGCGATGGAGCCGATGGCGCGCGAGCAGACCGCCGGCCGCTACCGCGTCCGCCTCGCCTACCAGGCGCCGGGCGGCGCGGACGGTCACCGGCACGACGGCGGTCATCAGCACGGCCCGGCGAGCCCGGCGGCGTCCGGACACCTCATGGTCTTCGTCGTCGACGTGACGACCGGCGAGCCGCTGCCATACTTGCCGGTCTCGGCGACGCTGCGCAGCGAGGGCGGCGCGCCGCGCGTGGTGCGGCTGGCGCCGATGCTCGGCGGCACGGGCTTCCACTACGGCGCCGACGTGACCGTGCCGGCCACCACGAAGACGATCACCGTGGCGATCGGCAAGCCGACCGTCCCGCTCATGCCGAGCGCCGCCGCGGGGCTCGGCGCCGGCGCCCAGGTCCGCTTCGACTGGAGCCAGTGACGGCGTTCGTCGCGCGCTGGCTCCATCTCGTCTCTTCGATCCTGCTCGTGGGCGGGGCGGCCGCGCTGCTCCTGGCCGGCCCGTCCGATCGACCGACGGCGCGGCGCTGGGAGGCGTGGGTCATGACCGCTTGCCGCGCGCTGGTCGCCGTCGCCCTCGGCAGCGCGCTGGTCGCCGTGGCCGCCCAGGCCGCGCTGCTCGAGGATCGTGCGGCGGCGGCGGTCGAGCCGGCGGCGCTGGCGCGCCTGCTCTTGCAGACGCAGGCCGGCGCGGTGTGGCTCGTGCGCGGCGGGCTGCTGTTCCTGCTGGGCGCGTTCGTCGTGGTGCGCGCGGATCTGAGCGATCGCACCGACTGGCGCGCGGCGCGGGGCGAGGTCGCGCTGCTCGGCCTCGCGGCCGTCGGCCTGATCGCCGCCGCCAGCCACGCGGCGGCCGTCGAGCCCGACACCGCGACGGCCATCGCCGCCGACGTCGGGCACCTGGTGGCCTCCGGTCTCTGGGTCGGCGCGCTGCCTGCGCTGGCGCGGCTGTTCGGGCTGGCCGGACGCGAAGCGGGCGCCGACGCCCGCCCCCACGCCGTCCTCGTGGCCCGCCGCTTCTCCGGGGTCGCGCTGGGGCTGTTCGTCGTCGTCCTGGTCTCCGGGATGTGGAACACATGGTTCCAGGTCGGCAGCGTGGCGGGACTGCTCGGCACGCGCCACGGCCGGCTGCTGCTCGTCAAGCTGGCCGTCATCGTCGCGATGGTCGGGCTGGCGGCACTCAACCGCCGCCTCCTCCCGGCGCTCGCCGGCGACGCGGCCACCGTCGGCCGGCCGGCGATGCGGCGGCTGAGCCGGCTCGTGGCGGGCGAGGCGGTGCTGGCGCTGGTGGTGCTCGGGATCGTCGCGGCGATGAGCGTGACGCCGCCCGCGCGTCACAGCGACCCGGTGTGGCCGCTGTCGTTCCGGCTCTCGCTCGACACGCTGGCGGCGGCGCCGGACTTCAGGAGCCAGGTCCTGATCGGCAGCCAGGTCGCCGTCCTCGGCCTGGTGGCGCTGCTCGCCTCGGCGTTTCTGCGGCGCCTGCGCTGGCCGATCGCGGCCGGCGGCCTCGTCGTGCTGGTCGGCGGCGCAGCGATCGCGCTGCCGCCGCTGGTGTCCGACGCCTATCCGACGACGTACCAGCGCCCCGCGGTCCCCTACCAGGCCACCTCGATCGCCGACGGACACGCGCTCTTCGCCCGGCACTGCGCCGTGTGCCACGGCCCGCGCGGCGGCGGCGACGGCCCGGCGGCGGCGACGGTACACCCTCGCCCGCCCGACTTGCGCGCCCATCACGTGCTCCTCCACACGGCCGGCGACCTCTTCTGGTGGATCACGCACGGCAAGCCCCCGATGCCCGCGTTCGGCGATCGGCTGAGCCCGGACGAGCGCTGGAGCCTCGTCAACTACCTGCGCGCGCTGTCGGCCGCCGACGCCTCGAAGCTGCTCGGCCCCACGGTCGAGCCCGACCGGCCGTGGCTGGTCGCGCCCGACTTCGCGTTCGCCGTCGGCCCCACGCCGCCGCGCGCGCTCAAGGACTATCGGGGGCGCAAGATCGTGCTGCTCGCGCTCTACACGCTGCCGGCCTCCCGCGGCCGGCTGGTGCAGCTGGCCGAGAACCAGGGCCTGCTCGCCACCCTCGACGTCGAGATCGTGGCGGTGCCGACCGACGCCGACCCCGGCGCGATCCGCAAGCTCGGCGAGGATCCGCCGATCTTCTTCCCGGTCGTCACCGAGGGCGCGCCGGAGATCCTCGAGACTTACCGGCTCTTCTCGACCGCGCCGCACGCGGAGTTCCTGATCGACCGCCAGGGTTACTTGCGCGCGATCACCGCCGCGGCCGACGACGCCGGCCGCGATCCCGCCCTCCTCGTGGCCGAAGTCCAGCAGCTCAACCGGGAGAAGGCGCCCCCGCCGCCGCCGGCCGAGCACGTCCACTGATGCGCGTCTGGCGTGTCGTCGTCCTCGTGAACCTGGCCCTGGCGATCGGCGTGGGCTGGGGCTATCTCTGGTGGGGCCAGCAGGCTCGGCGCCTCGCCCGCGATCTGCAGGCGGCGCGGGTCGCGGCCGCCACCGCCGGCGGCGAGCGCGAGTACCGCGGCACCGGCGTGGTGCGCGCCGGCCTGGGCGACCTCGGACTGATCGTCATCACCCACGGCGAGATCCCCGGCTACATGCCCGCCATGACGATGGGGTTCCGCGTGGCCTCGCCGAAGATTGTCGACGCCGTCAAGCCCGGAGACGCGGTACGATTCGTGTTGCGGGGTACGCCACCTAATCTGGCGATCACCGCGATCGAGAAGACGGCGCCCTGAGGGCGCCGGGAGGAGCCGTCCCGTGAGGTCCCGGTCGAGATCACTCTCCAGCCTGCTCCTGGTCGTCGTCGGGCTGCTGGCCGCCGCACCGGCCACCGCCGCCACGCTGTTCATCAGCAACACCAAGGGCGAGTCGATCTCCGTGATCGACACGACCACCTTCGAGGTCACGGCCACGATCCCGCTCGGCAAGGGCAAGCCGAACCGCGTCGTCTTCCACCCCGACGGCAAGACGGCCTGGGTCGTGTACGACAAGAGCCACGACCTCGGCGTGGTCGACGCCGATGCGCACAAGCTGATCAAGCGCGTGAAGATCGGCGGCAACCCGTACAACCTCAACTTCACGCCCGACGGCCGTCACCTGCTCGTGCTGGACTGGTCGAGCGACACCAGCAACGACGAGGTGATCTTCTATGATCTCCAGGCCGAGAAGGTCGACGGGCGCGTGGAGGTCTCGACCTGGCCGGCCCACAGCGTCTTTTCGCGCGACGCCCGCCGCGTGTACGTTTCCGGCGAGACGGCCGGCGATCTCACCGTGATCGACGTGGAGAAGCGCGAGGTCGTCGGCCACTACGTTCACGGCGGCGGCGATGCGATGGGGCTGGCGCTCACGGCCGACGGCAAGACGCTCTACGCGGCGGCCGGCGAGAACAAGACCATCGTCAAGATCGACACGGCCACCAACAAGCCGCTCGGCGCCATCGCGCTGCCGGGCGTCGTGCACGAGGCCACGCTGACGCTGGACGGCCGCTACCTCTACACGACGCTGCGCAAGGCCAACAAGCTGGTCGTCGTCGACACCGCCACCGACAAGATCGCCGCCGTCATCCCGCAGAAGGGGTATCCCGATCTCGTCACGATGGAGCCGACCGGTCGCTACGCGCTGGTGACGAACCGATGGGCGGACCTCGTCGCGGTGATCGATCTCAAGACCCACACGCAGATCCGCACGATTGCCGTCGGCAAGGCGCCGCACGGCATGGCGCTGCGCCCGCGCTGACGTGCGGCTGACGGCCCTGCTCGCCGCCGCTCTGGGCGTCGGGCTGGGCGCCGGGTCAGCCTGGGCCGATCACGCGATCGGCCTGCGCTCCGAGGGCTGGAGCCCACTGACGGCGGCGCTCGTCTTCGGCGGCCTGGCGCTGCTGGCCGGCGCGGTCGTGGTGATCGTGGTCACCGTGCTCACGCGCCGCGACGATTCGTCCACGAAGTGATCGCCTCGCTGTCGCATCCGCGCGGAGTCCTGGCCGTGGCGGGCGCCTGCTTCCTGGCCGTCACGGCCGCCGTCGTCGCGCTGGGCTCGTTCCCCGCCGACGCGGCCGTGCGCGATGCGCTGCTCGGCCTGGCGACGCCCGGCCTGCTGAGGGCGCTGCACGTCGTCAATCTGGCCGGGAGCTGGCAGGTGCTGCTGCCGGGCACGCTGCTGCTCTTCGTCGTCTTTCCGCGGGCGCGCACGCGCTGGTGGCTCTGGCCGGCGCTGATGGTCGCGGCACCGCTGGCCGAGTGGTCGCTCAAGCACGTGGTCGCCCGCCAGCGCCCGGAGAACGTCTCGCTCAGCTTCCCCAGCGGCCACTCGACGGCGGCGGCGGCGTTCTTCGGCGCCGTGATGTACCTGGCGGGGTCGCTCCCGCCTCGGCTCTGCGGCCCCGTGCGCGTGCTGGCCGGCGTGATGATCGTGCTGGTCGGCCTCGCGCGGGTCATGCTGCGCGCGCACTGGCCCTCGGACGTGCTGGCCGGCTTCGCGCTCGGCCTCGTGCTGGCGTCGCTGGGCCCGCAGGGTTTTCAGCAGGCCCTGCGCCTGGGCGCTGAGCGGGCGCTGGCGCGGGTGGATGATGTCGAGGCTGCGGCTGAGGGGCTCGGCGTCGCGCACCACGACGGCGAGCAGGCGGCGACGCCGGATCTCGTTCACCACCGCGATCTGCGGCAGGAACGCCAGGCCGATCCCGCGCTCCACCATCCGCTTGGCCGCCTCGATCGATTCGACCTCGAGCACGACGTTGGGCACCAGGCCGGCGCGGCGGAAGAGACCGTGCGAGAGCGTCCAGTCGCTGGAGCCGCGGTCGAAGAGAATCAGCGGCTGGGCGGCCACCTCTTCCAGGCGCGCCTTGCCGGCGCGCCCCATCGGCGAGCCCGGCGCGCCCACGAGCACCAGCGGGTCGTCGCGCAGGCTCACCGTCTCGACCTCGGGATGGTGCAGCGAGCGCGCCAGCCCCAGCTCGGCCTCGCCCTTCAGCACCATCTCCAGCACTTCCTTCGAATGGCCGGAGCGCACGGTGATGAGCGTCTTGGGATGGGCGACCTGGAAACGCTTGAGGACGTCGGGCAAGAGGTAGGTGCAGATCGACAGCGCGGCGGCGATGGTGATGGCGCCGCCGGTGGCCGGTCGCAGGTCGTGCACGGCCTGGCGCGCCAGGGCGACCGCGTGGAGGAGTTGCTCGGCGTGCGGCCGCAGCGCGCGCCCGGCCGAGGAGAGCGCCAGCCCGGCCTTGCCGCGCTCGAAGAGCGACACGCCGAGCGAGCCCTCCAGGGCCTTGATGCGCGCGCTGATGGCCGGCTGGGTGACCCGGAGCGCGTCGGCGGCGCGACGGAAGCCGCCGAAGGTGCCGACCGCGAGGAACGCCTCGACCTGGCCGATCTCCACGGGGGGAAAGACTCCTTTATGGGCGGTCTGACCGCGATACGAGTCGATTATACCCTCCATGAAAGATCTTTCCGATCGAGAAATTTTATCAGGCCGATAAAAACAATGAGTTGGACGGCCGGCCGTCCCGGCGGCACAGTGGGTGCAACGACCGAGGCGTTGGGGGCCATCAAGGAGGATGGAGCAATGCCGAGCCGATGTGGATGCGGAACCGAGATGAGCAACTCTTTTCACAGCCTCGGCTGCCAGGAGTGCGGCGGCGCGCTGTGTCCGTCGTGCGCGATCTCGCTGGAGTCGGCCACCTACTGTGCGTCGTGCGCGGGCGATCTGCTCGGCACCCGCAACGTGC
This sequence comes from Candidatus Rokuibacteriota bacterium, assembly GCA_005887895.1. Classification (GTDB taxonomy): domain Bacteria; phylum Methylomirabilota; class Methylomirabilia; order Rokubacteriales; family CSP1-6; genus AR5. The sequence goes on from VBPC01000183.1 coordinate 9,993, forward strand.
GGGCGGTTGCCCCGTTCGAGCTGCAATAACCCAGGAGGAGAAGGCCATGTCCCACTGTGACTGCGGAATGACCGTAGAGCAGCCGGCCGGCCGTACGCAGTGCCACGAGTGCGGCACGGCCACCTGCCGCTCCTGCAGCGTCGAGTTCGACGCGACCACTTTCTGCCGCTGGTGCGCGCTCACCACCGCGCTGGCGCGCCCGGCCGCCTAGGAGACCGACACCCCATGCGTGACCCCGGCCAGCAGTTCCGCGAGTTGCTCCGCACCGAGCCCTACCTGTTCACGGGCGGCGTCTACTCGCCGCTCGACGCCCAGATCGCCGAGAAGGTGGGCATGAAGTCGATCTACCTGTCCGGCTACTCGATGGCCCTGGCCAACGGCTGGCCCGACATGGGCTTCCTGACCCAGACGGAAGTGACCCGCATCGGCGCCCTGGTCGCCAGCGCCGTCGAGATCCCCGTCATCGCCGACGCCGACGACGGCTACGGCAACGCGCTCTCGACCATCCGGACGGTGCAGGAGTACGTGCGCAGCGGCGTGGCCGGCATCCACATCGAGGACCAGGTGTTCCCCAAGCGCTGCGGCCACATCGCCGGCAAGGTGATCGTGAGCCAGGACGAGGCCGTCGGGAAGTACCGGGCGGCCGTGGACACCCGCAACCGCCTGAACCCCGACTTCGTCATCATCGCCCGCACGGACGCCTTCGGCGCCGTGGGCGGCCCGACCGCGAGCCGGCCATCGCCTTCGCCCGGGCCCTGCGGGAGTCGCACCCCGATGTGCCGCTGGCCTTCAACTACTCCTCGTCCTTCAAGTGGCACAAGGACGCGAACCCGTTCACGTTCAAGGAGCTGGGCGAGCTCGGCTACAAGTTCATCTTCATCACGCTCTTCGCCGCTCATGCGGGCATGTATTCCGTGTGGAACGCGATGGAGGAGCTGGTGAAGGACCAGGAGCAGGCCCAGTGGCGTCTCGAGAAGACCAAGGACGGCCACCCGACCGAGAGCCACCACGTGATGGCCCGCGTCGGCCACTTCCAGGAGCTGGAGAAGAAGTACATCCCCGGCAGCGACGCGCGCATCAAGGGCTCGGCCGGCTTCGACGACAAGCGCATGCACTAGGTCCTCACGACGGCCCGCTCGCCCGCACCGCCTTCGTTGTCCTCGCCGTCACCGGTGCCGCCGCGGCACCGGTGACGCCGGTCGTCCTGCCGACGCTGACCGGCACGGTCGTGCGCGATGCCGACGGTGCCGCGATCGCCGGCGCGCAGGTGCGGATCCTCGGGCGGACGGGGGCCAGCTCGCGGGAGCCGTTCACCGGCACGCCGGCCCAGTGGCTCGAGCGCCTCTCGAGCCAGGCGGATCGGTTCCGGCTCGAGCGGACGCCGTTCGCGGTGCCTGAGCATCGGCGGGCCCTGCGGCGCGCGCGCGCGTACTTCGACACCCCGGAAGCGCAGCAGGTCCCGCGCAAGGACGTCCAGGCCGTCTTCGAACGCATCGAGCGCGCCCCGTAGACTCTGACCGTACGCTCCTGCCCCGCCGCCGGGGCGCCCTGCCCGTCGCCGCGTGCAGCACGCCAAGTCTCTCGCCCCCCGGCTCGCGCTAAGTTGGCCTGGCGACGGTCGCCGGGCGGCGCGCGGACGTGGAATCGATCTTGCGCCACCGGCGGCGCATGCTTGCCCATCTCGCTCTCGCGATCGCCCCGATGTTGACCGCTGCCAGCGTCCCGACGCCGCACGCGCTCACGGCGATGGCGCCGATGGAGGTCTGGGGAGCCCGTCTCGGCGACCTCCGCGGAGTCGCCGTCGACGCCGACGGCCGCGTGTGGGTGACGGACCATGCGCGTGGCCGCGTGCTCCGTCTCGACGCTCCCGGTCACTCTCGCGTCGTCGCCAGCGGTCTGCGCGGCCCGGTCGGCATTGCCTTTGACCGGACGGGTCGCCTGCTCGTGGTCGAGCACGACGCGGGCCGCGTCGTGCACGTGTCGTCCGCAGGCGCGATCTCCGTGGTCGCCGGCGGCCTCCGGTACCCTCGCTGGATCGCCGTCGCGGAGGACGACACCCTTTACGTCTCCGCGCAAGACGGCGGCGACGGCGACCCTTACGACGAGTCGCGACCCGGCGTCGTCATGGCACTCGGCCAGGCAGGCCGGGCCAGCGTCGTCGTCGGCGGAGTGCGCGACCCGGAAGGGTTGGCAATCCGCGACGGTGTCCTCTACGTCGCCGCTCGGGGCGGACGACCAGGGGATGACGATCCGATCGTCCGCGCCGCACGAGGCGGGGCCGGCCCCGTGGTCGAGCTCACCGACGGCAGCATCCGCAGGCCGGTCGGCGTCGCGATCGATGCCGCCGGCACGGTGTTCCTCACGGCGAGCCGGCTGGTGCTGCCCGACAACCACGTCGCGGGCGTCGTCGCCAGGCTCGACCGTGCCGAGAGCGCCGACGTCTTCGCGGCCGGCGCCGAGGAGCCCCAGGGCCTGGCGTTCGACCGCGACGGCAATCTCTACCTGACCGAGGGCTCCAGCGGGCGGGTGATGCGTTTCCTGGCCCCGCGGGTGCCACACCTGCAGCCGCTGCCGGCCTCGACCAGCGCCCCAGCCGTCACGCTGGCCGGCACCACCGACGCCGAGGCTCGCGTCGAAGCGCGCAGCGGCGAGACGACGTCCCACACGCTGGCCAACGACTCCGGCGCGTTCGCGCTGCCGGTGCCACTGGCGCCGAACGCGGTCAACCACGTGGCGGTTCGGGCGATCGGCCACGACGGCGCCGGCCTGCTCTCGCACGCCGCGACGCTCGTCATCGTCCAGGACAGCCAGGCGCCGATACTCGGCCTCGACTCGCCACCGAGCGGCGCGCTCGTGCGCGGCCGTGTCGCCATCAGGGCGACCGCCGGAGATGGCGGCAGCCAGGTAGCGAAGCTGGAGGCGCTGGTCAACGGCCAGCCGCTGGCACTCGCGGTGGCCCCGCCGCTGCCGGCCCCGACGGCGGTTGCCAGCGCCGAGTGGGACTCGGCCGTCGACGGCGATGGCGTTCACACCGTGGTGGCGCGCGCCACCGATCGCGCCGGCAACGTCACCAGCCTGAGCCGGGTGATCACGGTGGACAACACACCGCCCGGTACATTCATCACGGGGCCGGAGCGGACCACTGACGGTCTGCGCTTCGGCTTCGGCGGCGCCGACAATCTCACCCCGTCCGGCGAGCTGCTGTTTGCCTGGCGGCTCGACGACGGCGCGTGGTCGGCGTTCTCGTCGGCGACGACCGCCACGCTCGCACCGCCGGCGCCCGGCTCGCACACGATCCAGGTGAAGGCGCGCGATCGCGCCGGCAACGACGATCCGACGCCGGCCTCGCTCACGTTCTCCGTCGGCCCCGCGACGCTCGCAGTCACGATCAGCGAGCCTTCGCCCGGGGCCGTGGTTCCGGCCGGCGCCGTCGTGGTCCGCGGCACCGTCGACGCCGGCGGCGACGACGTCGGGGTGACGGTCAACGGCTGGCCGGCCTGGCTGCAGCGCGGCGAGTTCACCGCGCTCGCCGCACTCGAGCCGGGCGCGACCCGCCTCGTCGCGACCGCGGTGGCGGCCGACGGCCGCACGGGGCGCGCGGAGACTCCGATCGCCGTCGGTTCCGCTTCACCGACGTTGCTCGTCGCCAGCCCCTGGAGCGGCGCGGCGCCCTTGACGGTGCGACTGTCGCTGCCGCGCGATCCCCAGATCGTCCAGATCGAGCTCGACACCGACGGCGACGGCATCGTCGACGTCACGACAGCCGCGCTCGAGGACTACGCGGTCGTCTATTCGCAACCGGGCCTCTACGTCGTGCGGGCCACCGTCAGCGACGCCGCCGGCGCGCGGACGACGGCCTCCGCCGCGATCCAGGTGTTCGATCGGGCGGCGCTCGATGCGCTGCTGCGAGCCCGCTGGAGCGCGATGAAGGACGCGCTCCGGCGCGGCGACATCGCGGCGGGGGTCAGCCACATCACCCAGCGCCGACGCGCCGACTACGAGACCGCGTTCACGTTGCTCGCCCCGAGCCTGCCGCAGATCGACGCCATCCTGCCCGAGATCAGCCTCGTGAAGGTTCGCAACGCGGCCGCGATCTACCGAATGCGCCGGACCGACGCCGGCGTCCCGAAGTCCTTCGAGGTCCGTTTCGCCGTCGACGGCGACGGCCTCTGGCGTCTGGAGGCGTTCTGACGCGCGCGCGCCGCCGGCGCTTCACGCTGGTGGTCGTCGCTGCCGGGCTCGTCGCCCTCGCCGTCCTCGCCGGGCGGGCGGGCGGCGCCGGCCCCTGGAGAGCGCAGATCCTCGACGCCGAGACTGGCAAGCCACTGGAAGGCGTCGTCGTACTCGCGCGATGGGACGAGAAGACCGCCACCTGGCCGCACCCCGACCGCCGGTTCCACGATGTCGACGAAGTGGTGAGCGACGCCGACGGCCGGATCGTCATCCCGGCGCGCGATCTGTCGAGGAACAATCCGCTCCGGGCGATCGTCGGGCCTGACATCGTGATGTTCAAAGCGGGCTATGGCCGCTGGCGGTTCCGCGCCGACAGTCCCCGGCCGCTGCTCGAGGAGCCATCGGTGCTCCAGCGCCGGGCGAAGCAAGGGTGGCAGCACTTTGCGACGGACGGCGCCGTCGTCGAGCTGCCGCGGCTCGAGACACGCGAGGAGCGGCTGCGCGCGATGCCCGAGTCCCTGCCGGGCGGCGCCGACATGCCGGCCGACCGTATCCCGCGGTGGCGCGCCGCGTACAACCAGGAGCGCATCAACCTCGGTCTGTCGCCGCTATTGAGGGAGGGTGAGCGATGAGCGCGCGCGTCGCATCCGTCGCCGTTGTCCTGACGCTCGTCTTGGCCCGAGCGGCCGTTGCCTACGACGTTCCGACTCATCGCCAGCTCGGACTGCGAGCCGCCAACGAAGCCGTCGGCGTCAACACCACGTTGATGGACGACCTCGGATTCTCGGAGGGTCGGGATAGTTTCCTGGTCAACGGGGCCACGCGATTCCGGGTGACGGAGTGGATCCAGGAGGGCGCTGGCCGTGAGGACACTCCGTTCTGGCGTGTCCGCCATCATTTCCACAATCCGCTTCGCGCCTGGGACTCGGCCGGGCTCAGTACCGCCTTCGGCGTCGAGATCGAGCTCGGGCAGTCGTCGATCGTCTGGAGCCAGCGGGCTTTCCAGGAAGGGCCCAAGGGCGGCGGCACGTGGTCGTGGCCGTTTGCCCGGCAGCGATTCCTCGCCGCGCTGATCGGTCGAACGCCGACCGAGCGGGAAGCGGCCTTGGCCGACACCTTCCGCGCGCTCGGCCACGTGGCGCACCTCGTCCAGGATGCCACCGTGCCCGCCCACGTCCGGAACGACATGCACCTGTGGCTGCCGCTCGGAAACGATCGCTTCTTGCCAGTCAATCCCGATTGGTACGAAGACTGGGTGCAGGACACGCTCGACCACGACCGGGAGACGTTCGACGGCATCGTCGGGCACCCGCCGATCCGACCCCTCCGCCTCGTCTTCCACTCCGAGCATCCGGAAGCGCCGATCCCGATTGCCGGGCTCATCGATACGATCTTCACGGGTTTCCCGCGGCCGCTGGTGTCGGATCTGGGGTCGTCGTTTGTCGAGCCGGACGACGACGCGGTCCGCCGGTATTTTCCCAAGGTCGTCCGCGGCACCACGGTGCCGGAGATCGAGCACTTCGTGGCCGAGACCGCGCTCGCCCACTACCTGAGCGCGGTCCGCGACCTGGCGCCGCCCAGCACGCTGTGGACGCTGGATCATCGCGTCCTCGGCGACTACGCGCGCGCGCTGCTGCCGCGCGCGATCGGCTACTCCGCCGAGCTGCTCGACTACTTCTTTCGCGGTCGGCTGGCCGTCGACGTCACCGTCGATCCGATCGACGCCGCCCTGGTGCGCGTCACCGGCAGCAACGCGTCGCCGGAGCCGCTGTACGACGGCACGCTGGGGCTCTACGCCGACACGGCCACCGGCGAGCGCGTCGCCGTCCCGGCCCTCGATCCGGCGACCGTCATCGGCATCCGGCCGGGCGAGACGCTCCTCGCCGCGCGATTCGAGCCGCCGCCCGACACCGAGCGGTTCGTCGCCGTCTATCAGGGCACCCTCGGACTGGAGCGAAGGAGCGAGACGTTCCCCGGCGCGGTCATCGGCAAGGTCATGGGCGGCGTGC
>VBPC01000184.1 GCA_005887895.1 Candidatus Rokuibacteriota bacterium
GGCCGGCAATTACACCGAGAGGTGTCAGCGATCGTCCAGCGACACCTGGACGATGCCTGTGCACGCGCGTGGGCAGAGGTCGCCGAGCGTTACGCCACCCATCAACTGTTCACGGAGGGAGACCCCTCCGCGGTGTCGGCACAGCAGGCGACCCACGCCCTCGCCACGCTGCTGGCGCAGGGCCTGAGCCGGTTGATGGTCGCGGCCGTAGTGCTGCCGCCGCGCGGCAAGTCTCGGGACCGGCGCTGGACAGCGTCCGGCGCGAAGCTGGCGGCGTTACCTGGTGGGCTCCGACGCAGTGGTCACGCCGCCGACGAGTGGCGGCCGAGCGGCCCCTGGTCCTCGCGATAGCACTTCGCGTGCACTAGCTGGCCGTTGACGTAGCCCACGGCCTGCCCGCGGTGCAGGTAGTTCAGACAGACGACGCACGGCCGGTCGACGTCGTACGTCAGGTACGTCCATTCGCCCCGGTCGCCGGCCGGGTCCGGATTCGGAGGGGACCGCATCAACGACCCTCCATCTCAGCGTCCGCCTGCCCCGCCGAGGGTCAAGCCACCCCGCTGGCGGGGTTACGATACTTTCCCGAACATTGCGCGCAGGACGTTGTAAGCCCGCCGTATCTCTTCCTGCCGGTGGGGGCCGGCCATCAGCGCGTAGATCCGCTCGACGTCCTCCGACGGCGGCCCGTTCTGCTCGCCGACACGAACGTCGACCAGGGAGGGCAGGGGCGTCCGCAGGGCGACAGCGACAGCGTACAGACTGTCAATCGAGATCGACTTCTGGCCTCGCTCGACCTCCCCGATGAACTTCCCGCTCAGTCCCGACAGCTCGCCGAGCCGGTCCTGGGTGAGCCCGCGTTCCTTGCGTAGCGCGCGTAAACGTTGACCGATGAATTTACGGATGTGACGTTCAGCGCGTTTTCGCATCGGCCTCGCAAAACTCTAGGCCCAATGTGGAGGCAAGTTTGACGCCAGCGGTCCAACCAACCCGGCCGTCGAGCCCTCGTGCCCCGCGGCTGGGCCTACCGGCGGTGGCGTAGGATGTCACCCATGAGCCTCACGGCGCTGGCGCTCACCCTGGGGGTCAAGGCGCGCGCGCTCGCCGTGGGCTTCGATCGCGTCGCCATCGGGCCGGCGGGGCCGCCGGTGCACGGCGAGGCCTTCGGACGCTGGCTCGACGCCGGCTACGGCGAGGGCATGGAGTACCTGCAGCGGACGCGGGCCGAGCGGCAGGAACCGGCTCGCCTGCTGCCGGATGCCCGCTCCGCGGTCACCGTCGCCCTCGCCTACGGTCCCCGCGACGACGATCCGAGCTGGAGCGTGGTCTCCCGCTACGCCCGCGGCGGCGACTATCACGAGGTCATGCGCCCGCGCCTGAAGGCGCTCGTCGACTATCTGCGCGAGGCCGGTGGTTCCGACGTGCACAGCCGGGCGGCCGTCGATACCAGCGCCGTCCTGGAGCGCGACCTCGCCGCCGCCGCCGGGCTCGGCTGGATCGGCAAGAACACGAACCTGATCTCTCCGCGCGCGGGCTCGTACTTCTTCATCGGCACCGTGCTCACGACGGCCGCGCTCGTTCCCGACGGGCCCGTCGCCGACCACTGCGGCACGTGCACGGCCTGTCTCGACGCCTGCCCGACCGACGCGTTCGTCGGACCCTGGGTTCTCGACGCCCGGCGCTGCCTGGCCTATCTCACCATCGAGCACCGCGGCGACATCGCCGACGAATGGAAGCCGGCCGTGCGCGACTGGCTGTTCGGCTGCGACGTCTGCCAGGACGTCTGTCCGTGGAACCGGAAGGCGACGCGCGCGGGCGAGCCCGCCCTGGCGCCCGACGCGCCGCTCGGACCGCTGCAGGCGCTGCTCGAGCTGGACGACGCCGCCTTCCGCCAGCGCTTCCGCGGCAGCGCCATGAGCCGCGCCAAGCGCGCGGGGCTCGCGCGCAACGCGGCGCTGATGCTGGGCAACCGCGGCGATCGCTCCGCCGCGCCAGCGCTGCGGCGCGCGCTCGGCGATGCCGACGAGGGTGTCCGGCGCGCGGCGGCCTGGGCGCTCGATCGACTTGGGGAATCTCCGACAGCCGGCTGACCCGCATTTTTTTCAACTACCCACCGACCGCCGGCACATTGGTTGCACCATTGGTAGCCGTCACACCCAAAGTTGCGTGTGACGGAAGGAGCCCACCGATGCAGCATCAGGGCGGCGGCCAGCCGAACCCGGGCCACGAGCAGCAGCAGGGCGGCAAGCAGCAGGAGCAGCCGGCGAAGTAGTCGACCGTCGGCGCCGGCGACACGAGCCGTCTGGCCCCAGGCGCTATCCTTAGCGCATGCGAGTCAGGCGGCTCGACCACTTTGGCGTGGACGTCGCCGACCTGCCGCGCGCCGAGCGCTTCTACACGGAGCTGCTCGGCATGACGGTGCGGATGCGCCTCGACGATCAGGTGCTGCTCTCCTATGGCGAGGGCAGCTGTGCGCTGTTCCTCAAACCCGACCGACCGCCCGGCGGCCTCGAGCAGATCCAGAACCCGCTGGGCAAGAGCCACCACGCCTTCGAGGTCTCGTGGGACGACTACGCGGCGGCCCGGCGCGTCTTCACCGAGCGCGGGATCCCGCACCACGCCCCGATCGACTGGGGCGACCACGAGTGTCTGTACTTCCTCGACCCCGACGGAAACCTTCTCGAACTGATCGGCTACCGGGTCTGATGCAGACCTTCGCCTCCTGAGCCGGTGACCTGGGTCGGCCGTCCGCTCCGGCGACGTGAGGACGCGCCCCTCGTCAGCGGGCGCGGGCGCTTCGTCGACGATGTCGCCGTGCCGGGCCTGACGCACCTGGCGCTGGTCCGCAGCCCCCACGCCCACGCGCGCGTGGTCGGCCTGGACGTCGAGCGCGCCAGGAAGGCCCCCGGCGTGGTCGACGTCGTCACGGCCGCCGATCTGGGCGTGATCCCCGCCCTGCCGGTCAACCGGCTCTTTCGCGACATGATCGTGCCGCCGAACCCGCTCCTCGCCGGCGAGCGCGTGCACGCCCAGGGCACGCCGGTCGCGGCCGTCGTCGCCGAGTCGGCCGCCGCCGCGGGGGATGCGGCAGCCCTCGTCGCCGTCGAGTACGGGCCCCTGGCGGGTGTCGCCGCCGCCGCGGTGGCGCTGGCGCCCGGCGCACCCAGAATCTTCGAGGAGGCGCCGGGCAACCGCGCGCTCGGTCAGGCCTGGCGGGCGGGCGATCCCGACCGAGCGTTCGCACAGGCGGCCTCGGTGGTCGAGCTGACCGTCGAGCAGAACCTGGTCGCCGGCGTGCCGATGGAGACGCGTGGCGCGCTCGCGACCTGGGACGAGGCGGCCGGGGCCCTGACGGTGTGGACGTCGACGCAGGCGCCGTTTCGCATCCGGGCGGAGATCGCCCGGATGCTGGGTCTCGACGAGGGGCGCGTGCGGGTGATCGCGCCCGACGTCGGGGGCGGCTTCGGCGTCAAGGGGGGCCCATACCGTGAGGAGCCGCTGGTCGCCTGGCTCGCGCGCCGCGTGCGACGGCCGGTGAAGTGGATCTCGACGCGTCAGGAAGATTTCCTCACGACCCAGCACTCGCGCGGCGCCCGCTCGACGGGCGCGCTGGCGCTCGACGCCGACGGGACGATCCGCGGCCTGCGCGCGCGGATCGAGGCGCCGCTCGGCGCCTACCTGTCGTTCTCGGCCTCGACCAACCCGCGCAACCACGCCCGCTGCCTGCCGGGCGCCTACGCGATCGGCGCCGTCGACATCGAGGTGACCGGCGCGATCACGACGACCCCGCCGGTGGGCGCCTACCGCGGCGCCGGCCGGCCGGAGGCCGCGTTCCTCATCGAGCGGCTGGTCGACGAGGCGGCGCACGCCCGCGGTCTCGATCCGGCCGAGGTGCGGCGGCGCAACGCGATCCCGCGCGAGGCGTTTCCCTTCACGACGGCGACCGGCCAGATCTACGACTCCGGCGACTATCGGGCCGTGCTCGAGCGCGCGCTCGACGCCGCCGACTACCCCGCGCTGCGCCGCGCGCACGCCGAGCGGCGCCGCCGCGGCGAGCTGGTCGGCGTCGGGCTCTCGCTCTACGTCGAGCCGGCCGCGCTCGGCTGGGAGAGCGGTGTGGTGCGCGTGGAGCGCACCGGCACCGTCACCGCGATCACGGGTTCGAGCCCACACGGCCAGGGCCACGAGACGACGTTCGCCCAGGTCGTCGCCGATCACCTCGGCGTGGAGCCGGACGTCGTGACGGTCCGTCACGGCGACACGCTCGGCGCCCCCCACGGCTCCGGCACGGCGGGCAGCCGCAGCACGGCCCTCGGCGGGGGCGCCCTGGTGCTGGCGGCGCTCGACGTGCGCGAGAAAGGCCGGCGCATCGCCGCCTCACTGCTCGAAGCGGCGCCCGACGACGTCGTCGCCGCGCCAGGCGGTTTCCACGTCGTCGGCGCGGCGGCTCGCACGCTCGCCTGGCGGGCGGTGGCTGACGCGGCGTATCGCATGGGCGCGCTGCCGGCCGGCATCGAGCCGGGGCTCGAGGCCACGCGCTTCTTCCAGGCGCCGGGCGAGGTGTGGAGCTCGGGCGCGTTCGTCGTCGCCGTGAGGCTCGAGCGCGAGACCGGCGTCGTCGTGGCCGAGCGCATCGTGTGGGTGGACGATGCGGGGACAATCGTCAATCCACTCCTGGCCGACGGCCAGCTCGAGGGCTCGCTGGCGCAGGCGTGGGGCCAGATCCTGATGGAGGCGATCGTCTTCGACCGCGACGGGCATCTGCTGACCGGTACCCTGATGGACTACGCGCTGCCGCGCGCTGACGACGTGCCGGTCGCCGAGATCCTCCATCACGACACGCCGTCGCCCTACAACCCGCTGGGCGCCAAGGGACTGGGCGAAGCGGGCACGATCGGGCTGCCGCCGGCCGTCGTCAACGCCGTCGTCGACGCGCTCCGACCGCTCGGTATCCGTCACGTCGACATGCCGCTCACGCCAGCGCGCATCTGGACTCTCATCGCCGGGCGCTAGCCTCTTCGTGGCTGCAGGCCGGGCGGGCGGCGGCGGCGTGTCCGTGGCTACCACGAGGGCTACGGCCGACTCGAGCTGCCTTGGCTGGGCTCCATCGGACTGGGGGGCGTCCGGGCACGCCAGGCTGCGCTCCTGACAGGCCGCCGCCGAGATGCCGTGCCCCGCGGGTGCGCGGCGGCGCGCTTCACACGGCGAGCCCGCGGCGTGCGGCGGGTCGGAAGCGGCGGGGGGCGGTGACGTGCGTGGTAGAATTTTGGGCGTCATGGCGATCCTGAAGGTGGCGCGGCTGGGGCATCCGGTGCTTCGCATGAAGGCGGAGCCGCTTCCGGTGGAGAAGATCCGGTCGGCGGACGTGCAGCGGCTGATCGACGACATGGTCGAGACGATGCACGAGTACGACGGCGCCGGGCTGGCGGGCAATCAGGTCCACGAGCTGGTCCAGGTCGCCGTCATCGAGGTCGAGGCCAACCCGCGCTATCCGGACGCGCCGGTCATCCCGCTCACGATCGTGATCAACCCCATGGTGACGCCGCTGTCCGAGGAGATCGAGGACGGCTGGGAGGGGTGCCTGTCAGTGCCCGACATGCGGGGCATGGTGCCGCGCTACACCGCGGTGCGGCTCGACTGCTACGACCGCGAGGCCAACCGCGTCAGCCTCCTCGCCAAGGACTTCTTCGCGCGGGTCATCCAGCACGAGACCGACCACCTGAACGGCATCGTCTACATCGACCGCATGCGTGACCTCCGGACCCTCAGCCACATTGCCGAGTGGAACAAGCACTGGCTGGGCGTCCGCGAGCAGAATGACTAGCGCCGAGCCGCGGGTGATCGCGGTGGTCCGCGATCTGTTCTTCGTGGCGCGCATCCGGGAGACGGCCAGGCTGGCCGACGTCCCGCTCGCCTTCGCCCGCACCCCCGACGAGCTCACGACCGCGCTCTCGCCGTCGCCGCGCTTCGTCCTGCTCGACCTGACCGCCGGGTTCGATTACGACGCGCTCTTCGCCGCCGTCGAGGCGGCCGGCGCCCCGCCGGTGCTCGGCTTCACCACGCACGCGCTGGCCCGCCAGACGCAGCCGTTGCACGCGCGGTGTCGCCGCGTCGTCACCAAGGAGACGCTCACGCAGGAGCTGCCCACGCTGCTGCGCGAGGGCGTGGCGGCGTGACGGCCGAGGAGTTCGTCGCCCGGCTCGACGCCGACAACCAGCGGCTGCTGCTGGGGCTGGCGCCCGACGCCACGTTGACGCCGGAGGTCGAGGGGCCGCTCAACGTCCCCAACCTCCTCAAGGTCGCCCTCAAGAACGAGATCGAGGCGACCGAGATCGCCGCCCGCTGGCTCGTGACGACCGACGACGTGCCGGTGAAGCTCGCGCTCGCGCGCCAGGCGGGCGACGAGGCCAAGCACTACCGCCTGATCGCCGATCGCCTGGCCCAGCTGGGCGTCGACGCGACGTCGCTCGACCCGCTGGCCGGTGGCTACGGCCCCCTCTTCAAGTATCTCGACACGCTCTCGACGACCGTGGAACGGGTGGCGGCCGGGCAGTTCACGCGCGAGGCGATCGCGGTCGTCAAGAACCGTCAGTTCATCGAGTTCTGCGAGCGGGTCGGCGACAAGGCCACGGCGGCGCTCTACCGCGACACGATCGAGCCCGACGAGCGGTACCACCACGAGCTGGGGCGGCGCCTGCTGCTGCGCCTCGCCGCCACGCCGCCGGCCCAGGAGGCGGCGACGCGTGCCGCGCGCCGCACGCTCGAGCTGGCCGAAGAGCTGCAGAAGAAGGCGCTCGCCACGGCCGGCATCCACCACGCGCCCGGCTGCTGACCGGCCATGGATGCGGCGCTGCGCGCGTTCGGGGATCTCCTGCAGGCGCCGGACGACGCGATCGACCTCGGCCGCGCCGCCCTCGCCGTCGCCCGCATCGAGCACCCGCAGCTCGACGACCGGCACGAGCTGGCCCGTCTCGACGCGTTGGCCGCGCGGGTCGGGGCCGCCCGCGACGCCGGGGGCACGCTCGACCGGTTGCGACGCTTCCTCTTTCAGGAGGAAGGCTTCCGCGGCAACGACGGCGAATACTACGATCCGCGCAACTCCTGCCTCAACGACGTGCTCGACCGCAAGCTCGGCATTCCGATCACGCTCTCGGTGCTGACGATGGAAGTCGGCCGCCGTATCGGCCTGGACATCGCCGGCGTCGGCCTGCCCGGGCACTTCATCGTCAGCGTGACCGTCGGCAGCCGCGCGATCCTGCTCGATCCGTTCCACGGCGGTGGCGTGCTGACGCCCGCCTCCGCCGCCGAGGTGGCCGCACGCGCGGTGGGGCGGCCCGTCAAGATCGAGGACGCGCACTGGACGCCGTGCACGCGGCGGCAGATCGTGGTGCGGATGCTCCGCAACCTCAAGACGATCTACGCCCGCCAGAAAGACTGGGGCCGCGCGCTCGGCGTGATCGACCGGCTGCTGCTGATCGATCCCGAGGCGCCGACCCACCTGCGCGACCGCGGCACCGTGCTGGTCAAGGCGGGACAGCTCTGGGCCGGCGCGGCCGAATGGGAGCGGTACCTCAATCGCCATCCGGCCGCCCAGGACGCCGAGTCGTTCCGCCAGGAGCTGCGCCGGGTCCGCCAGGAGCTGGGCTCCCGCAACTAGCGTGAGACGCCTGGCGGCCGCCTGGCTCGTCGTCGCGGCGCTGCTGACGCCGGCCTGCGCGACCCACCGGGTCGACGAGCCCACGCTGCGGGCCGACGCGCATTCCGAGGAGACGGCGCTGCTGCCCCGCGTGGCCGTCTACGACGACCCGGCGCTGCTCGCGTACCTCGCGCAGCTCGGCCAGCGCCTCGGCGGGGCCGCGCTGCCGTTTCACGTGCTGCGCGATCCCACGCTGAGCCTCTTCGCCCTGCCCGACGGTCACGTCTTCGTCCACACCGGCGTCCTCGCCGTCGTCGAGAACGAGGCGCAGCTGGCGGCGGTGCTCGGCCACGAGCTGGCCCACGTGTTCCAGCGCGACGCGCTCGAGATCGGCGAGCCCCGGCGCGTCGAGCCGTCACTGGAGGGGGCGGCGGCCACGAGCCGGACGGCGAGCGCGATCCGGGCACTGGGACTCCGGCTCACGGCCCGGGCGGCGATCATCGGCTACGGCCGCGAGCGCGAGCGTGCCGCTGACGTCACCGGCCTGGCCAGCGTCGTGCGGGGTGGGTGGGACCCGAAGGAGGCGCCGGTCGCGTTCCTGCGGCTGGCCGCCCAGGCGTTCGAAGGCGGGCCGCGCGAGGTGTTCTTCTTCGGCAACCGCGGCCGCCTGAGCGAGCGCATCGAGACGACGCGCGCTCTCGTGGCCAGCGTGTTCGCGGCCGCCGCCGCCACCCCGACCACCGTGAGGAACAGCGAGACGTTCGAGCGGCTCCTGCCGCCGGTCCTGCGCGACAACGCCTACGAGGAGATCCGGCGCAGCCGATTCGCCACCGCCGGCCGGCAGCTCGCGCGGGTGCTGGCGGCCACGCCGTCCGATCTGCTGGCTCACGTCTACGTCGGCGATCTCCACCGACTGCAGGCGCAGCGCGCGGGCTCGGCCGACGAGCGCGCCGCCGAGCTCGCCCAGGCCCGCACGGCCTACGAGCGCGCCCTGCAGGGCGAGGGCGCGCGACCGGAGGCGCACCGCCAGCTCGGGCTCCTCTACTTCGAGACCAACGATCCGGCGCGCGCCCGCGCCGAGTTCGAGCAGTACCTGGCCCTGGCGCCCGACGCCGCCGACGCCCGGCGGATCGCCGAGGACGTGGCGGAGCTCGCCCGCTGATGGCCGACAAGCGCTGGGCGCTCTCGGTGCCGGTGGACGGCTTCACGCTGGGCGAGCACGCCGACCTCGCGCGCGAGGCCGAGCGCCTCGGCTACCGCGACGCCTGGTCGTACGAGGCGGACGGTGTGGACTGCTTCGCGCCGCTGGCGCCGGTCGCGCTCGCCACGAACCTGCGCCTGGGCACGGCGATCGCCAACGTGTTCACGCGCGGCCCGGCCACGCTGGCGATGTCGGCGGCCGGGCTCGCCGACCTCGCGCCGGGCCGCTTCATCCTCGGCATCGGCGCCGGCTCGCAGCCGATCGTCGAGGCGTGGAATGGCGGCCGCTTCGCGCTGCCGGCCACGCGCGTGCGCGAGATGACCCAGGTGCTGCGGGCGGCGCTGGCCGGCGAGCGCGTCGTGTTTCGCGGCAAGGCGCTGACGGTCGACGGCTTCCGGCTCGGCCGGCCGCCGGCGCGCCCGGTGCCGATCTACATCGCCGCGCTGCGCGCCGGCATGCTGCGGGTCGCGGGCGAGGTCGGCGACGGCGTCATCCTCAACTGGCTGGCGGTCGAGGACGTGCCGCGCGTCGTCGGCATCGTGCGCGAGGCGGCTGCCCGGGCCGGCCGCGATCCGCGCGCCGTCGAGATCACCGCGCGGCTGCTCGTCAACGTCGATCCACCGGGCGCCGAGAGCGACGTCGGCGTGCGCCGTCACGTCACCGCCTACCTCAACGTTCCCGTCTATCGCGCGTTCCAGGACTGGCTGGGACGCGGCGCCGAGCTGGGGCCGATGTGGGAAGCCTGGCAGCGCGGCGACCGCAAGGCGGCGGTGGCCGCCGTCCCCGAGCGCGTCATGGCCGATCTGATCGTGCGCGGCTCGATGGCCGAGATCCGCGCCCACGTGCAGCGCTACCTCGACGCCGGCATCGACACCGCGTTCCTGCAAGTGTCGACGCTCGAGCCGGATGCGGCCCGGCGGCGGCAGGCGCTCGGCGACGCGCTGCGCGCGCTGGCGCCGTCGGCCCGCCCGTGAGCTCGTCCCCGGTGCGCTACTTCGAGGACTTCAAGGCCGGCGACCGGTTCGAGTCGGCGTCGTTGACGATCTCCGAGCGACTGATCCTCGAGTACGCCCGGTTCTACGACCCGCAGGTGTTTCACACCGATCCCGAAGCGGCCAAGGCCACGGTCTACGGCGGGCTGATCGCCAGCGGGCTCCAGACGATCGGGATCGCGTTCAAGCTGTTCTTCGAGACGGGCGTGCTGTCGGCGTGCAGCCTGGGATCGCCCGGCCTCGACGAGATCCGCTGGAAGGCGCCGGTGCGTCCCGGCGACACGCTGCGCGTCGTGGCCGAGATTCTGGAGGCGCGGCCGTCGAGCTCGAAGCCCGATCGCGGCCTCGTGCGGATTCTCTACACGATGCTGAACCAGCGCGGCGAGACGGTGACCACGCTGATCGGCAACCAGCTCTGCCGCCGGCGGCCCGGCTGAACGCCGGGCCTGGCGTCAAGGCGCCCGGAGGCGCCGAGCGCGCCACGACGCTAAGAGTCGTGGCTCGGGTCGCGGACGAGTACGACGGGACGTTGTCGACGTAACGCTCTCGCCGGCGGGGCGGTGAAGGCCATAATTCGGGCATGGCCAACTCACTCGAATACGGCTCGATCGGGGTCCGCGGTCGCGTGAGGGCATCGCAATGACGGCGCTGTCGTTCGTCGGGTTGCTGGTGGCCGGGTGGCTCGTGATGGTGGTGAACGAGTGGTTCCCGGTGCTGCGCCTGGAGTCCCCGACGCAGAACGCGGTGGGCCTGCTCGTCGCCTACGCGCTGCCCTGGCTGGCGCTTGCCGTCACGCTGCGGCGACTGCAGCGGTGGCGGCGCACCGCCGCGCTGCTGCTGCTCGTCATGCCGATCGCCTACACGCTGATCTTCACGCCGCTCGTCGTCATGCACTTGCTGACCGTGCGGACGGATCACGACAAGGACCGTTCCTTCCAGCGCGTCGCGGCCATCCCGGTCGACGGGGGGCGGATCTCGGTCTACCGCAGCGACTGCGGGGCCGCGTGCGGCAGCGAGAGCATCGCCGTCCGTCACGAGCGCCGGCTCGTCCGCGGCGTGCTGCTCGTCCGTCGGCT
>VBPC01000185.1:0-15582 GCA_005887895.1 Candidatus Rokuibacteriota bacterium
ACCGTGCGCAGCGTGCTGCGCGGGCTCAGCGACCGCTTCCCGGACCTGGCCGCAGCCCTCTGGCACGGCGACGACCTCGGTGAGCACATCGAGGTCCTCGTCAACGACGCCGTTCTCGGCATCAAGCACACCCTCGACTCGGCGCTCGAGCCCGGGGACCGCCTCGGCCTGCTCGCCCAGTTCATGGGCGGCCGGTGATGGCGACGTACCGGATCATCGCCTGGAAGGACATCCCGGCGTCGGTCGAAGCGCACGACGGGGGTGATCAGGTCACCCTGCAGCTCAGCGAGCGGTTCCAGATGCTCATCGACTCGGTGGCGATGCAGCTCGGCGTGCACGACGAAGACGCGTACCTCGAGCACTGGGGCGCCACCGACGGCGAGCGCGCGGGCACCGCGCGCGAGGTCAGCTCCGCGGTCGCGGCGGAGCTCGAGGAGCGCTTCCCCGAGTTCATCGCTCTCGCCTTCCGCCGTCCTTAGCCCTTCGTCGGTTTCCGGCTGGTTGTCGAGTCGCCGCGCGGCGCGGCGAGGCGGCGGGGGTCCGGCGACCACGAGCCCGGAGCGTTGACGCGTCGACGCGATTCCCTCGGTCCGGTGCGCCTGCCCGCGTTGGGAGGGAAACGGGTCGGCGGACCCCCGCCGCCTCACCCCGCCGCGCTACGTTTCCGCTTCCGCCCGGCGTCGGCGAGCGCAGTTCGACGGAGCGTGCTGCGACCTCGAGAGCGTCGCGTGTCCGGCGCACGGCGGCGGCTCGCGCGCCTGGGGCGCGCCGGCGGGCGAGGGTGTTGGGGGCGTGCTAACGTCGGGGCATGGCGAAGGAGATTCCGGCGAAGCTGGTCGAGGACGTCGCCAGGGAGCTGATGGGGCGGGCGGCGATCGACATTCCGGCTGACTACCGGGAAGGTGTGGTTCGGGCGCGCGATCGGGAGCGGAACCGGATTGCGCGGTTCGTGCTGGACGAGATGCTGCGGAACTGGGAGATCGCCACCGCGGAGCGGCGGCCGATGTGCGCCGACACCGGATTGCCGCGGTACTACGTGCGCGCGGGCAACGAGGCGGTGGTCGAGGGCGGGTTCGTGGCGGTCGAGCGCGCGCTGCGGCGGGCGACCGCGGAGGCGACGGCCGCCATCCCGCTGCGGCCCAATCGCGTGCACCCGCTCACGCGTGCCGACCACAACAACAACGTCGGCGTGCACGCCCCCGAGGTGACGTGGGCGTTCGAGCCGGACGCTGACTGGCTCGACGTGACGACCGTGCACAAGGGCGGACTCTTCGGCAGCGACTACCGGATGCTGTTCCCGGCCGACGGCGTCGGCGGCCTCAAGCGGTTCGTCGTCGACACCCTGATCGAGCACGGCAAGCGCGGGCTGGCCTGCCAGCCGGCGATCGTCGGCATCGGCATCGGCGGCTCCAAGGACACCTGCATGCGGCTCGGCAAGGAGGCCGCCTGCCTGCGCGTGGTCGGCAGCCGCAACCCCGATCCCGACGTCGCCCGGCTCGAGGACGAGCTGACCGCGCTCGGCAACTACATCGGCATCGGCGCCATGGGCTTTTCCGGCACGTCGATGGTCGTCGCGACCCACGTCGAGATCGCCTACTCGCACACGGGCGGCATGCCGGTGGGCATCCACCAGTTCTGTCTCTCGTCGCGCCGGGCCACGGCGCGGATCCACGCCGACGGCCGTGTCGAGTTCCGCAGCGACCCGGGGTGGTTCACCGACTATTACCGGCGCGAGGGCGTCGAGTGACGCTCGACGACGTGCGCATGGACGAGGTCACGCTGACGACGCCGGTCAGCGACGAGGCGATCGCGCGGCTCAAGCTGGGCGACGTCGTCTACCTCGACGGCATCCTCTACACCGCCCGCGAGGGCGTGTACCGCAAGGTCGTCGACGAGGGCCGCGGCCTGCCGCCCTCGGTCCGCGCGCTGACGAACGTCAACTTCCACTGCTCGCCGGCGGCCAGCGTGCGGCCCGACGGCGGCTACCGCGTCGAGGCGGTCACGGCGACCGCGAGCTTCCGCTTCGGCAAGTCGATGACGCGCTGGTTCGAGCGCTCGGGGGCCAAGGTCATCGTCGGCAAGGCCGGCCTCACCGAGCTCGCCTATCGCGAGTGGTTCGTGCCGCACGGCGCCGTGTACCTGACGACGGTGGGCTACGGCCTCGGCGCAACCTACGGGACGGCGATCAAGCGGGTGGTCGAGGTCCACTGGCTGAAGGAGCTCGGGATCGCGCAGGCCTTGTGGGTGCTGGAGGTCGAGCGCCTCGGCCCCTTCCTGGTCGAGGGCGACCGCGAGGGCCGCAGCCTGTTCGCGCTCGCCAACCGCGAGATCAACCGGCGCATCGGCGAGGTCTACGCCGGGCTGCCGCAGTTCGCGCTCGGACGCTTCGGCGAGACCACCGCGCGCACCGACGAAGTCGTCTGACCCGACGACACCCAGAAGGTCAACCGGCGCCGATCGTCGTCCTCACACCGGCGCTGGCGTCTCGCCGAGCAGCGCCAGGTCGACCAGCCGCCGGACGTCGCCGGCCGTCAGCGTGGCCGACGGCACGCCGACGCGCGTGAGCGCGGCGGCCGCCGCGGTGTCGTCGAAGCGAACGTCCTGCCCGAGGTAGGCGCGGTAGGGACCGAGCATCCGCGCCACCCGGCGCTCGAGCGGGGAGGGATCGACCAGCGGCTCCGAGCGCGCATCCAGCAACCGGAGCCCGCTGACCCCGAGGCGCTCGACGAGCAGGGCCAGCATGGCGGCCTGGCGAGGCGCGTCGCGCACGACGAGGTGGAACGTGCCGCCGGCGGCCTCCGGACATGCCGCGAGCGCGACGGTGGCCGCGGCGACATGGTCGAGCGGCACGACGTTGAACCGCGCGCGCGGCGCACCTTCCAGGCGCAGCGGCGCGTCGGCGCGCCAGCGGGCGAGCCCCGCCAGCAGCCGGACGAAGGCGAAGAACAGGTTCGAGGGCGTCCCGCCGGCCGTCGCCGGCGCGGCGCCGACCACGATCGACGGCCGCAGCACGCGCACGTCGATGCCGGCCGCCGCGCCGGCCGCCCGCACCGCCGTCTCTGCCTGCAGCTTCACTCGCTCGTAGGCGTTGTGGAACGTCTGGCCCAGGTCGCCCTCGTCCTCGCGGATCGTGCCCTCCCGCGTGCCGCACACGTACGCGGTGGACATGTGGACCCAGCGTTCCAGACGACCGCCGGCCAGCGCGCGCAGCAGCGCGACGGGGCCGTCGACGTGCGCGGCGACGTACGGCGCCGACAGCCGGGGCGCGAACGACGTGTCGCCCGCACAGTGGACGACGGTCTCGACACGCTCGCGCAGCCAGCGGCGCTCGTCGGGCGCGAGACCGGCGCCCTCGGCGGCCAGCTCGCCCTCGACGACGCGGACGCCGGCCGCCTCGTCGCCGAGCGCGGCGGCGACGCGCGCGCGGGCGTCGCGCGCGTCGCGGCGGCGGGCGAGCACCGCGACGTCGCGACCGGCGGCGACGAGCCGCGCGACGACCGCGCGACCGATGAAGCCGGTCCCGCCGGTCACCAGGATCATTTGTAGCGGGTGGCCCTTACACGGCTAAGGGCGTGGGTGGCCTGTCTTAGAAGGTTGCCGGCTCCGTTGTGCTCCGGCCACGCGCTGCCTGGTGGTCTGCTGTCGGGGCCGCGCCAGCGTTCGGCGTAGCGCTCGGTGTCCAGCCGGAGCGTCCACCGCGCGAGCAGCCAGACGATGAGGAAGAACGTGCGCCAGGGGCCGCGGGCGAGGAAGCGGCGGCCCGAGGTGACCAGCGGCGCGCGGAGCAGCACGCTGCGGCCGCGGCGCTTGAGGCGCTGGGCGAAATCGAGATCCTCCATCAACGCGAGGTCGCGATAGCCGCCCATCGCGCGGAACACGTCGGCCCGCACGAAGATGCCCTGATCGCCGTAGTAGTTCCGGGTGAGCCGGTAGCGGACGCGATTGATGGCGGTGATCGCGCGCAGGCTCCACACCGGCTCCGCGAAGCGGTGCTCGAACGCGCCGCCCACGGCGCCTGGATCGTCGAGCGCGCGGGCGATGAGGGCGAGCGCGTCGCAGGGCGGGAACGAGTCGGCGTGCAGGAACAGCAGCACGTCGCCGCCGGCCGCGGCGGCGCCGGCGTTCATGAGCTGGGCGCGCGTCGAGCCGCCCGGCCAGAGCAGGCGGGCGCGGCCGCCGACCGCGGCCGTGGTGCTCACGACGTCGCCGGCCGCGGCCACGATCGTCTCGGCGTGCGCGACGCCCGGCAGGCGGGCGAGGTGGTCGAGGGTGCGACCGAGCGCCGCCGCGTCGTTGCGGACCGGGATCACGATGGACAGGCGCCGCATCAGAACCGCCCGCGCGCCCGCTCGCGCGCCGGCAGGACCTCGAGGCAGCTCGTCCACCAGCCCGTCCGCACGGTGTCAGCGAACTCCGGCGGCAGCCCCTCGCGCTCCATCTCGCGGGCGAGCGCCTCGTGGTCGTAGCCGACCGGCACGAACTCGACGTCGAGCTCGCGGCCGGGCTCGGCGGTGAGCACCGTGTACCAGACGCGCGGCGTGCCGTCGTTCTCCGGCCGACCGATCACCCCGACGTTCACGAGACGACGACCGTCGGCGAGGCGCCGGTGCCACTTGATGCCGCTGTGCGTGCACAGGATCACGTCGGCCTGCGCCTCGTCGAGCAGCCGTGCGACGAAATCGTCGGGCGTCGTCGACTCCCACAGGAACTCGCTGATCGCCCGCGGCGAGCCATGACAGAGCAGGGCGGTGCCGCCGCCCAGCGTGAGCCGCCGGTGACCTGGCAGGGCGGCCATCCAGCGTCGGTGCTCGCTCGCCGTGCGACCGAGGGTGTAGGCGTAGCTGACGCGCGCGAAGTGGTTGTCGCGCGGATCGGTGTAGCCGCAGCCGCAGTCGTCGTGGCCGAGCGCGATGGCCCGATCGTAGTTGCC
The DNA here is from genome assembly GCA_005887895.1 of Candidatus Rokuibacteriota bacterium. GTDB lineage: Bacteria > Methylomirabilota > Methylomirabilia > Rokubacteriales > CSP1-6 > AR5. Next base: position 4,931 of record VBPC01000185.1, read on the forward strand.
CTGGATCACGCGCACGCCGGCATCCCGCAGCAGCGGGAACACGCGATCGGGATGGGGGCCGAAGCCGCCGAGATCGCCCAGGCAGAAGATCGCGTCGACGTCGCGACCGCGCGCGTCCGCCAGCATCGCCGCCAGCGCGTGGGCGTTGCTGTAGACGCCGCCGAAGACGGCGATGCGGCGCACGGCGTGTGGCTCGGTCATGCGGCAGGGCGCGATCATGCGTTCCGGCAGCTCGAGCCCGTTTCCCAGCACACGAGACAGGCCGGATGCGTCAGGCGGTTCGCCGTCAGCGTCTCCGCGAGTGTCGCGCCCAGCCGCGCCTCCGGCAGCCCGGCCAGGATCGGACAGGCGTAGACGCCGCCGGCGGCGACGGCGCGCGCCTCCGAGCACTGCAAGCGTTCGGCGCCGACCTGCTCGACCATCTCGGCGGTCACCCGGCCACCGCCGCGGCCGTCCATGCGACCGGCCGGGTACAACGGCAGGATCTTCACGCGCGGCTTCCGCACGCCGGTCGCCAGCAGCAGGGCGCGCAGCCGGTCGTAGAGCGGCTCGGTCGACCGGTCGGTCTCGGTCGCGGTGAGGATCGGCAGCAGACCGCGGGCGTCCAGCCGGCGGATGGCGGCCAGCGCGCGATCGAAGGCGCCGGGGCCGCGCACCGCGTCGTTGCGCTCGCGCTCGGGGTGGTCGAGGCTGACGCGCAGCTCGAGCGAGTAGCGCGCCCGGCCGGCCAGCGCGGCGAGCCGGTCCGCCATCGCTTCGCCGACGAGCGTGCCGTTGGTCAGGATGGTCGTCGGCGCGCGCTCGAGCGCGAACGCCAGCAGCGGCATGACCTCGGGATGGAGGAACGGCTCGCCGCCGGTGAAGTAGATCTCCTTCACGCCGAGGGCGGCCGCCTCGAGGACGGCGCGCCGGACCGCCTCGGCGTCGAGCGGCGCGAGCCACGGCTCGCGCGGACCGCTCGCGTTGATGCAGTGCGCGCACTGAAGATTGCACCACGTGCCGGTGATCTGCACCCAGAGCGCGGTCAGGTGGCGAAACGGTACGGCGGCCGCCGGCGCGGCCGGTCGCACCGGGCCCGCCAGGGTCAATCGACGGGCCGGTGCTGGAGCGTCCATCGATACGGGCGATAGCTCGCGCACGGCGTCGCCCCGCTCGCCAGGGCCGTGCGCGCCGGCCCCTCGTCGAGATGGCGCAGGAGGAACGCCCGGAGGCCCCCGGCCACCTCGAAGTCGTCGCGGTACCACTTGAAGATCCGCGAGCAGGCCAGTCGCCCGCCGGCCGCCACGACCTCCTGGTTCACGAAGTTGCGCGCGGCCAGGTCCAGGTCGATGTCGATCGACGCGGCGCGATACACCGCGATCGGCGGACACGAGGCGGCCCCGCACGTCACGGCGAAGTGATAGCGCGGGTCGGGCGGGGTCACCGCCCACGCGCGCCGCGGGTCGGCGGCGCCGAACGGCCGCAGCGGCGGCAGCTTCCGTCGACGATTGTCACGCAGGAGGCCGTGCTCGATCTCGTCCAGCGAGAGGACGAAGGCGCCGACGCGGTAGCTCACGCGCCCGAAGAAGTTCCAGACGCGGAGCACACTCGCCCGCACGCCGAGCCGGACGATGCCGTGCAGCACGAGGGCGTTGTACACGTTGATCCAGAAGGCCAGGCGGTCCCGACGACCGGCCAGCGCGTCCAGACGTGTATACGCCAGGGCGCGGGCGGCGCACTCCGCCTCGGCGAAGGCATCCGAGCCGCGCAGCCGTTCGTAGTCCACGCGGCCGCGAGCGTCGGTGTGGGCGCCGAGCGCGGCCAGCATCGCCGTCTGCAGCCGCTCGGCGGCCGGGCCCGGCTCGACGGCGGCATCGCGCCCGGACTCGTTCAGGACCACGCGTCCCATGGCGCTTCACTGTACTCCCGGGGGCGAACCGCCGAGGGCTCCGGGCGTGTCGAAAGGCTCGACTGGGAGGACGATCGGGACGATGATCGACGGGATGGTGAGAGTGGCTGGCGTCTGGCTCGGGTGTGCGCTCGCCCTGGTGGTGGCGGTCGCGCCGGCCGGCGCCCAGCCCCGCCCGGGCGCGGCGGCGCCCGACGTGAGCGGCGGCCCCTGGATCAACAGTCCGCCCCTGACCGTGGCCGGGCTGCACGGCCGCGTGGTGCTGGTGGACTTCTGGACCTATGGCTGAATCAACTGCCGGAACGTGATCCCGCAGTTGCGGGACTGGCACGCGCGTTACGAGAAATCCGGGCTCACGATCGTCGGCGTCCACAGCCCGGAGTTCTTCTGGGAGAAGTCGTACGACAAGGTCGTCGCCGCCACCGGGAGACTCGGGGTGCGCTATCCCGTCGTCCAGGACAACGAGATGACCATCTGGAACCGCTGGAGCGTGCGAGCGTGGCCGACACTCGTCCTCGTCGACCGGCGCGGCGTCGTGCGTTATCGCCACATCGGCGAGGGCGAGTACGCCGAGACCGAGGCCACGATCCAGCGGCTGCTGGCCGAGGATCGATAAGGAGGGCCCATGCGCCTGCGGTATTCCGACGTCACGCCCTCGACGCTCTATCTGAGCCGCCGCGAGCTGATGGCGGGCGCCCTGGCGCTGGCCGCCGTCGGCGGCGATGCGGCGTCGACGACGGCCGCCGCCCCCGCGCCGGCCGGCGCGGCGCTCCCGGCGACGCCGAACCCCGCCTACCGCGTGGACGATGCGCCGACGAAGTTCGAGGCGGCCAGCACGTACAACAACTTCTACGAGTTCGGCGTCAACAAGGAGGACCCGTCCCGGCTCGGCCACACGCTCAAGCCGCGCCCGTGGCATGTGCAGGTGGACGGCCTGGTCGCCCGGCCGAAGACGTTCGACGTCGAGGAGATCCTGAAGCTGGCGCCGCTCGAGGAGCGCATCTACCTGCTCCGCTGCGTGGAGGCCTGGTCGATGGTGATTCCGTGGATCGGCTATCCGCTGTCGGCGCTGCTCAAGCAGGCCCAGCCGCGGCCGGGCGCGAAGTACGTGGAGTTCACCACGCTCAAGGACCCCGAGCAATTCCCCGCCCAGAAGCCGACCTTTTTCGGCCTGGGCTCGCTCGACTGGCCCTACACCGAGGGGCTGCGCCTGGACGAGGCGATGCATCCGCTCACGCTGCTCACCGTCGGCATGTACGGCCACGTGCTGCCCAACCAGAACGGCGCCCCCCTGCGCGTCGTGATCCCGTGGAAGTACGGCTTCAAGAGCGCCAAGTCGCTCGTCCGCATCCGGCTGACCGACACCGAGCCCAAGACGGCCTGGAACAAGGCGGCGCCGCAGGAGTACGGCTTCTACTCGAACGTCAATCCCAACGTGGATCACCCGCGCTGGAGCCAGGGTACCGAGCGGCGCATCGGCGAGTTCCGTCGCCGCAAGACGCTGATGTTCAACGGCTACGCGGACCAGGTCGCCTCGCTCTACACGGGGATGGATCTCAAGAAGAACTACTGAGCGTGACGGCCCGGGGCCGCGCCGCGCTGAAGACGGCCGTCTGGCTCGTCGCGCTCGTGCCGCTCGCGCACCTCGTGTGGGGCTGGTGGACCGACGACCTCACCGTCAATCCCATCGAGTACGTCACCCGCCAGCTCGGCGAGACCGCGATTCGCCTGCTGCTCGCCACGCTGGCGCTGACGCCGATCCGGCTGCTCTTCGGGGTGAGCTGGCCCATCACGCTGCGGCGGCTGCTCGGGCTGTTCGCGTTCTTCTACGTGACGCTGCACTTCGCGGTGTGGATCGTCCTCGACCATTTCTTCGACTGGCGCACGATGGGCGACGACATCGCGAAGCGGCCGTGGATCACGGTCGGCGTGACGGCGTTCCTGCTGCTGGTGCCGCTGGCGGCGACCTCGACGACCGGGATGATCAAGCGCCTGGGCGGGGCGACCTGGCGGCGGCTGCACCAGCTGATCTACGTCGCCGGCGTGCTCGGCGTGCTGCACTACATCTGGCTCGCCAAGAAGGTCCTCGTCCAGCCCTGGGTCTACGCCGTGCTGCTGGCCACGCTGCTCGGCATCCGCGCGTGGGCGACGGCGAGAAAGCTCAGCGCGCGATGGATCGTGTTAGGCTCACGCGGATGACGGTGCGCGCTCGGCTCGCGGGGCTGGCAATGGTCGTGCTCGGCGCCGCGCTGGCCGGCTGCGCGAGCGCCCCGACCGCCGGCGCCGGCGCGGCGGCCGCCACGCCGACGCGCGAGGTCCTGCCCAACGGCGTCGTCCTCATCAGCCAGGATCATCGCGCGGCGGGCCTGGTCGCGCTGCAGCTGTGGCTGCGCGTGGGTGGTCGCGACGAGACGCCGATGGAGCTCGGCCTCAGCCACTACCTCGAGCACATGCTCTTCAAGGGCACGCCCACCCGACCCCCGGGCTCGATCGACCGCCTCATCGAAGGCTTCGGCGGCTCGAGCAACGCCTTCACGTCCTACGACTTCACCCACTTCGACGTCGTGGTGCCGGCGGCCCACGTGCAGCCCGCGATGGAGCTGCTCGCCGACATCGCCGTGAACGCCGCCTTCGTGCCGGCCGAGCTGGAGTCGGAGAAGAAGGTCGTCTTCGAGGAGATGAACCTCACCGAGGACGATCCGGAGAAATTCCTCTCGCGGCGACTCTCCGAGGTCGCCTACCAGGGCCATCCCTACGGGCGCCCGATCCTTGGCACGCGTGAGTTCATCCAGGCGCTGAAGCGCGATCGCCTGAACGCCTACTACAAGAAGTACTACGTGCCGAAGAACATGACGCTGGTCGTCGTCGGGCCGGTGACGACGGCGCAGGTGCGCCCGCTGGCGCTGGCGACGTTCGGGCGCCTGAGCGGCGCCCCGACGCCGCGCCCCGTGGCGCCGCCGGTGCCACCGCTGACGGGTGGACGGCGCGACGACATCAAGCGGCCCGAGCAGCAGGCCTACCTCGGCCTGGCCTGGCACGCCGCCGCCACGGCGCTCGCGTCGGAGGACATTCCGATCGTCGATCTCCTCAGCGCGGTTCTCGGCGATGGACCCGCCTCGCGGCTCACCCAGACCGTGCGCGAGGAGAAGGGGCTCGTGCACGCGATCGAGGCGATCTACGTCCCGCGCGAGCTGTCCGGGATGGTGGCGATCACCGCGCGCCTCGATGCCAAGAACCTGGACGCGGCCGAGGCGGCGATCCTCGACGTCATCCGCCGCGTCAAGGCCGACGGCATCACCGAGGCGGAGCGCCAGCGCGTGATCGTCACCGCGGAGTCGGCCTACGCGTTCGACATCGAGACAGCGGAGGGACTCGCCCGCTCCTACGGGCAGGCGGAGACCACGTGGACGCTCGACAACGAGCTGGCGTACCTCGCCCGGGTGCGACAGGTCACGGCCGCGCAGATCCAGGCGGCCGCTCGCAAGTACCTCGCCGAGGACGCCGTCGCCCGCGTGCGCTTCCTGCCGAGGGAGACGCGATGAGCGGAGGCCGGCGGGCGGCCGTCGCGGTGGCGCTGCTGGCAATGCTGGCGGCGCCGTGGCCGGCCGGCGCCCAGGCGCCCGACGACCGGGCGCGCGTCACCCGCCTCGACAACGGCCTCACGGTCATCGTGCGCGAGAACCCGGTGGCCCCCGTCGTTGCCGTCGCCTTGTTGCTGAGGATGGGCTCGCGCTGGGAGACGCCGGCCAATGCCGGCATCTCGAACTTCACCCATGCCGTGATGGTGAAGGGGACGAGCAAGCACACCGGCGGCGAGCTGGCCGACGCCGTGGCCCTGCTCGGCGGAAAGATCAGCGCTGCCGGCGACGTCGACTATTCCGGCATCCAGGGCACCGCGCTGGCGCGCTTCTGGCGCGAGCTGCTCGACATCACGGCCGAGCTGGCGCTGACGCCGACGCTGGCGCCGGCCGAGGTCGATCGCGAGCGTGACTGGCTGCGGTCGCGCTTGCAGCGCCGACGCGACAACGCGCCGGCGCGCGCGTTCGACGAGTACTACGCCGCGCTGTACGGCGCGCACCCCTACGCGCTGTCGAATCTCGGCACGGTCGAGTCGCTCGGCCGCATCGATCACGCCGCCATCGTCGCCTGGTATCGCGCCTTCTACCGGCCGGAGCGGATGACGCTCACCGTGAGCGGCCAGGTGTCGGCCGCCGAGGTCGTCGCCGAGGCGCGCCGCCTGTTCGGCGCGCCGTCGGCCGCCACGCCGGCGCCGGAGCGGGCGATTCCGCCGCCGAGCCCGAGCGGCCGGCGTCTGATGATCGAGCAGCCCGCGCAGCAGACGCAGATCCTGGTCGGCGGTCTCGCGCCGGCGCTCGACCATCCCGATCACGCCGCCGTCAAGGTGCTGGCCACCGTGCTCGGCGGCGGCATGGCGGGGCGCCTCTTCGCCGAGCTGCGCGACAAGAGCGCGCTCGCCTACACGGCCACGGCCTACTACGAACCCGTGCACGAGCCGGGCACGATCGTGCTCTACCTCGGCACGATGCCCGAGAACGCCGCACGGGCCGAGCAGGCGCTGCTGGGCGAGGTGCGGAGGATGCGCGACGCCCCCGTCTCGGCCGAGGAGCTCGCGCGCGCCAAGGGCTACCTGCTGGGTCGCTACGCGATGGACCGTCGCACCAACGAGCGGCTGGCCTGGTATCTGGGGTTCTACGAGGTCGAGGGCGTCGGCCTCGCGTATCCCGATCGCTATCGCCGCCAGGTGGAGGCCGTCACCTCCGCCGACGTCCAGCGCGTGGCCCGCACCTACCTGGCCACCCTCACGACCATCGTCCTCGGTCCGCGCGTCGCGCGCTGACCGAATCATCGCGGCGTCCCGTCCGTCCGACAGCACAGGAGGATGGCGATGCTCAAGAAGCGCATGATTACAACGACGGTCGGTCTCGGACTCCTGGCGCTGACGACCGGGGCGTGCGCCACGCTCGGCGGCGCCGCCGTGGGCGCCGGCGCCGGCGCGGCGATCGGGGCGGGAACCGGCAAGGGTGCCGGCAAAGGGGCGCTGATCGGCGCGGGCGTGGGCGCGGCGGCCGGAACGGTCTACAGCGCGGTCAAGAAATAGGCGCGAGACGGCGGCTGGGCTAGCCGCCGTCCTCAGCGCGCCGCGCGCGCGCTTCCTCGGCGGCCCGGATCTCGTCGGCGAAGAGTCCCACGTGCAGAGGGCAGGGGGGCTTGTTCTCCTCGACGTACTGACAATCGGTCTGATTGCACTGCACGAAGTAGCCCTGCGAACGACCGAAGCCACCGTGCCGCTTCAGCCGGATCATCACCGTCTCGGAGACGACCTCGCACCAGAACTCCCGGGCGCGACCTCGACTCACGGTGTGCCCCCCTCATCGGCCGCCGCTTTGCATGACGGACCTTCTCCACCATACGCCGGGTGCCCGCGCCAAACAACAATGGTCGGCCGTTTGCCGGACGGCGCCCCTGCCATAGTTTCAAGTCGACGCCCTCTGGAATTCCGTTGTATTGTTGCGCCTGGCGCGGGCCGGTCGCGCCAAGTTTCCGAGGAGGGGCTCGACATTGCGTCGCTGTGAGCACGGATTCGGCGGCATCACCTCGGCTCTGCTGCTCTCCGCCCTTCTCGCCGTCGCCCTCGGCGGCTGCGGCACGTTCTCCGCGATGCTCAAGCCCGACGACGCCGACGGCGGGCCGACGGCCGGCGCCCAGGTGGTGCCGACCGCGCTTCCCGATCCGACGCCGGCGCCCTCCGCCGATCCCGTCACCGTTCCTGCCGTGACGGTGGCGACGGGGGTCGAGCTGGGCGCGGCGGCGACGATGCTCGCCCCGGCGCCGCGCCTGGAGGTGCTGCCGCTCCAGGCTCGCCCCGACGACGAGGAAGCCTCGGCCCTCGCCCAGCGCGCGTCCGATTCGGACATCCTGGAAGAGGACTACGATCCCTGGGAGACCTTCAACGAGAAGATGTTCACGTTCAACCGTAATCTCGACCGGTTCGTGCTGAAGCCGGTGGCGCGCGGCTACCGGGTCGTCATGCCGGAGCCGTGGCAAGTGCTCATCAGCAACGGCTTCTCCAACATCAATTTCGTGCCGCGCTTCGTCAACAGTCTGCTCCAGCGCAAGTGGGGCGGCGCCGGCCGCGAGCTCTCTCGCTTCCTCATCAACAGCACGGCCGGCATCGGCGGCCTGTTCGATCCCGCCCATGATTACTGGGGCATCGAGAAGAGTCGCGAGGACTTCGGCCAGACACTCGGGTTCTACGGCTCCGGGTCCGGACCCTACCTGGTGCTGCCGTTCATGGAGCCCCTGACGGTGCGGGACGGCATCGGCAAGGCGGTCGACGGCTTCATGAATCCGCTGAACTACTTCATCCCGTTCTTCTGGGACCAGCTGGGGATGAAGGTCGGTGACACGGTGAACGACCGCGCGCTGAACTACGATCTCTTCCAGGGGTTCGAGGAGAGCGTGATCGACTTCTACAGTGCGGTCCGGCACGGCTATCTCCAGCGCCGCCAGCAACTGATCAAGGAGTAGCGGTACTCCGGAGGATCCTGATCGCGTGATCCGGCGCAGGTGGGCCGGCGGCGCCGCCGTCGGCCTGATCGCCCTGATCGCTCTGGCGTCCGCGCTGTGGTCCCGCGCCGGCGCCGCCCCAGCGCCGTCTCAACCGCGCGAGGTCGTGGCGGGCCGCCAGCTCTACCTCACCCACTGCGTCGTCTGCCACGGCGACGCCGGGCGGGGCGACGGCCCCTCGGCGGCCGGATTCGCGACCAAGCCGTCGAATCTCGCCGATGGGCGATTGATGAACGGCCTGCCCGACGCGTTCCTCGTGAACATCATCCTGCGCGGCGGCCCAGGCGAAGGCCTGTCGCCGGGGATGCCGCCGTTCGCGGCCTATTTCGGCGAGGCCCAGGCCCGCGACCTCGTCGCCTACCTTCGCACGCTCGCGGATCCGCCGTTCGCGCACGAGGCGGCGCGCCCGCTGGTCGTGGTCCCGGGCGCGCCGCGCCAGCCGATCTTCTTCAGCCATCTGATCCACGCCGGCTCGTTCCAGATCGACTGTCAGTACTGCCACGCCGATGCCCGGCGCTCGGAGTACGCCGGCCTGCCGTCGGTCGAGCGGTGCGTGGGCTGTCACAAGATCATCGGCGTGCAGGACAACCCGGAGATCGGCAAGATCCACGAGTTCGCGCGCCGCGGCCAGCCGATCCCGTGGGTGCGCGTCTTCAAGGTTCCGGAGTTCACTCACTTCCCGCACAAGCCGCACGTGCGCGCCGGCCTGGCGTGCCAGACCTGTCACGGTCCCATCGAGCGCATGCGTGTCGTGGGCGCGCAGACCGGTCCGCGGCTGCTGAACGACCTCGCCCGTCTGATCGGCATGAGGCCGGCGTCGCCGCCGCTGACGATGGGCTGGTGCGTGGATTGCCACCGCGCGGAGAACGCCACGCGCGGCACGCGGGCGCCGCTCGACTGCATCGCCTGTCATCATTAGATGGGGGGCCTCGACGGCCCCCCAAGCCCCCCGGATGTTCGCACGGCGCACGGTACGTTCGGGCTGCCTCGACGGGCCCCCAAACTCCCCGGATGTTCGCGCGGCGCGCGGTGATGTCGGGCTGTGTTGCGCGCGAGGGTGTCAGTCGGGAGTGGCTTTGAAGTATTTGGCGGCGGGGTGGTGGAAGACGAGGGCGGAGACGGAGGCCTCGGGGTCCATCATGTAGCCCTCGGTCAGCGCGATGCCGATCTCGTCGGGACGGAGCAGACGCCAGAGTGTCGCCTGGTCGGCGAGGTCTGGACAGGCCGGGTAGCCGAACGACACGCGCAGGCCGTGGTAGCGCGCCTTCAGCTTGTCGGCGACGGAAAGCTCGGGGGGATCGGGAAAGCCCCACAGCGTGCGCAGTCGGGCGTGCAGCCACTCGGCGAACGCCTCGGCGGTCTCGATCGCCAGCGCCTGCAGCGCGTGCGAGCGCAGGTACTCGCCGCGATCCTTCCAGGCCGCTGCGACGTCGCGGACGCCGGCGCCGCAGGTCACCGCGAAGAGCGCGACGTAGTCGTCGACGTCCTCGCGCACGTAGTCGGCCAGGCACAACCGCTCACCGGCCGGCTGGCGCGGGAAGGTGAAGCGCGCGACCGCCTCGCCGTCGGCGCCGAGCAGCGTGAGCGTCTCGCCCGCCGCCCGCGCGCGGTACCACTGATAAACGCCGTGCGCCCGGATCAGCCCCTCACGCGTCGCCTCCGCCTGCACGCCCTCCACCACCGCGCGCAGCTCCTCGGCCTTGGGATCACGCTCATCCAGCAGCCGCGCGACCGGTCCCCGCAGCCCGAGGTGCTTGCCGTAGAGCATCTGGAGGTTCAGGTACGGGAACAGGTGCGCGAGCGGCACCTCGCGCAACGCGTGGCGCTCGAGATCGGGGGGCATCGGAACCTCGACGCGCGGCACCCGCGTCGGCGCCGCCGCCGGGGCCGGCGCCGCGACCGGCGGCGCCTCGCGGCCGCCCTCGGCCAGCGCCGCCTGCTCGGCCCGCACGCGCTCGGCCAGAGCGTCACGCGTCACGGCCGAGAAGAGCTGGTTGGCGAGGTCGAGGCCGTCCATCGCATCCTTGGCGTAGAGCGTCAGGCCGCCGTACTCGGCGGCGATCCGCGTCGCCGTGAACTTGCGCGTCAGCGCGGCGCCGCCGACGAACAGCGGCGCCTCGATGCCGGCCGCGCGCAGGTCCTGGGCGGTGACCACCATCTGCTGGGCCGACTTCAC
>VBPC01000185.1:15593-19931 GCA_005887895.1 Candidatus Rokuibacteriota bacterium
GCCGTTGTTCGAGAAGATGATCTCCACCAGGTTCTTGCCGATGTCGTGGACGTCGCCCTTCACCGTGGCCAGCACGAACGTGCCGCGGGTGGCGCTGGCCGATTTTTCCATGAACGGCTCGAGGTGAGCGACGGCTGCCTTCATGGCCTCGGCCGACTGCAGCACCTCGGCCACGATGAGCTGGTTGTCGTTGAAGAGCCGGCCCACCTCGTCCATGCCCCGCATCAGGGGCCCGTTGATGATGTCGAGCGGCGCGGCTTCCTTCAGCTTGGCGTCGAGGTCGTCCAGCAGCCCGTCGCGGCTGCCCTCCACGATGTAGCGCGCCAGTCGCTCGTCGAGCGACAGTGTGCTGGCGACGGCGGGCGCCTTCTTGCGCTCGCGGAAGTGAGCGGCGAAGGCGGCAACCGGATCCTGGCCGCGCCAGTAGATCAGATCCTCGGCGAGGCGCCGCTCCTCCTCGGGAATCGAAGGATAGCGCTCCAGCCGCTCGGTGTTGATGATCGCGTAGTCGAGGCCCGCCTTGACGCAGTGGTAAAGGAAGACGCCGTTGAGCACCTCACGCCCCGCCGGCGGCAGGCCGAACGAGACGTTGGAGATCCCCAGGATCGTCCGGCACTCGGGGAAGCGCTGCTTGATCGCCTGGACCCCCTCGATGGTCGCCAGCGCCGAGCCGACGTAGTTGACGTCGCCCGTCCCCACGGGAAAGACCAGCGGGTCGAAGATCAGGTCCCGGGCCGGGATGCCGTACTTCCCGGTCAGCAGCGCGTACGTGCGCTCGGCGATCGCCAGCTTGCGGGCGCGGGTCACCGCCATGCCCTGCTGCTTGTTCTCGTCGATGCAGCCGACGACGACAGCGCCGCCGTAGCGGCGCAGGAGCGGCGCGACCTTCTCGAACCGCTCCTCGCCGTCCTCCAGGTTGATCGAGTTGACGATCGCCTTGCCCTGACAGTGCCGCAGCGCGATCTCCAGCACGGCGGCGTCGGTCGAGTCGATCATCAGCGGCACCTTGATGCGCCGCGTGAGCTCGCCCATGAAGCGGTCCATGTCGGCCGCCTCGTCGCGGTCGGGATTGGCGAGGCAGACGTCGAGCACCTGGGCGCCGGCCTTGACCTGGGCCCGGCCCACCTCGGCGGCGTCGTCGAAGCGCTCTCCCACCACCAGCTCCTTGAACTTGCGTGAGCCGATGACGTTGGTACGCTCGCCGACGAAGACCGGCCGGTTGTCGTCGGTCGGGTAGAGCACCTCGATGCCGCTCACCGCCGGCGCCAGCGCCGTGGGCGGCACGCGCGGCGCCCGGCCGCGCGCCAGGGCGGCGATGGCGGCGATGTGGGCCGGCGTGGTCCCGCAGCAGCCCCCCACGATGTTGACCCAGCCCTCGTCGAGGAAGCGCTTGAGCTTGAAGGCCAGGCTGGGCGGCGTCTCGCCATACTGGCCGCGCTCGTCCGGCAGGCCGGCGTTGGGGTACACGCTGACGAACGCCGTGGCCAGCGCGGCCAGCGAGCGCAGGTGATCGGTCATGAACTCCGGCCCGGTCGAGCAGTTGAGCCCGATCGAGAAGAGGTCGAGGTGCTCGAGCGACGTCCACAGCGCCTCCACGGCCTGGCCGGCCAGCATGGTGCCGGTCGGCTCGATCGTGCCACTGACCATCAGCGGCCGCGTGACCCCGGCGGCGTGCATCGCGTCGCGGACGCCGAGGGCGGCGGCCTTGACGTTGAGCGTGTCCTGACACGTCTCCAGCAGCAGCGCGTCGACTCCGCCGGCGATGAGCCCGGCCGCCTGCACCCGGTAGCCCGCCCGCACCTCGTCGAACGTGACGTTGCGGGTGACGGTGATCGTGCGCGTCGAGGGGCCCATGGCGCCGATCACGAACGCCTCGCCGGCCGCTTCGCGCGCCAGGCGGGCGCCGGCGCGGGCGATCTCCTCGGCGCGCTCGGCCAGGCCGTACTCGCCGAGCACGTACGGCGCGCAGCCGAACGTGTTCGTCGAGATCAGGTCGGCGCCGGCGTCGAGATAGGCACGATGCACACCGCGCACGACGTCGGGCCGCGTCAGGTTCAGGTGCTCGTTGCAGCCCTCGTAGGCGGCGCCGCCGAAGTCGGCGGCGCCGAGACCGGCGGCCTGGAGCATCGTGCCCATCGCGCCGTCGAACACGAGGATGCGGCGCCCGAGCGCCTCGCACAGGCGGGACATGGAGGTATAGTAGCGCATACCATGACTGCTCCCGCGCTGTCCCTCGAGGGCGTTCGCGTCGTCGATTGCTCGCGCGTGCTGGCCGGCCCGTTCTGCGGCATGCTGCTGTCCGACCTCGGCGCCGACGTCATCAAGGTCGAAGACACCGGCACCGGCGACGAGTCGCGCACGTGGCCGCCGCACAAGGACGGAGAGTCGGCCGCCTTCCTCGTCATCAACCGCAACAAGCGCGACATGACGCTCGACCTCAAGTCCCCGGCCGGCGTCGAGGTCCTCAAGCGCCTGGCCGGCCGCGCCGACGTTTTGATCGAGAACTTCCGGACCGGCACGATGGAGTCGTTCGGCCTCGGCTACGAGACCCTGGCCGCGCTGAACCCGCGCCTGGTGTACTGCTCGGTCTCGGCGTTCGGTCGCACCGGGCCTCGCAAGGACGGCGCCGGCTACGAGGCGCTGATGCAGGCCTTCAGCGGCATCATGTCCATTACCGGTGAGCCGGATGGCGCGCCGGTGCGCGCCGGTGTGTCGTTCCTGGACCTCACCACCGGCATCTTCTGCGCCTTCGGCATCGTCAACGCGCTGTTGCACCGGGTCCACACCGGTCTCGGCCAGCGTGTCGACGGCTCGCTGCTGGAGACCGCGGTGACGCTGCTGAACTATCACGCCGAGGGCTATCTGCTGACCGGCGCCATCCCCAAGGCGCTCGGCTCGTCGCATCCGTCGCTGTCGCCCTATCGCACGTTCAAGTGCCGCGACGGCCAGTGGGTGTTCATCGCCGGCGCCAACGATCGCTTCTGGCAGCGCCTGGCCCCGGCCCTCGGCCTCGCCCACATGGCGGAGGACCCGCGCTTCGCCAAGAACATCGAGCGCGTGAAGCACCGGCGCGAGCTCGAGTCCGCGCTGGAGGCGGCCATCGGCAAGCAGGACCGCGAGCCGCTGCTGAAGATCCTCGAGGACGCCGGCGTGCCGGCCACGCCAGTCAACAACGTCGAGCGGCACGCCCGTGAAGTTCTCACGCATGCGGCCTGGAGTCCGGCGCCCCGCGCCGCTCCAGGGCGAGCACACCGACGAGGTCCTGGCCGAGCACGGCTACACGCCCGCCGAGATCGCCGACCTGCACGCGAAGAAGGTCGTGGTCTAGCCGGACGGAGCCATGCGCGCCTCGAACCGGCCGCCCACGGTCCGAGCCGGCCTCGCGGCACTCGCGATGATGCTGGCCCTCGGTTTGCTGAGCCTCTCCACGCCCGGCGCCGCGCACGCCGAGCTCTACCGGTGGACGGACAGCGACGGGACGGTCTATTACACGACCGACGCCAGCACGATTCCGCCGGAGTTTCGGGACAGCGCAGCCGACAGCGGCTCGCCGACGCCGGGACCGGAGCTGCCGGTCACCTCGCCGGCGCCGGCGGGAGCCGTCATCCCGTATGGCGACGGCCCGCTGATCATCGACGCCTCGCTCAACGGCGTGCCGCTGAGGTTGCTGGTGGACACGGGGGCGGACCGCACCCTGATCTCGCCGACGGCGCTGGCACGAGCGGGCGTCGACGTGACGACCGGAACACCGGTGCAGATCCGCGGCGTCACCGGCGACGCCGCCGCGACGCTCGTGGCGGTGCCGCGCCTGGACCTGGCCGGCACGCGGGTCGGGCCGCTGGCGGTGATCGCGCACGCGCTCGGCGGCGACAGCATCGACGGGCTGCTCGGCCGGGACGTCCTGGATTCCTTCACCGTGACCGTCGATCCGGTCTCCCGCCGCGCGACGCTGGTGCCGCGCTAGTACGCCTGTTGGCCCTTACTCTCCAACCTAGGTATTTTCTTACCCAGGAGCGCCGCCATCGTTTGAAGTACGCTGAGAAACGCTGCACGACATCCGGCATCGTTGTTGCTCCGCGTCTCGACGTCCCGCGTGGGGCGGGGCCATATGATGGAAAGGACGACCGATGCCGACACCGCTGCCGGCTCCGTGGGCTCTGATCCTCGCTGGCGGGGACGGCGCCCGATTGAGGCCTCTCACTCGCGCCATCACGGGTGACCCTCGGCCCAAGCAGTTCTGTCCGCTCCTGGACGGCGAAACACTCCTCGACCGAACCCGCCGGCGGGTCAATGTGCTCGCCCGGCTCGACCAGCAGGTCGTCGTCGTCACCCGGACGC
>VBPC01000185.1:19962-21563 GCA_005887895.1 Candidatus Rokuibacteriota bacterium
ATCGCCGAGTTGGCCGGCGATGCGCCGGTCGCCGTCTTTCCGTCGGATCACTTCGTCGACGACGACCTCGCCTTCGTCAGCGCCGTCTCGGCGGCGCTCGACGGCATCCACTCCCGGCCCGATCTGGTGGTCCTGCTGGGCATCGAGGCCCGCACGCCGGAGACGGAATACGGCTGGATCGAGGCCGACGGCCGCCCGCTGCCGATCGAGAGTGCGCTGGTGTTTCCCATTCGCCGCTTCTGGGAGAAGCCCTCGGCCGACGTCGCCCGGGCGCTGCTCTCCCGCGCCTGCCTCTGGAACAGCTTCGTCATGGCGGGCCGGGTCTCGGCCTTCCTCGATCTCGTCGCCGCGGGCATGCCCGAGGTCCTGACCGCGTTCGAGCCGCTGCGCCGCGTCCTCGGCACCTCGCGCGAGGCGCGCGTGGCCGAGCGCATCTACGCGGCCCTGCCGGAAGTGAACTTCTCCGAGCGGGTGCTCGTTCCCGCCGCCGCGCGCCTCGGCGTCGTGCGCGTCAAGGGCGTCGAGTGGAGCGATCTCGGAAACGTCGAGCGGGTGTTTGCGACGATCCGGCGGAACGGGTGGCGGCCGCGGTGGCTTGATCGAGTCGTGCTCCCAGCGGCCGGATAAACGGGGCCGCAAACGGGCCGCTGAAAAACCGGCCCGTCTGCGTCGTTGGCTCAGTCGCCCCTCCCTGCGACGCGGGAGCGGCCCACGTCTCAGTCGGGGGTTCCTTCGCCGCCTAGCATCTGGGCCATTTTGAGCGGCCCTGGGGGTTAGGCGGCCTTCGTCGCTCGGAACCGGGGCGCCGAGAACGGCCCATCTGCGTCGTTGGCTCGGTCGCCCCTCCCTGCGACGTCCTTCGCCACCTAGCATCTGGCCATTTTCAGCGGCCCTGGGCGTTGGGTGAGCCTCGTCGGTTCCGAAGTGAACACACCGAAATCTCACGCGGCGTCGACTCCGGTGATTTGACGGGAGTCTCGGGCGCGGATACCGTGGGGCGTCATGGATTCGTTCAAGGGGAAGGTCGCGGTCGTCACGGGCGGGGGTAGCGGGATCGGACGGGCGCTCACGCTGGCGCTGGCGCGCGAGGGCGCGCGGGTCGTGGTCGCGGATGTCGACGAGGGAGCGATGGCGGCCGTGGCCGGAGAGGCGCGCGGGCACGGCGTCGACGCGCTCACCGTGCGGACGGACGTAAGCGATCTGGGCCAGGTCCAGGCGCTCGCCGAGCGCGCCTGGCAGGCGTTCGGTGTCGTCCACGTCCTCTTCAACAACGCGGGCGTGGCGGCGTGGGGCGGGCTCGAGCGGGCGACGCATCGGGACTGGCAGTGGGTGCTCGGCGTCAACCTCTGGGGCGTGATCCACGGCATCGAGACGTTCGTGCCGCGAATGATCGCGGGCGGCGAGGGCGGGCACATCGTCAACACCGCCTCGATGGCGGGGCTCATCGCCAGCCAGGGGCTCGGCGTGTACAACACGTCCAAGTACGCGGTGGTCGGCCTGTCGGAGACGCTGGCCAAGGATCTCAAGCCCTACCGCATCGGCGTGTCGGTGCTGTGCCCGATGGGCGTGGAGACGCGGATCCGCGAGTCGGAGCGCAACCG
>VBPC01000186.1 GCA_005887895.1 Candidatus Rokuibacteriota bacterium
TGCCGGTCTGGGCGACCCTGATCGCGTTCGAGGAGCACGGCGAGGTCACCGTCGGCGTCATCTACAACCCGGTGACGGGTGAGCTGCTGAGCGGGCGGCGCGGCGGCGGCGCCCGGCTGAACGGCGAGCGCGTGCGTGTCTCGCCGATCGGCGAGCTCCGCGAGGCCACGCTGCTGCACGGCGGCCTCCGGCTGCTCCGCGACGCTGGCCACTGGGACGGCTTCGTGCGGCTGGTCGACGCCACCGATCGCCAGCGCGGCTTCGGGGACTATCTCGGCTACGCGCTGGTCGCCGAGGGCAAGGCCGAGATCTACCTCGAGACGGACCTCAAGCCGTGGGACCTCGCGGCCTGCAAGCTCCTCGTGGAGGAAGCCGGCGGCCGCTTCACCGACTTCGCGGGGGTCCCAACCATCTACACCGGCAGCGCGCTGGCGACCAACGGCCGGCTGCACGCCGCCGCGCTGGCGATGCTGCGCGGCTGACGCGCGGCGGAGGCGTGAGGCCCAGCGTGGTCGACGCCGGCAAGGCACGCGCGAGCGCAGGCTCCCTCGCCATCCATCCGGGCGCACTCGGCGACCTGCTGCTGGCCATCCCGGCGCTGCGCGCGCTCCGCGCCGCGCGGCCGCCGGTGACGCTGGCCGCCCAGCCGCACATCGGCGCGCTCCTGAGGATGCTCGGGATCGTCGACGAGGCGGTGGCGTTCGAGAGCCTCGGGCTCGACGCGCTGTTCGTCGACGACCGCTCGCTGGCCTCGCGCCTGCCGGCCGTCGAGCGGGTCGTCTGCTGGTTCGGCGCGCGCGACCCGGTCTTCACCCGGCGGCTCCGCGCGGTGGTGCCGGCCGCCGTGCTGGCGCCCTCGATGATCACCGGCCGGCCCGTGTGGGAGCACCTGCTGGCCACGGTCGATGCGCCGCCGGGCGACTGGCGCCCGCCGGTCTCGGCGCCCGATGAGGTCCGCGCGCTCGGCACCGCCGCGCTGGCCGCCGCCGGCGCCACGGACACGCCGCGGCCATGGCTCTTCGTGCATCCGGGGGCCGGTAGCGTCGCCAAGCAGTGGCCGGCCGAGGCCTTCGCGCGGGCGATCACGACGGTGGCCGCGCGGGCGCGGCTCAACGTGCTCGTGCATCAAGGGCCCGCGGACGCCGCCGCGGTCGCGGCGCTCCGCCGGCATCTCGGGGATGGGGCACTCGCGCTCGTCAACCCGTCGCTGCCCGCGCTGGCCGGCGCGCTCGCGCACGCCGACCTCTTCCTGGGCAACGACTCGGGCGTGAGTCACCTCGCCGCCGCGCTCGGCGTGCCCGCGATCGTGCTCTTCGACGTGCGTCTGCTCGACTGGCGGCCGTGGTGGCCCGGCGCGCGCGTGCGCACGGTGACGCTGACGGAGGCGGTGCCGGAGGACGTCGCCGCGGTCGTCGAGGAGCTGCAGCGGGCGCTGGCGTGAGGCGGGCGCGACGCTCGCAGTGGAGCGCCGCGCTGGCCGGGGCGATCGTGATCGCCGCCGGCTTCGGCGTGGCGCTGGTCGAGCGCTACCGGATGCCCAAGGGATCGATCTGGATCGTGGTCGGCGTGGCGGCGCTACTCGTCGTCCTCGTCCGGCTCGTCGGCCGACGGAACCAGTAGCGCCCTCTCCGCGTCCTTGAGCATCGCGGTGACCTCTTGGTTGAGGTCTCCCATCTCCCGCAGCGCGAGCTCGTACCAGATATCCATGCCCTTCCCCTGTTGCTTGCAGGGCGCCCCATGCGCCCGGCAAGGCGCTCGAAGCAGGCGCCGTGCCATATCGGGAATTGCTCGGAAACCAGGCGGCCACGATCGGGATCCCGGGCAGCGTGGCGGGCGAGGTGGCCGCCAAGCCCGACATTCTGCCGGGTCGCCGGCGGGGGCCGACGTCAGCGGATCTGGTGCATCCCGGTCCAGGCCGGCTCGGCGCCGGCGGCGAAGCCGGCACAGCGGAGCGAGGCGATCGACAGCCGCCCCTCGACGATCCGCACGCGGACGAGGCCACGGTCATCCATGTACAGGTCGGGGTGCGCGGCGAGGAACGCCCGCTGCTCGGCGGCCGGCTGCGCGGCGAGGCCGCGCACGTAGTGGTGGCCGTTGCGCTCCACGTGACCGAGACCCAGCAGCGAGACGAGCGCCAGATCCTGCTGCACGGCCAGGCCGGGCTGCGTGGTCAGGTCCTCCGCCGACATGAAGAACGTCGCGCGACCGGTCTCGCGGTTCCACAGCGCGCAGCGGCCCGCGTTGATCAGCGATTTGTAGAGGCCCTTGCAGGCCTTGCTCGACACGCCGCGGTAGCCGCGCGCCCGCGCCTCCACGAAGGCCTCGAGATCGGCGTCGGACTCGTCGATGACGACCGGCCGCGCCGCGCCGAGGGCGCCGACGTCTTCCAGCAGCGCGGCCGCGCGCGCGATGGGCTGCTCGATGAACAGGACCGCGTCGGTGAGCCGGCGCAGCGTCGGCGTGCGCTCGAGCGCGCGCCACAGATCGAGCGCGCCGTCGACCGACGCGTACTGCTCGTTGCCGTCGAGGGTGACGACGTACGGCTCGGCGCGCCGGTCGAGCACGGCGGCGATGCGCTCGAGCCTGGCGACGTCGGCGGCCACGTCGCCGGCGACCTTCAGCTTGAAGTACGTGTGGCCGTAGGCCGCGACCACCTCCTCCAGCGTCTCCGGCAGGCCGTCGTCGAGCCGGCTGCCGGCCGGCTGGTCGGCGGCCGTGATGGGATCGAGCAGTCCCACCGTGTGGCGCGCGTGCAGCACGTCGGCCGGCCGCAGCGAGGCGAGGAACCCGTCGAAGTCGAAGCCGGCGAACTCCGGCAGCAGCTCGGCGGGCGCCATCCCCGGCAGATTGGCGCGCAGGGCGTCGTAGAACGACACGCCATGCAGCCGGCAGAGCGCGTCGAGGACGGCGCGGTCCAGGAGCGCCGGGCCGTAGGAGGCCACGAGCGGGTTCAGCCCCTGGCGGGCGCACTCGCCGAGCTGGAAGTGATAGCTCTCCGCGAACAGGCGAAACGCCGTGTGGGCCAGCCGGCCCTCGACGTAGAGGTCGCGCGCGCAGCGCAGCGAGGCGCGCAGCTGCTCGGCGTTGTCGGCATTCGACAGCGCGGGGTTCTTGTCGAACCACTTGGGCGCCAGCATCTCGGCCGCCGCCCCCCACGCCTCGCGGCCGTCCTCCAGCGCGATGCGCGCGCGCGCGAACACCTGCGAGGCCTCGGTCAGCGTGACGACGCCGAAGCGAAAGGGCAGGCGCAGGCGGACGTCGCGCTCGAAGAACGCCACCTCGCGCACGCGCAGCGTCGCCGACACTAGCGGCCGGGCTTCTTCCAGATGCCGCGCTCGTGCATGAGGCGGATCTGCCGCTTGATGACCTTCTCGCGGTACTCGGCGTGCTTCATCGGCGGCCGCTTGAGGTAGAGGTTCTTGGGATAGATCGGCTTCTCGTAGAGGAGCTGGTACAGCTCGGTGCGCAGGTCCTTCATCCAGTTGTCCCACTGCGCGCGCGCGCGGTGGTCGCGCAGGGCCTCGATGTCGATGACGCCGCCGACGTAGGTCGAGCCGGCGCCGTAGTCCTGGCGGCCGACGATCCGGCCCTTGTAGTCGATGACGAACGAGCGGCCGCCGAACGTGTCGATCGGCGTCGTCTCCTCGGGGAAGAGGTAGTAGGTCCCCATGTTGGGGGCGACGATGTACATGTTGTTGTCGAGCGCGCGGGCGCGGCTCTGGATCTCGAAGATCTCGTTGCCGGTGGCCGGATGCGGGTAGGAGGCTCGGTAGACGACCTCGGCGCCGTTCAGCGCCAGGGCCCGCGCGTTCTCCGGATACGATCCCTCGTTGGCCATCATGATGCCGAGCCGCCCGATCTCGGTGTCGGCGACTGGCCAGCACGCATCCAGGCTTCGACCGTACTTCTCGATCCACCAGTCGTAGACGTCGTGAGGACACACGGAGTGCTCGACGGGGAATCGGGGTGGCGGGCCTTGGCCTGGGCCATGACGAAGGCGTCGTACTCCCGGGCGATCTTGCCGAGGGCCTCGGTCTCCTCGCCGGGAATATCGATCGCGCACTCCCGGGCGAACGTCGCGTGATCCAGGTCCAGGACTTCGTCGTTGAACGCCTGGAGGGCTCCCTCCGGGAAGGCGATCAGTCGAACCGGAATATCGAGGCTCGACAGCCAGGAGGCCGCCTTCACCAGGTGGCTCAGGTGCTCGAGGTTGATCGCGATGTCCTTGCGCTTGCGGATGCCGCGCACGGTGGGGACGAGGCCGACGGCGGTGTAGGGCTTGATCATTCGGCGCTCCTGTCGTGGTTACTCCTTCACGCGCTGCCGGCGAACGTTGGACTGGACGGCGGTGACCCGGTCGCCGTCGAGCTCGACCTCCAGCTCGTGCTGCTCCTCTTCCCAGTGGGCGACCGTCGCCAGCCGGCCCACCGCCAGGCGGGGGCGAGCGAGGCGGCGCATGCCGCGGTAGATCAGCGTTCGGCGCAGGCCGGAGCCGCGCCGGTGGCCCTCCTCGTCGGGGCGGCCGCACAGGGCGCGCACCTCGGCCTCCGTCGTCGAGCCGGGCACGATCTTGTCGGCGACTTCGGGCGGCAGGGCACCGCCGGCGGCGCGCGCGAACTCCGGCTCGACGCGACGCTTCAGGTGCAGGCGCGTGCGCACGAACCAGTTCACGTTCTGGCTGAGGATCACGAGGCCGGCGAGGTTGCCGAGCAGCAACAGCAGTGCGGAGACCAGGATCGGCCGCCAGGCGATGACGCCCGAGAAGTAGCTGAACTGCACCTTGACGAGCTGCGGTGCGATGCCCTCGGTCGGCTGCAGCGTCATCGAGACGATCTCGGCGCCCGCCCGCACGCGGCTTGGTCGGCGCGTCGCGCTCGGCGGCTCGACGCTCTCGATGCGCAGGTGATCGGCGTCGGCGAAGCTGGCGACGACCAGCGAGAACTCCCGGGCCAGCCGCACGACGCGGTCGCGGTGCTCGAAGTAGAGCGGGTAGAGCGGCAGCACCAGCGAGCCGACGTCGCCGAAGCCCGTCGCCAGCACCCACTTGCGGCCCCAGAAGGCCTCCTCGAACCAGGTCGCCGGCTTCGGCGTGATGAGGCCGCGATACGACATCGCGAGGACGGCGACGGCGAGCGGATCGGCCAGCTTCGGCGTCCACGGGATCTTGACGTAGGTGCCGCTGCCGAACTGCGGGCCGGTCTTCCGCACGAACGTCACGAACGACGCGGTCTCGGACAGCGGCGTCGCCGGGGTCCCGGTGCCCATCAGCATCCGGTCGCGGCTGCCGAGCGTCAGCCGGCCGCTGTTCGTGACCGTGAAGCCCCGCGCCTCGACGTAGGCGATCAGGCCGGGATCGGCCGGCCCGGGCGTCGTGCCCTCGACGAGCTCGGCCGGCCACATGAGGAAGAGATCCTGCTTGATGTCGGCGGCGCGGCGATGCGCCGGCGCGGTCAGGCTCCACGAGACGGTGATCGTCACCGGGCCGAGATCGGACCGGACGGCGGCGGTCACGAACAGGGGCCCGATGGCGAAGTCGGGATGGGGCCGGGAGGCGAGGAACACCTGCGCGACGCCGACCGCCGGCGTCGCGAGCGTGACGACGACGGCGCAGACCAGGACGGGGGCGAGCCGACGCATCCCTGCACACCTAGCACACATCGCGCGCCCGCTGCCGGCCGAAATCCGGCGATTCGTCGACGGCAGGCCCGGCGCCGGTGGGAAAAGATTTTCCTACCAGCGGCCGCCGAGGAGGCGAGCGGGCTTGTCACGCGGCGAACGCGCGGGTAGCCTGTTCCTCGCCCGAGGGAGCGCGTCTCGGGAGCTGCCCAGACGTCGACGAGCATCGACGAGCATCGACGCGTCGAGGACACCGATCGAATGATCACCGAGATCGACATCCTGTGGATCACGGCGGGGCCCGGCTGCGACGGCGACACGATCGCGATGACGGCGGCGACCCAGCCGAGCCTGGAAGACGTCCTCGGCGGCTTCTTGCCGGGACTGCCGAAGGTGCGCGAGACGCGCGTCGTGTCGGTCGACGAGTGCTATCGCCTGGCGGGCCTCGTGCGGATGCATCACGCCGGCACCGCCGGCGGCGCGCTGGGGGACGGCGCCCGGCGTTGCTTCGACGAGTTGCGCGACGAGGTCGCGGGCTCGCGCGCGTCATGAGCGACCCCGGCCCGGACCCGCCGACCTCCGAGGAGGCGAGGCTGGCCGACGGCCTGGCCGCGATGGCCGGCAACGTCACCGAGGCCGAGCAGACGCTGCTGCAGCTCGCGTCGGCGCTGTTCCCCACCGGCGCTGGCAGCCTCGATCGCGTCACCTGGCCCGAGCGCTCGGCGGACGACGGCGGCGCCTCGCCGGCCGCGGCCGGCCCGTCCGACGCCGTGCTGCGCACGGCCGAGGTGCGGTACCGCACGCTGGTCGAGCAGATTCCCGCCGTCACGTTCATGGCGGTGCTCGGCGAGGGCAAGAACGAAGTCTACGTGAGCCCGCACATCGAAGCCCTGCTGGGCTTCACGCAGCAGGAGTGGCTCGAGGACCCGTTCCTGTGGTTCCGCCAGCTCCATCCCGACGATCGCCAAACCTGGATCGACGAATTCTCGCGCGGCTGTCGCACGGGCGGACCGTTCCTGGCGGAGTGCCGGTTCCTGGCCCGCGACGGCCACGTCGTGTGGGTCCGGGGCGAGGCCCGGCTCGTCAAGGACGAGCTCGGCCGGCCGCTGTTCATGCAGGGCGTGGCGTTCGACATCACCGACAGCAAGCGCGCCCAGGAGCGACTGCTCAGCCAGGTCGTCCGGACCACCGAGGAGCGCTACCGCGACGTCGTCCAGGGCATCGGCGCCATCTTCTGGGAGGTCGACGCGCAGACGCTGCGCTTCACGTTCGTGAGCTCGCAGGCCGAACAGATCCTGGGCTTTCCGAGCGAGCAGTGGGTGCGGGACCCGGACTTCTGGATCGGCCGGGTCCACGCCGACGACCGCGAGCGGGTGACCGGCGAGTGGCAGTCGGCCCTGACCGGCGGCGGCGAGCGCGACCTCGACTATCGGGCGATCAACGCCGCCGGCGAGGTGGTCTGGCTGCACGCCCGCGTTCACGTCGTGGCCGACGAGCACGGGCAGCCGCGCTACCTGCTCGGGTTCATGGTGGACGTCAGCGAGCGCCGCCGCGCCGACGAGGAGCGCACGCGCCTCCTGGCGCTCGAGCAGGAGGCGCGCACCGAGGCCGAGACGCTCAACGACATCGGCCGCCGGCTGGCCGCCGAGCTCGACCTCGAGCGGCTCGTGCAGGCGGTGACCGACGCCGGCACCGAGCTGACCGGGGCCGACTTCGGCGCGTTCTTCTCGAACGTCCACCAGGACGGCGCCGCGTCGTCGAGGCTCTCCGCGCTGTCGGGGCTGTCGCCGGAGGTGTTCGCCGGCCTCGTGCTCCCGCGCTACGCGCCGACGTTTCGCGGGCCCGGCATCGTGCGGCTCGACGACGTGCCGGAGCCGCGGGGCGGTCTGCCGGTGCGCAGCTACCTGGCGGTGCCGGTGGTCCTCCGCTCGGGCGAGGTCCTCGGCGGCCTCTTTTTCGGCCACCGCGAGTCGGGCCGATTCACCGAGCGGCACGAGCGCCTCCTGGGCGGGCTGGCTGCCCAGGCCGCCATCGCCATGGACAACGCGCGGCTCTACCGGACCGCCGACGAGGCGCGGCGAACCGCCGAAGAGGCCAACCGCGCCAAGGACGAGTTCCTCGCGATGCTCTCGCACGAGCTGCGCACGCCGCTGACGGCGATCCTGGGCTGGGCCCGCATGCTGCGCGTCACCGGTCCCGACGCGGCGATGGTCCGCCGGGGCGTGGAGGTCATCGAGCGAAACGCCGCCGCCCAGGCCCAGCTCATCGAGGACCTGCTCGACGTCTCCCGCATCATCGTGGGCAAGCTCGAGCTCGATGCCGAGCCGATCGGCGACCTCGGCCCGATCGTGACCGCGGTCGTCGACTCGTTCCATCCGGCGGCGGCCGCCAAGCAGATCCAGCTCACGACCCGGATCGACCCCGGCGCGGGGCCGATCGCGGCCGACCAGAAGCGCCTGCAGCAGGTCGTCTGGAACCTGCTGTCCAACGCGGTCAAGTTCACGCCGGGCGGTGGGCAGGTGACGGTCGTCTGCACGCGTCACGAGCGCGAGGTGGAGCTGCAGGTGACCGACAGCGGCAAGGGCATTCCGCCGGCGTTCCTGCCGCGCCTGTTCGATCGCTTCAGCCAGGCCGACGCGACGCTCGCGCGCGCGCACGGCGGCCTCGGCCTCGGGCTCGCCATCGTGCGCCACCTGGTGGAGCTCCACGGCGGCAGCGTGCGCGCCGAGAGTCCCGGAGAAGGCCGCGGCGCGACCTTCTCGGTCCGGCTACCGATCGTCGGCATGGCGCTCGCCGCGGGTCAGACGCCCACGCGCGACGACGCGGACCGACGGCCGCGGGACTGGCGCGGCACGGCCCGAGAAGTCCGCGTGCTCCTCGTGGAGGACGAGGAGGACACCCGGGCGCTGCTGACGATGACGCTCGAGACCGCCGGCGCCACCGTCCGCGGCGTGAGCACCTCCGCCGCCGCCCTCTCGACGCTGGCGCAGTGGCAGCCGGACGTGCTCGTGTGCGACATCGGCCTGCCCGGGCGGGACGGCTACGAGCTGATCGGCGAGGTGCGCGCGCTCGCCGCCCGGCGCCGCCGGGCCATCCCAGCGATCGCGCTGACCGCCTACGCGTCGAGCGACGATCGGCGCCGCGCCCTGGCTGCCGGCTTCGAGGCGCACCTGGCCAAGCCGATCGACCCGCCGACGCTGGTCGAGGCCGTGCTTCGCCTGGTGTCGCGCCCCGTGGTGGCTTGACGCTGCCGACGTCCCGACATACGTTGCTGGCACTGCCGTGAGC
This sequence comes from Candidatus Rokuibacteriota bacterium, assembly GCA_005887895.1. Classification (GTDB taxonomy): domain Bacteria; phylum Methylomirabilota; class Methylomirabilia; order Rokubacteriales; family CSP1-6; genus AR5. The sequence goes on from VBPC01000186.1 coordinate 8,905, forward strand.
GACCTCCTCGACCGTCCGCGCGTCGCGGTGTCCCTGATGCCGCCCGAGAACCGCCGCGAGACGCTCATCGCGACGGCCGTCGCCGCCGATCGGCTCGGCTTCGACGGCTTCCTCCTGCCGGAGACGTGGGCCTGCGACACGACCATCGTGCTCGCCGAGGCCGCGCTCAAGACCGAGCGCCTCACGCTCGGCACCGGCATCCTGGGCGTGTGGAACCGCAGCGCCGGCACGCTCGCGATGGCCGCCGCCACCCTGGCGGCGGTGTCGGGCGGCCGCTTCATCCTCGGCCTCGGCGCCAGCACGCCGCAGCTCACCGAGGGCCTGCACGACGTGCCGTTCGCGGCGCCGGTGGCGCGCCTGCGGCGCACGCTCGAGCAGGTGCGGGCGTTGCTGCGCGGCGAGCGCATCCCGCTGGGCGTCACGACCGGCGCGCGGCCGCTGAAGCTCAACCTGCCGCCGGCGCCGGTGCCGATCTACCTGGCCGCCCTCGGCGACGCCTCCGTGCGCCTGGCCGGTGAGCTCGCCGACGGCTGGCTGCCGTTTCTCTATCCGAGGCGCTGTCTCGCCGAGGGCGTGAAGCGCCTGGCCGAGGGCGCCGCCCGCGGCGGGCATCCGGACCGGCTCCCGACGGTGTGCCCGTCGGTGCCGGCGGTCGTCGCCGAGGACGCGGCGAAGGCGCGCGAGGGGGCGGCATGGTTCGTGGCGTTCTACCTGGTGAGCATGGGCACGCTCTACCGGCAGTCGCTGACCCGTCAGGGTTTCGGCAAGGAGGTCGAGGCGGTGCTGGCCGCGAACGCGCCGAAGTTCACCGGTAGCGTTCCGCCCGATGCCGAGGCGCTGCTGGAGGAGCTGATCGTGTTCGGCACGCCGGACGAGGCGCGCGCGCGGCTGGCGCGCTGGCACGCCGCCGGGGCCGCGATGCCGCTGCTCCTGCTACCGCCCAACCGGAGCGCGACCGAGATCGACTTCATGCTGAACGCCCTGCGGCCGGCCGCGGCGGGCGGGAGGAGCGCACGATGAGCACCGTGACGGGGCGCGAGCGCGTGGCCGCCGCCTACAAGGGCCAGTTCGCCGACTGCGTGCCGGCCTATCCGATCGCCGGCTCGTTCGCCGGCTGCCTGGACGGCCTCTCGATCGAGGAGTACTGCACCGACCCCCGGAAGGCCGTGAAGGCGATGCTGAACTACTACGAGCGCTACCAGCCCGACATCATGATCGCCTTCAACGATCTCGCCAAGGAGGCCGAGGCGCTCGGCTGCCGCGTCAAGTACTCGGACTACGTCGTGCCCTCGATCGACCGCCACGTGCTCCAGGACGACAAGGCGCTGCTGGCCCGGCTGGAAGTGCCGGACCCCTACAAGGACGGCCGGCTGCCGGCGTTTCTCGAGCAGTGCGAGGCGTTGTCGGCGGCGAAGTTTCCCAGCGGCCTCGGCGCCGTGCTGGTGGGCCCGTGGACGATCGCCATGCTGCTGCGCAATCCGGAGCTGATGTGTCTCGACACGATCGACGACCCGGCGTTCGTCCACGACCTGATGCGCTTCTCGACCGAGTACGCCAAGCGCTTCGGCGACGCCGTGCTGAAGACGCGGATCGGGCTGAGCTACACCGATCCCACCGCCTCGTGCTCGCTGGTCGGCCCCGACACCTATCGCGAGTTCATCAAGCCCTACCACCAGGACATGGTGAACTACTTCCGGGCCAAGAAGGTCGGCACCACCATCCACATCTGCGGCACCACGCACCAGATCCACGAGGACCTCGTCGACGTCGGCTTCGTGGCCATCACGATCGACCTCGACCAGCAGGCCGATCCCGCGCTCAAGGTCGACCAGCTCGACCGGCTCGTCACCCTCGGCAACGCGCGCGGCGTGGTCGGCGTCGGCAACGTGGACGTCACGATCTTCGAGCGGGCCACCCGGGCCGAGATCGAGGCCGAGGTGAAGCGCTGCATCGACACCGTCGGCAAGCGCTCACGCTTCGTGCTGTCGACCTCGTGCGAGCTGCCGCCGCGCGCCAATCCCGACTGCGTGAAGTGGTTCATGGACGCCGCCCGCGAGTACGGACGGGTGGAGCGCATCCTGGCCCCGTGACGGGAACCGCGGTGACGCCGCCGATGTTTCCGTGAGCGCGAGGTGCCGCCGAGGCCGCTTGACCGGGCGCGCGAAGGACGCCAGAATGCCGTCGGCGGCGGGGACGCCAACCAGAGCGTGCTGAAGAGGACGATGCGCGCGCGCGGCATCACGACCCGGTGGGCGCTGGCAGGCGTCGCGCTTGCCGCCGCCGTCGTCTGCCTCGTGACTCTGCCGCACGCCCACGATGGCGCCCATGCCCACGCGCATGCGGCGGGCGCCATCCCCGCGGCCCTGTCAGCGCTGGCCGTGGCTCTCCTGGCCGCGCCGCGCGCCCGGCGGCGGCCCGTCGTCGTCGCCGCGCTGATCGTCTGCCTGACGGTCTTCGCGTTCGAGACGGCGCTGCATGCCGTCCACCACCTCGGCCAGCCCGACGCCCACGGCGCCTGCGCGGTCGCGAGCGCGACCGCCCATCTCACCGGCGCCTGCGCGTCCGTCGCCGACACCGGTGCGCCGACGCCCGTCAGCCTGGGCGCCGCCAGCCTCGGCCCGCGCCAGTTCCCGCCGTGTCAGCCGATCCGGCCCCGCGAGGGGCGCGCCCCACCCGTCCCGGTTCTCGCCTGACCGCCGTTCACGGTCTCGCTCGATAACCCGGACACCGCGTCCGCGCGCCGCCGTCTCGGCGCGCCGCCGCAGGATGGAGGCGTCTCATGACGTCCCGACGGATTGCTCTTCTCACCGCCCTGGCGGTCGTCCTCACGGCCACCGCCGCGCAGGCCCACGGGCTCATCGGCAAGCGGTTCTTCCCGGCGACGCTCGGCGTCGACGATCCCTTCGTGGCCGACGAGCTGTCGTTGCCGACGATCTCGCACATCAAGACGCCCGGCGACACGCCGACGCGCGAGACGGACATCAGTGCCGAGATCTCCAAGCGCCTCACCCCCGACCTCGGCGTCTCGCTGGCGGGCACTTACAAGATCCTCGACGCGGACGCCTCCCCCCTCCTCAATGGCTTCGACAACATGGAAGTGACGCTGAAGTACGTGTTCTTCAAGAACGCCGAGCACGAGACGCTGCTGTCGGCCGGGTTGAGCTGGGACGTCGGCGGCACCGGCAGCAAGAAGGTCGGCGCGGAGTCGTTCGACACGATCACGCCCACGCTCTTCTGGGGCAAGGGCTTCGGCGACCTGCCGGAGGCTCTGCAGTTCGTCCGGCCGCTGGCGCTGACCGGCTCCTTCGGCGTCGGCATTCCGACGCGGCACGCCACCGTCACCAGGGTCGTCGAGAGCGACGGCAGCGTGTCGTTCGATCGCGAGGTCCACCCGAGCATCGCCAAGTGGGGCGTCACCCTGCAGTACAACCTGCAATACCTCCAGAGCTTCGTGCGCGACGTCGGCCTGCCGCGGCCGTTCAGCCGGATGATCCCGCTCGTGGAATTCGTGATGCAGACGCCGCTGGACGATCCGACCAACGCCGGCAAGACGACCGGCACGATCCAGCCCGGTATCATCTGGTTCGGCCGCTACGTGCAGGTGGGCGTCGAGGCCCTCATCCCCGTCAACGAGCGAACGGGCAAGAACGTCGGGGTCGTCGGGCAGCTGCACTTCTACCTCGACGACATCCTGCCGCAGATCTTCACGTGGA
>VBPC01000333.1 GCA_005887895.1 Candidatus Rokuibacteriota bacterium
TTGTCCGGCTCGCCGCGCTGGTAGTCGGGCGACTTCTCGGTGCTGCGGTCAGTCTTCATCTCGTGTGGCGTGAACCTCTTGGCCGCGGCGTCCGCGAATTCGAGGACGGCTTTCGCCTCGTCGTAAGTCGCGCGGACGAGCGTAGCGGCGTGCGTGGCGCGCTCGAACGTGTCGGCCACCACGACGGCGATGGGCTGGCCGTGGTAGTGCACCTGATCGTCCTGGAACGGCTGGAGCGGGCGGCCGACCTTGGGGTCCACCAACGCCTTGGCCTTCTCCGGCAGCACCACCTTGCCGGCGTTGCGGTGCGTGAGGACCGCCAGCACGCCGGGGGCCTTCTCGGCCGCGGCGGTGTCGATCTTCGTGACCTGCCCCTTGGCGATGGTGCTGAGGACGAGGACGCCGTAGGCCACGTCCTTGACCTGGAACTCGGCGGCGTAGCGCGCGCCGCCCGTCACCTTGAGCCGGCCGTCCACGCGGCTCATCGGCGTCCCGACCGCCTGCTTCGCCTCGGCCATGATTCACCTCTCTCGCAGCATTCACTCGCCGTTCGCGGCGTGCGTCCTAGTCCATACTCCCCACCGTCGTCAGCGCCCGCACGATGACCCGCTTCGCCAGCTCGATCTTGAACGCGTTGTGCGTCTGCGCCTTCGCCCGTTGCAGCGCCGCCTTCGCCGCCGCGGCGTAGGCCTCCTCGCCCGGTTTGGCGCCGACGAGCGCC
>VBPC01000187.1 GCA_005887895.1 Candidatus Rokuibacteriota bacterium
TGAGCAAGGACCGGCTCAAGGAGATCCGCGACCGCATCTTCGACTACCAGGACTTCATGGAGTCGTTCGCCGCCCGGCCGACGCTCGACCAGCTCGTGGACGGCGTGGCCACCCAGCTCGCCCACGCCTTCGTGGGCGGCTTCCTCGACCTCGGGCTCTCCGAGAGCAAGGGCGCGCTGGACCTGAAGTTCGTCCACGACCTGGTCGCCCAGCTCTCGAGCCGCCTCGACCGGCCCACGCCGTATCGCTCGCCGTGGGGGGCGCTGTTCGCCGTCGGCGGCGACAGCGCCGGCGCCGGCTACTTCCTCTCCGACGACCAGCGGCTGCTCTTCATCCTGGCCCAGCCCGAGAGCGCCAAGGGCAGCTTCACCGGCGACCGGGCGGCGATCGAGGGCATCCGGGAGGTCGTGGCCCGCCTCAAGCGGGACTTCCCCAACGTCAACGTCGGCGTCACCGGCAAGCCCGCGCTGTCGAACGACGAGATGACGGCGGCGTTCCGCGACAGCCAGCGGGCCACCGTGCTCGCCTTCGCGCTGACCCTGGGCCTGCTCGTCGTCGCCTTCCTGCGGGTGGGCAAGCCGATCGTCATGCTGATCGTCCTCTCGCTGAGCCTCTGCTGGTCCATCGCGGTGGCGACGTTCGTCATCGGCCACCTGTCGCTGTTCTCGGTCATGTTCATCTCGATCGTCATCGGCATCGGCATCGACTACGGCATCTACTTCCTGTTCCGCTACGAGGAGGAGCTGTTCCTCGGGCGCAATCTGAAGGAAGCGATCGAGATCACCGCCGCCCGCAGCGGTCCCGCCATGCTGCTGGGGTCGGTCACGGCCGCCGCGACGTTCTACGTGCTGATCCTCACGGACTTCCGCGGCCTCCAGGAGCTCGGCTTCATCGCCGGCACCGCCATCTTGCTGGCGTGGCTGTCGATGATGACCGTCTTTCCGGCCACCCTGGTGTTGATGGACCGGCGCCACGCCGCCCGCCCGCGCGGCAGCGTGCCACGCGCGATCGCGCTGGAGTCGATCCGCATGCCGGTCGTCGAGCGCCTGACGCGCTACCCGCGCACGATCCTCGCGCTGGCCGGCGTGCTGGCAGCGGCGGCCGCGCTGGCGCTCGGCGCGGTGCGCTTCGACTACAACCTGCTCAACCTCCAGGCCCACGGCACCGAGTCCGTCGTGTGGGAGAAGAAGATCCTGGCGACCTCCGGCCGGTCGGGGTTCGCGGCACTGTCGAGCGCGGACACGCTCGACGAGCTGCGCGCCCGGCAACGGGCCTTCCGCAAGCTGGCCACGGTCTCCGAGGTCGACTCGGCGCTGCTGTTGATCCCCGACGAGCAGGCCGAGAAGCAGAAGATCATCGCGGACTTCGCGCCGATCGTGGCGCCGGTGCGCGTGAGCCGGCCGATGCCGGTCGACCCCGACCGCCTGGCGACGGCGCTGGAGACGCTCAAGCGCCGCTTCGAGATCGCCGCCGGCGAGGCCCCGCCCGGCGACACCCAGCTCGAGCTCACCCGGGTGGCCGAGGACATCGGCCGCCTGCTGATCAAGCTGCGGCAGACCGACCGCGCCGACGCCGAGGCCGCGCTGGCGCTGCTGCAGCTGCAGGTCTACCGCGACTTCGTCTCGAGCTTCCAGCGCCTGCAGGGCAACCTGAACCCGCGCATGATCGGCCTCGACGACGTCCCGCCGGAGATCAAGAGCAAGTTCATCAGCGAGCGCGGGCGCTTCCTGCTGCAGATCCATCCGGCCGTGAACATCTGGGACCGCGACGGCGCCGCCCGCTTCGTGGCCGAGCTGCGCACGGTGGATCCGGACGTCACCGGCACGCCGATCATCACCTACGAGGCCATCCGCCTCATGGAGCGCGCCTACAAGCAGGGCACGCTCTACGCGATCATCCTGGTCGGTGGGCTGACCGCGTTGATGCTCCGGCGCGCGCGGGAGACGCTGCTGGCGCTGTCGCCGCTGGCCTTCGGCATGGTCTGGACCGCCGGGCTGATGTACGTCTTCGACCTGAAGTTCAACCTCGGCAACGTCTTCGGCCTGCCGCTCATCCTCGGCGCGGCCTCCGAGTACGGGCTCAACATCGTCATGCGCTTCATCGAGGGGCGCGACCACGGGGGGCCGCTCATCGCGCGCTCCACGATCATGGGCGTGCTGGTGGCCGGGCTCACCACTGTGACCGGCTTCGGCAGCCTCATGCTGGCCGATCATCAGGGTATCTACGGGCTGGGCCTGCTGCTGACCCTCGGCACGTCGGCCAGCCTGGTGGCCGCCCTGATCGTCCTGCCCGTGTTGCTGCGACTGCAACGACGCACGGCGCCGCCGCCGGCGATCCGCCCGGAGCGCGCCGAAATCCTGCCCGTGCATTAGATGGGGGGTCCCGACATCGCCCCCGAATAAATTGAAGGCGTGGCTGAATCGTCTGCACCCCTTCCGCAGCGAGGACGCGCGCCGCCTCGCCATGCTGTTCGCGGTCGTCTACTTCTCGCAGGGCATGTACTACGTGTCTGTCCAGCCGGTGACGCTCACGCTGAAAGAGCGGCTGGGGCTGTCGGCGGCCCAGGTCGGCACGTTCGGGACGATCACGCTGGTGCCGTGGGTCATCAAGCCGCTCTACGGCCTGCTCTCGGACGCGGTGCCACTCTTCGGCCGCCGGCGCCAGAGCTACTTCCTGCTCACGTGCGGGCTGGCGACGGCGGCCGGCCTCGTGCTGGCCCTGCAGGACGCGCCGACCTACTGGACGCTGGCTCTGCTCATCATGACCATGGGCCTCGGCATCGCGTTCACCGACGTCCTCACCGACGCGATGATGGTGGAGAACGGCAAGCCGCTCGGGCTGACGGGGGCCTTTCAATCCGTGCAATGGGCCGCCATCAACCTGGCGACCATCCTGGTCGGCGCGGTCGGCGGCTACTTCGCCGAGCACCGCAATCTGCAGGGCGCCTTCGTGGTCGCGGCCGCGTTTCCGTTCGTGGCCGCCGTGATGGGCGCGCTCTTCATCCACGAGCCGCCGGCCAGGTCCGGCCGCGAGGAGCTGCGGGAGGCGTGGCGCGGCATCCGCCTGGCGGTGAGCGACCGGACGATGTGGATCGTGGCGGGCTTCCTCTTCTTCTGGACCTTCAGCCCGTCGATCGGGATCCCGCTGTTCTACTTCCAGACCGACACGCTGAAGTTCAGCCAGCAGTTCATCGGGCTGCTCGGCTCGCTCACGGCCGGCGCCTCGATCGTCGGCGCCGTCCTGTACGCCTCGCTGTCGCGCAAGGTCTCGCTCCAGCGGATCATCGTCGCCTCGATCGGCGTGGGGGTGGTGAGCACGCTGGCCTACCTGCTCTATCGCGACGCCACCTCGGCCCTGATCATCGACACCCTGTTCGGTGGCGTCGGCATGGTCACCCAGCTCGCCTTCCTCGACCTCGCGGCCAAGGCCTGTCCCAAGCACGCCGAGGGAACGTTCTTCGCCCTGCTGATGTCGGTCTACAACCTCGGCACCCAGGGCTCGCAGGTCACCGGCGGATATCTCTACGACTACATCGGCTATACCCCGCTCGTGCTCATCTCGGCGGCGATGACGGCCGCGGCATGGCTGCTGGTGCCGCTCGTGAACATTCCGGAGATCGAGCGCCGCGCGAGGGCCGCCGGCCCGCCGCCCGAGGTCGCGACCGCTCGCGGCTGAGGCCGCGCGTCTCCTTATACACCGTACGTGTCATTGCGCGGGGACCGGGGCCACCCCCCCCGCACGGCCGACTCGTGGGCGGCACGCGCGTCGGGGTCGGCGGCAACGGCCCAGTCGACCAGATGACCGGCCAGCGCAAGATCCCCGGCCGCCGTCGCGCCCGCGTTCATGCGCGCGAGCGCGTCTCGCGCTCGCGCGTCTCCAGCCACTCGGCGGCGTCGTCGAGCGCCTGGGCGACGCGGGCGCGGCCGACGATCGGCACGCCGTGGCCGGGAATCAGCAGCTCCGGCTCGCGCATCCGCATGTCCCGGAGTGACGCCGCCCACTCGCCCGCGTAGCGCTGGACCTTCTGCGGGGTGCCGGCATTGGGCGCGACCCAGATGAACTGATCGCCGGTCCACAGGATGCGCCGCTCGGCCCACCAGATCCACGTGTGATCGTCGGTCTCGCCGCGGGCGTGGGTGAGCGCGAGGCCGACCTCGCCGGCGGTGAACGTGAGCGTGGTGTCGTAGACGAGATCGGGCGCGTCGTAGTCCTGGGGCCACGTCGGCGCGATCCCGAACTGGCGGGCGTTGATGAGCGCGTTGTAGCCGTGGGTGCGCCGATAGCGCGCGAACCGCGCGGCCACGTTACGGTGGCCGACGATGCGCGGCCGTGGCCGGCCGCGCTCGCGCGCCTCGGCCAGGAACGGCGGCAGGCCGAGGGCGTGGTCGGCATGACCGTGGGTGTAGATCGCCGCCACCACCGGCGCCGCGTCGACCGTCATGTTGGCGAACGTGTGCAGGAAGAAGACGCCGTCCGCCATCTCCTCGACCTGCCCGGTCGGTTTCCAGAGCTGGCCCGGCGGCACGGCCCCCGACCAGAAGCGCTCGGCCAGCTCGCTGATCGGACGGCTCACGGCGCGATCTCGCTGGCCGGCGGCGTCTCCCGCCGCGCCACCGCCCGCGCCCGCCCGAGCCAGCGCAGGGCGCGCGGCACGTCGGCCTCGCTCTCGACGAGCAGCTCGACCCAGCCGCTGCGCGCGAAGCGACGGTGCGGGCGGATGTCGGGCTCGCGCAGCGCGCGCCGCTGATCGTCGGGGCCGAGCCGGATCCAGAGGTCGCGGTCCTTGTCGCGTAGCGGGAAGCACGCGAAGAGCCGCTCGCCGACGAAGTAGCTCCAGCGCCCGAACATCGGCGTGATGCGCACCCCGTCCCAGCCGCCGAGCACGGTGTTCAGCGCCCGGGCCGGCCCGCTGCCGCCGCGGGCGAGCGCGCGCCGCAGCTTGCGGCCGCTGCCCACCCCGCGCACACGCACGCCGACGCGACGCTTCTCGTTTCGCATGGTCTCGCCGCAGCCACCGGGCGGCCGGCGCCGTCGCCGGCATTCTGCCATTGACAGCCGCGCGGCGCCCATGCGAAATGGAGCGCGCAAATCTGCCCGAGGCTCCAGGAGATTCCATGGCCCAGCCCGCTCGATTTCGCTACGAGGCGGTGGAGGGCGCCGACGCGCTCTTCACGGCCACGTTCGTCGATTACTTGCTGGCGCTGCACGACCGGCTGGGAGCGCCGATCCGGACCGTGCTGTCCCACCGGGCGGAGGCAGTGCGCCGGGCCGTCACCCAGGGCGCGCTGCCCACCCATCCCCCGCGCGGCCCCGCCACCACCGGCGACTGGAAGGTGCCGCCGGTGCCGGCCGATCTGCGCAAGCCCGGCATCGAGATCTCCGGTCCCTGCTCGATCACCTCGATGTTCATCAACGCGCTGAACCCCGGCCCGGAAGGCGAGCGCGCCGAGGGGGACCTCGACGACGACGAGGACTCCGGCGGCCATCGCCTCGTCGACACCGTGCGGGCCGCCCACAACCGGGTGGCGGCGGTGCAGCGCGAGCTCTACTACCGCGATCGCGAGCGCAACCGCGAGTACCGGATCGCCGAGGGCGAGCTGCCGTTCTTCATGCACCGCGAGCGCGGCCTGCACCTCGACGAGCCCGACGTCACCATCGACGGCCGCCCGGTGAACGCCGCCGTGCTCGGCACCGCGCTGACGCTCTTCCACGCCGGTCGCGCCCAGGCCGAGCGCGGTCAGGGCATCTACTTCTATCTGCCCAAGCTGGAGTTCGCGCCGGAGGCGCGGATCTACCGCGACCTCTTCGACCTGAGCCGCGAGCGCCTGCCGTGGCTGCGCGACGCCACGATCCGCGCCATCGTGCTGGTGGAATCGCTGCCGTGCGTCTACGAGATGGAGGAGATGCTGTACGAGCTCGGCCCCTATGCGGCCGGCCTCAACGCGGCCCGCTGGGACCTCAAGGCCTCGATGTTCGAGTACGTGATGGGCGATCCGAAGGCGGTGTGGCCGGACCGCTTCGGCGTGGACATCAAGACGACGCCGTTCCTGGCCAACATCTTCCGGCGGCTGGTGGCGATCTGCCTCAAGCGCGGCGCGGTGCCGATCGGCGGCATGGCGACGGCCCTGCCCAATCCCGACCCCGAGGTCAACCGCGCCGCCGCCGAGGCAATCCGCAAGGACAAGGAGTGGGAAGCGGCGCAGGGGTTCATCCGCGCGTGGGTCGCGCACATCTTCCACATGAAGACGGCGGCCGATCCGTTCCGCCAGCTCGTCGGCTCGGGCTGGAAGCCGACCGCCCAGATGGCGAATCCCGACAGCTATCCGGTGAAGCTCGAGGTGCCGGCCGGTCCCATCACGCTCGAGGGGACCCGGCGCAACGCGCGGATGCTGATCGAGTACGTGGAGGGCTGGCTGAACGGCCGCGGGGCCAAGGGCATCGACAGCCTGGAGGGCAAGCCGGGCGTTCACCCCGCGCTGATGGAGGACCTGGCGACCGGCCGGATGTCGGTGGCCCAGATCGCCCAGCGCATCCGTCACGCCGCCCGCACGACCGAGGGCCCGGCGGCGACGCACGACTTCGCCCTCGTCAAGCAGCTCGTGCAGGGCGAGCTGGACGACATCCTGCAGCGGCGCCCGGACGAGGCCGCCGTGCAGGAGCGCTACCGCAAGTCCACGAAGATCGCGATGCGCTGGATCAAGAACTACACCGACCTCGACTTCCGCAGCCTCGGCTCCTACTCCCGTCGCGACCTCGACGCCATCGCCTCCGCGCCCGACCCGTTCTGATTTCCGCATGTCGGGTCCCCGCGCGTGGCAGAGGAGCGCCACGGCTGCGCCGGGGCGCGACGAACAGTTGGGGGTTTGGGGGCCATGTCGGGGCCCCCATGTCTACGGGAACGTGTAGCGGCTGATGTGGAGGTGGACTCCGTGACTGCCGGCGGGCTCGACCGTCACCTCGCCGGTGCCGTCGAGGCGCGGGGTGCCGGCCTTTCGCAACGATGCCGTCAGCGCGGAGAAGTCCTCGGCGACGCACGATAGCGCCACCATGCCGGCGGTGCCGCCGACCTCGTGGGCGGGCACCACCAGGAGCGTGCCGCGTCCCACCGCCAGCATCGTGCGGGGACCGCCGTTCATCGCGACTTCCGGGAAGCCGAACAGCGACTGGAAGATGCCGGCCGTGGCCCGCACGTCCTCGGCGCCGATGACGAGGCGCTTGAGGCGCAGCGCCGACGGCTCCTCGATCGTCGGCCCCGGCGGCGTCGCCAGCTCCACCAGCACGCCCGAGCAGGCGCGCGGATGAAGGAAGCCGATCTGCCCGGCCAGGCCCGGGCGCGGCGCGGTGTCGAGCAGCTCGACGCCGCGGTCCTTGAGCACGACCAGCGAGGCGCCGACGTCGGGCGTCTCGAAGCACAGATGATGCAGGCCTTCACCGCGCCGGGCCAGGAAGCGCCCGACCGGCGTCGACGGACCCAGCGGCTCCAGCAGCTCGATCTCGCTGTCGCCGGCGGCGAGCAGCGCGGCGCGCACGCCCTGATCGGCGAGCTGGGCCTCCCGCACGAGCGGCAGCCCGAGGACGTCGCGGTAGAAGGCATAGGCCTCGGTCAGACGCTTCACCACGATTCCGACGTGATGAATCCGTCGTATCACTCCTCGACCCTCCTTATCGGACGAATGCCGCGACGCGCCGGCTGCGCGCGTCGCGGATTCGGATGCGGTGATTGGGAAGCAGCGTGGCCGGCAGGCGCGGGAGCTCCACCCAGCGCAGGGCGAGCGTCTCGTCGCACGTCGTGAGCTGGCCGCCGCGCACCACGCACTCGAAGCACAGGTTCACGTAGTGCCACACGTTGCCATCTGGATAGCGGACGATCTGCCTGTCGGGCTCGGAGTACACGCCGATGAGGCGACGGACGCCGACCTCGAGCCCGGTCTCCTCGCGCACTTCGCGGATCACAGCCTGGCTCACGGACTCGCCGATCTCGACGGAGCCGCCGGGCAGCCCCCACTGCCCGCCGTCGGAGCGCTGCTGCAGAAGGAGCCGACGGCGACGATCGAAGATGACCGCCGACGCGCTCGGCCGAACGCCCAGGGCCCGCTGCCAATCGGTTTCGAGCGTGATCCCGGCGGTCACCCTACCCGACGCCTGCGATGTCCGCAAGGTCAGGCCTCGCTGAAGAGGTGCTTGAACTGCTCCCAGGCCATCGGCGCCACCGCGGCGGCGGCCATGTTGTCCTCGACGTGGGCCAGCGTCTTCATCCCGACGAGCGCGGTGCCGATCCCCGGCGTGGAGCGTACGAACTGGATCGCGCGCTGGGCGTCGGTGGAGAGTCCCGGGAGGTAGTCGGTCACCACCGGCGGCAGGCCACGCGTGAGCTGCCCCTGGTAGACCGAGGCCGACGCCATCACGTACACGCCGAGCCGCCGCGCCGCCTCCAGCGTGCTGACGAACACCCCGTCCACTTTCTGGTTGGCGCGCGTGAACGCCTCCGGCATCGCGAGATTGTACGGAAGCTGCACGACCCGGAAGTGATGGTCGGGCCCGCCCACCTCGCGGGCGACCTCGAACAGCTCGGGCAGCGACAGGTAGCCGGGCTCGCCGGGATCGGCGCGAAAGCCGTTCCAGGTGGCGGCGCCGTAGAGCCGCAGCTTGCCCTCGCCGATCGCGGCCTCGAGCGCGGCGAAGGCTTCGCGGATGCGCTTGAGGAACTCCGGGCGGCTCAGCTCGTCGAGCTGCGTCTCGGGATGACGACGTCACCCGGCTGGATGATACCCGATCGCACGTAGGTGGCCTGGAAGTACGCGCCCGGATCGGCGGGCACCTCGGCATCGAACGGGATGAAGCCGCCCTTGGTCGCGATCACGACCTCCTCCCGGCTCAGCTCGCCGCGGCCGACGGCGGCCGCGAGCGCCGCGCCAATGATGCGCTCGCTGCGCTGGTGGCGATAGTTCACCGCGGTGTCGAGCAGGTTGACGCCGCGCTCGAGCACGCGCCCGATCGCCTTCTGGTAGAGCGCGTCGGTGGCGTCGTCCTCGCGGCCCAGATAGGTCCCGAGGCCGATCGTCGAGACCCGCACGCCGCCGGGAAGCTCGCGGAAGTGCTCGACCGGTATCCGGCCCGCGAACCGCTGCACGTATCGCGACGCGCCCTCCGACGTGGCATGCCCTGCGAGCATCCCGCTCATTATGCCCGCATCGCTCACGGCTCGCGATACACCAGGAGCAGGAGCCCGACCGCGCTCAGGCAGAGCGTCGACAGCCAGCCGGCGCCCTGCCCGGACGCCGGCAGCCGTACCTCGACCCAGCGGCCCCAGGCGACGAAGCCGCCGAGGATGCCGAGCGGCGCGTGCGTCACCTCGCCCAGGAATTCGTCCTTCAGATTGAACGTGGCGTGCGAGTGCGTGAGCAGCAGGCCGCAACCGACGGCGGCCAGCAACGGGAAGACGTGGCCCCACGGCCGGCGCGGCAGGCGGCCGGTGCGCACCATCCACTCGAACACGCCGAAGGCGATGATGAGCGCCATGAAGGCGCGGTGCTGCAGCACGTCGGGCAGCGTGAAGCTCTCCCAGAAACCGGCCGGCCCCAGTGGCCACGCCCGTGGGTCG
>VBPC01000334.1 GCA_005887895.1 Candidatus Rokuibacteriota bacterium
CGCCCACGGCGGAATGACCCGACGGGAGACGATGGCCTCCGCCAACGTGCGCCCCAGCGACGCCAAGACGTCGACGCGCTCCGCCCCCAGGGCCGAGATGCGAGAAAGAATCGCCTCAAGCGCGTCTTCGACGCTCAACATACGGCGCTACTTTACACCGCGGGTGGCGTGAGGGCGTGGATGAGAGGGAGGCGGCGGGCGGGATGCGGTGGGGGCATCCCGAGACCCGTCCCCCCGCCCCACCAGACACGCGCCACGTTCCGAAGTTCCACAGCCGGATCTACACCGCGGGCCTCGTGGTCGAAGATGGCCCCGCCGGACCCCCGCTCGCCGTCGGCGCCCGGCCGGGCTCGAAGGCACGAACGGTGGGTTAGTGACCGGTGTGGGGCAGGTTGAGGACCGGCTTGTAGCGCCCCATGAACCACCGCCGCGAGAGGGCGAACAGCGACAAGAATCCGACGGTGATCGCCAGGTCGCGCAGCCCGAACGGCAGCCGGCTCTGCGCCGAGACGGACGGGAACACCACCAGCACCCGCTCGAGGAAGATCGCGATGAGCCCGAACAGCGCCACGATGAACAGCGGGCCGTGGCGCTGGGGCGGCCGGCCGGTCAGCCGCTTGAGCAGGTACGCGAAGGGGATCAGCCAGCCGACGATCAGCACGAACCAGGCCACCGTGTTCCACGGCTGCACGAAGAACCGCCGGACGAAGAAGCGCGTCTCGACGGGGACGTTGCCGTACCAGATCACCAGATATTGCGACCAGAAGAAGTACATCCACATGATCGACATGGCGAACTGCAGCTTGGCGACGTCCTGCACGGCGGCCGGCGGGATCGAGGCGATGCCGCGCGTGTTGGCGCGGATCGTCAGGATCGCCAGCAGGCAGAAGGCCGTGTAGAGCGAGCTGACCACGAAGTAGCCGCCGAAGAGGCCCGAGTACCAGATCGGGTCGAGCGCCATCACGAAGTCGAAGCCCCACAGCGAGACCGTGACGATCCAGAGGAACAGCACGGCGACGGCCAGCCGGTTGCGGTGGGCGCGGTCGCGCTCGTCGCCCGGCGGCACCGACTCGCGCAGGAGCGCGGCGGCGAACGCGTAGCAGGTCGCGAAGCACACCAGCGCCAGGACGACGTTGCGGCCAAAGAAGAAGGGCACGTTGAGCCAGGCCGCCTTCACCGGCACCGGCGTGGTGACCCACGGATAGAGCACCGCGCGACCGGCGAACAGCGCGACGATCAGCCCGAACGAGACCGGCAGGAAGCCGATGGTCGTCAGCGACAGGCGCCGCACGCTCGGGGACCAGCGGGCCTCCGTGAGCTGCATCATGGCGGCGATGGCCGGGCCCGTCACCGCCAGCCCAGACCAGAACACGAGATTGACGAGGTAGATGGACCACGCCCGCGGCCAGTCGGAGGCCGTCACGAAGGCGGCCGCGCCCACCAGCGCCAGGACGCCCCACAGCATCGTCATTTCTGCGCCAGCGAGCGGAGGTAGTTCACGATGTGCCAGGCCTCCTGCGACGACAGCGCCTCCCCGTAGGACGGCATCACCGCACCGCCGGCCACGATGTAGCTGTGCCAGTACCCGTCGGTGCGCTGCCGCTGCAGCTCGGCGTTGGTCAGATCGGGCGTCGGGATGAACTTGGTGGCCACCGGGCCGGACACTCCGCCCTTGGCCGCCGGTCCGTGACACGGCACGCAGAAGGTCTGGTAGTGCTGGCGGCCGACCGTCAGCGACGACTCGGTCGCCTTGATCGGGTTCGGCTGGCGGGCGGCCACCTCCCGCTGCTCCTTGGGGATGATCGGCGTGGTACCGCGCGGCACCACGCCGCTCGGCATCGCGAAGATGCGCTCGCCGGGAACGATCCGCACCGTCTGCGTCATGTTGTGCACCCAGCGATAGGCGACGGCGCCGCCCAGCAGCGCCCCGGCGGAGGCGATGATCAGCAGGACGAGCAGGAAGACGTATTTCACCCGCGGACCTCCTCGGCGCCGGCGGAGCGCAGGATGTCGCGCACGGAGGCGGTTCGCTCGGCCGCGCAGTGGACGGCCACGCCGAACCGGTCACCCGTGAACCGGGGGTCGAAGCTCGGCGAGGGTCGGAAGCGCGGCAGCCGGCCCAGCGAGATCATGCCGATGACGGAGGCGATGCCGCCGAAGAGGATCATCAGCTCGAACATGATGATCACGTAGGGCGGGCTCACCGGCAGCCCGATCGGCGGCTTGCCGCCCACGACCAGGCCCCACTTGAGCGACGACCAGGCGGTGAGGATCCAGCCGGACGCCAGCCCGGTGAGACCGCCGAGGAGCGTGAAGATGCGCACCTTGCTCACCGGCCGATCGCGCTCCACCACCTCCTCGATCTCGTGGACGGGCACCGGCGTGTACACGCTGAGGTCGTGGTAGCCCTTCGCCTTCAGCTCCTCCAGGGCCCGCACTGTCGTGTCGACGTGGGCGAAGACGCCGAGGATCGTCTCAGTGGTGGGCGGCATGCCGGATGTCCTTCATCGGGGCCGGGATGGTTTCCTTCACCTCCACGATC
>VBPC01000188.1 GCA_005887895.1 Candidatus Rokuibacteriota bacterium
CGGGGACGCCGGGCGCGGTGAGCTTGATCAGCGTCTGGCCGAGCGAGCTCAGCGCCCCGAAGTGGGCGACGCGCGCCTGGAACGGCACGAAGTCGTCGAGGAACGCCGCCGAGCGGCCGGGATCGAGGATCGCCTCGGCGAACTTCGCGATCGCCTCGTCGTAGCGGGCGTTGGGGTTGATCCACGAGGTGTGCACCTTGGCCTCGCGCACCGCCTTGGCGAGGTACGCGCGGAAGCGCTCGACGTCGATGGGCCAGGCACCCACCAGCGTCTGGTAGACGAGGTACTCCGTGTTGGCGCCGGGCGTCGGCTGGCCGTCGACCGCGGTGCGGTGCTTGCGGTTCAGCCGTTGCCAGGCCGCCACCCGCGCCCGCCACTCGGCCGGGATCTCCGACAGCACGTTGATGCGCGTGCGCACGTCCTCGCCGCGCTTGGTGTCGTGGGTGGCCGTCGCCGACAGGGCGTGCGGTGAGCGCCGCCGCCGCTCGACGTTCTCGGCGTGGAACTCGCCGAGCGCGGTGCCGAAGCGGCTCGGATCGCCGCCGACCTCGTTGAGGGAGACGAGCCGGTTGAAGCGATAGAGCACGGTGTCCTCGTAACCCTTGGCGGTCACCGGGCCGGTGATCTGCTGGAAGCTCCGCACGAAGTCCACGCGCTCGGCGCAGTCCTGGTCGCTGGCCCAGTCGGGGAAGCACAGCGTCAGTACGTCGTGGACCCAGTCGTAGACCGAGGCGTTCAGCGTCGGCGTCCGCCGCTTGGCGTGGGCGACCGCTCGCGCGATGTACTCGCGGTCGCGGTCGTCGGGCGGCGCCGGGCTGAGCGGAGGGTCGCCGACGTAGGTCCGGTAGACGGGGAAGGCGGCGATGATCTCCCGCAGCGCGGTGGTGAGGCTGGCGAGGGTGAAGTCGCGCGAGGAGCGGTGCTTCTCGGAGATGCGGTTCAGCCGATGGCTGAGCATGTTGAGCTCGGCCGCCATCGAGGTCTCCATGATGAGCCGCTTGCACTCGTAGACGACGTCCGAGAACGGCGGCCGCACCTTGATCATCCGCGCGTAGACCTGCTCCAGTGCCCGGGCCTGGGCGCGGTCGACGAACACGCCGTTGACGAGGTTGAGGAACTCGTAGCCGGTGGTGCCGGCGGTCGGCCAGCCCTCCGGCAGGTGCTCCCCCGGCGCCAGGATCTTCTCGGCGACGACGTAGAAGTCGTCGTCACGCCCGAGCGCGCGCGCACAGCCGCGCTGCAGCCGCTGGAAGTACTCGGCCGGCGCGTACAGCCCGTCGGGATGGTCCACCCGCAGGCCGGTGACGACGCCCTCGCTCACCAGCCGGAACACCAGCCGGTGCGTCTCGGCGAAGACCTCGGGGACTTCCATGCGGATCGCGGCCAGCTCGTTGATGTCGAAGAAGCGCCGGTAGTTGATCTCCTCGCCGGCCACGCGCCAGAAGGCGACGCGATAGGCCTGCTCGTCGAGCAGCGCGTCGAGCGCATCGAAGCTGCGCGGGTCGCCCGGCGTGCCGTTCAACGCGCGCACGTTGGCCTCGACGAACTCGCGGATGACCGGGGCCTGATCGAGCAGGGCGGCGAGGCGCTTGCGACCGAGGGTGACCTCGCGCCGGCGCGCGCCGGCCAGCTCGGCATCGGCCTCGCTCCGCGGCGGGATCGTCGTGAACCAGCTGATCAGCGACTTCAGCTCCAGCAGATCCGGATGCTCGGCGCCGAGCCTGGCCTGCAGGTCGGCCAGCCCGAGGCCGAGGATGCGCGACCAGGTGCGCGGCGCGATCGGCAGCACGGTCTCGTAGTAGCGGACGCAGAAGCCCCCGTCGGCCAGCGTCAGCGTCAGCTGGCCGGAGTCGAGCACGGTGCCGTAGTGATCGCCCAGGATCGGCAGCAGCACCTTGTCCTTCAGCTCGACCTTGACCGGCGCCCAGTCGATGTCGAAGTAGATCGCCGACGGCGAGGCGGCGCCGCTCTCCAGCACCTCCAGCCAGCGCGCGTTGCGGTTCCCGGCGATGCCCATGTGGTTCGGCACCAGGTCGATCAGCAGCCCCATGTCGAGGCGGCGCAGGCCCTCGGCGAAGCGCCGGAACGCGCTCTCGCCGCCGATCTCGCCGCGGATGGCGTTGTGGTCGTTGACGTCGTAGCCGTGGCTGTCCTGCGATGACGTCTCGAAGAAGGGAGAGGTGTAGCAGTCGCTCACGCCGAGCGCCTGCAGATAGGGCAGCAGCGCGGTGGCGTCGTCGAGCGTCAGATGCCGGGCGAGCTGCAGGCGGTAGGTCGCCAGCGGCACCCGCATCACGGCGCCTCCAGGGCGAGCTTGAAGCCGAGCTCGGTCGCCAGCGGGACGAGCGTGGCGCGCGCCTCGAGCCGCGCCCGCCAGATCTCGAAGAAGCGGTTCTGCGTGCCCCAGAGACCGAACCGCAGCCCCACGGCGCGCGCGTCGGCCACCAGCCGGCAGGCGTCGGCGACGCCCTCGGCGGTCGGCGCGACGGCCACGGCGTCCAGCGCCCGATCGACGACCGCCTGCAGATGCGTCTTGGCCGGGGCCAGGTCGAGCGTGAGGCCGAGCGCGAGCGCCTCCGACACCAGCTCGTACACGCGCTCGGGCAGCGGGCCCGGCCCCTCGAGCCGGCCCAGCTCGGCGAGCGCCTCCTGCTCGAGCACGTGACGGGCGACGATCGCCAGCGCCTCGGGGATCGGCGCGTCGGCCTGGCGGAGGTAGCGCACGAGCTTGCGGTTCTCCTCCCAGATCCGGCGGTACGTCTCCTCGTGCTTCTCCAGCACCGTGCCGATGACCCGCGCCAGCACGCGCCGGCGTTCCTCGAGGAACAGGTGCGGCAGCCCGAACGCCTCGCCGCGGAAGTACTCGTCGATGCCGCGCACCATGTCGGCCAGCGAGTAGCGGGCGTAGCGCCGTAGCAGATCCGTCTTCATGCGCTCGTAGGCCGCCCGCCCTTCCCACGCCTGCAGCGCACACGAAAAATCGTGGCCGCCGAAGTGCAGCAGCGCGAAGGTCGCCTCGCGCGCCTCGCCGGTGATTTCCGACTGCACCTCGACGTGGCCGATGCGCAGCGCGGTGGCGCCGTAGGCCTCGCGCGCCTCGTCGAGCCGCCGGACCCGGTAGGCGTACACGGCGTCATCGGGATGGGCGTCGATGAGGTCGGTGATCGCGAAGTGGGCGACCACGCGGCGCAGGTCGACGACGGCCGGCGCCACCAGCCGCCGGTAGACCTCGGCGCCGTCGCCGTAGGCCGCGAGGTTGCTGGGGGCCTTGGCCAGGCGCTCCTCGAACTCCGGCTCGAGGTGACCGCCGCCGAGATCGCGCAGGTACTGCAGCGTCATCGACGCGTACCTCAGGATCTGCACGGGCTCGAGGCCGGAGATCTCGTCGAAGAACCAGCCGCACGAGGTGTACATGAGCAGCCGGTTGCGCTGCAGCTCGAGCAGGCGGCGGACTTCCAGCCGGGCGGCCGGCTCGAGCGGCACCCGCTGATGCGCGGCCAGGAACCGCTCGAGCCGCTCGCGGCGGCGGTCGAGGACGACGCCGACGTACTCGTCGCGTGCCTCCCACGGATCCTTGAGGAGCGCGCCGGCCCGCGCCTCGAAGAACGGATCGACCTGGTCGCGCAGCCAGTCGAGCGCTTCGCGCAGCGGCGCGCGCCAGCGCTGGTGCCAGTCGCCGCGCACGCGGCAGCCGCAGTCGGCGCGCCAGCGCTCGACGCCGTGGCTGCACGACCACGAGGTGGCCTCGTGGATCTGCACCTCGTGGGTGGGCGGATAGGCGGCCAGGAACGCGCCGTAATTGGTCAGCGACACGCTCTCGTCGGCCTCGAGCTGCTGCAGGGCCGCGGCCAGCGCCATCTCGCCGAACCGGCTGTGGTGGCCGTACGACTCGCCGTCGGTGGCGCAGTGCACGAGCTGCGGCCAGTCGCGCTCCGGTGCGAAGCCGGCCCGCAGCCGCGCGACCAGCCGCTCGGAGCCCTGCAGCAGGTGCTCGAAGGCGATGGCGCGCGAGACCGGGCCGTCGTAGAAGAAGATCGCCAGCGACAGCCCGCGCGAGCCGCGCCAGAGATACGGCCGGCTCGGATCGATGGCGTCGTTGACGGTGTGCCACGCGTCGTTGCCGAGCGCGCGCACGCGCCAGGCCTGGGCCGGGGCCAGGATCGTGAAGCGCACGCCGGCCTCCGCCAGCACCTCGAGCGTCTCGTCGTCGACGGCCGTCTCCGGCAGCCACATGCCCTCGGCCTCGCGGCCGAACCGCAGGCGGAAATCGGCGAGCCCCCAGCGCACCTGGGTGACCTTGTCCGCCCGCGAGGCGAGCGGCATGATCTGGTGGTTGTAGACCTGCGCGATGGCGTTGCCGTGACCGCGCGCGGCCACGCTGGCGCGGTCGGCCTCGACGATCCGGGCGGCGACACCAGGGGCCTGGCGGACCAGCCACGCGAAGAGCGTGGGGCCGACGTCGAACGAGATACCCTCGAAGTTGTTGACGATGTCCAGGATGCGGTTGGAGTCGTCGACCCGGCGGGCGGCGGTGTTCGGCGCGTAGCACTCGGCGGTGATGCGCTCGTTCCAGTCGTGGAACGGCGCGGCCGAATCCTGCACTTCCACCGCCTCCAGCCAGGGGTTCTCGCGCGGCGGCTGGTAGAAGTGTCCGTGGATGACGATGGCGCGCGGAGCGGCCACAGCAGATGCTCCTCTAGAACTCCTCCAGCCCCAGCAGGAACTCGCGGCGTCCGCCCCTGGGGACCACGACGATGCCCGACGGATCGACGAAGTGTCGCCGCCGGTCGATGACCGGGTCCACGCCGATCTCACTGTCGGCCGGGATGATGTTGAAGCGATCGACGATGGCGCGCTTGAGACGCGCGCCCTTGCCGACCGTGGTGTGGTCCATGACGATCGAGTCCTCGATCAACGCGCCCTCGTTGACCCAGACCGAGCGGCCGAGGATCGAGTTGCGGATCGTGGCGCGCTTGATCAGCGACGCCTCGCCCACGTGCACGTTGTCGACCTCGCCGCCGATGAAGCGCGCCGGTGGCCCCGGATGCTGCCCGGTGCGAATCGGCCACCAGCGGTTGTCGAGATCGAAGCGCGGCGACTCGCCGAGCAGGTCCATGTGCGCGTCCCAGTACGCCTGCACGGTGCCGACGTCCCGCCAGTAGCCGTGCTCCTCGTAAGGTTTCACGCCGGGCACCTCGTTGGACTGGAAGTCGTAGGCGTACACGCGCCCGGTCGGCACCAGCTCCGGGATGATCGAGCGACCGAAGTCGTGATCGGTCGAGCGGCGGGCGTCGGCCAGCAGCGCGTCGACCAGGGCCTGGCGCGAGAACAGATAGTTGCCCAGCGAGACCAGACAGCGCTCGGGATCGGTCGGCATGGGCGTGGGCCGGGCCGGCTTCTCCTCGAAGTTCACCACGCGGCCGGTACGGTCGATCTCCAGCACGCCGAACTGCGTGGCCTCGCGCCGGGGCACCGGGCGGGCGGCCACGGTGACGTCGGCCCCCGACTCCTCGTGGAAGACGAGCATCTGGTTGATGTCCATCCGGTAGACGTGATCGGCGCCGAAGATCGCCACGATGTCGGGATTGAAGTCGTCCACGACGTTGAGATTCTGCAACACCGCGTCGGCGGTGCCGCGGTACCAGGCCGGCCCGAACCGCATCTGAGGAGGAACGACCGTGATGAAATAGTCCGGAAGAATGCCGGACGTGCGCCAGGCCTGGCGCAGGTGCTCGATCAGCGATTGTGATTTGTACTGCACGAGCACGTAGAGGGCCGCCATCTCGGAGTTGACGAAGTTCGAGAGCACGAAATCCACGATGCGGTAGCGGCCGCCGAACGGCACCGCCGGCTTCGACCGATCGCGCGTCAGGGGATGCAGGCGCTCGCCCTTGCCGCCCGCCATGATCATCCCGAGGACCCGCGCGCGACGTCTGGCCATCTAGGGGGTCGGCGCCTCCGCCCACTTGAGATCGAGGTCGGGGAAGATGAAGTCCTCGCGCTCCAGCCGCCGCAGCGTGTTGGCCGCCTCGATCGACAGCGGCTCGCCCGAGCGCAGCGTGTTGGCCATCTCGCTCAGCCGCTTGAACTCGGCGTAGTGCTCGGCCACCCGGCGCTCGGCGTAGTCACGGGCGGCGCCGGTCGTGATCAGGAACTGCCAGTCGGACGACTGCAGCAGCAGCAGCTCCCGCGAGGTCTGGTTGAGCACGCGCCGCAGCTCGGCATTGCCGCCGTCGCCGGCCCGCAGGTGCTCGACCCACTCCTTCTCGGCCGAGTACACGCGATCCCACGTCCACTCGGTGTCGCCGTTGAGCCACACGCGATGGTCGCCGCCCTCGCCCCACGGGCCTTCGGGCAGCGACAGCGGGCCCTGGGGCTTCACCGCCTGCCGCGCCTCGGCCAGCGTCATGGGCTGCACGCCCGCGCGGTACATCTCGCGGGCCACGTGCTCGAGCCACAGCGGGCCCTCGAACCACCAGTGGCCGAAGAGCTCGGAGTCGTACGGCGAGCACACGAGGGCGCCGATGCTGTCGCGGTTCTGATCGATCGTCTCGCGCACCACGCCGACGAAGTGGGTGGCCTGCAGTCCGACCTTCTCGGCGGCGATCTTGGGATCGTAGACCTGCTTGCGGCCGAGATCGCCGGAGGAGTCGGTGATGCGCCAGAAGCGGAGGCCGCCCGGGAAGTGCTTCTTGTGGAACTCGAGATACTGGAACTCGCCGGGATAGCCGTTATCGCGGCTCCACACCTGCAGCGTCGAGCGGGGATCGCGGATGAACGCGATGGCGGTGCCGGTGCCGCCGCGCGAGGCGACGCGATACGGATGATAGGGCGTGCGGGGGGCGGCGACTGGCATCGGCGTCGGCTCGTGGCCGACCTCCGTGCGCATGGGCAGGTAGTCGCGGTAGAGGAACACCGGCTGGCCGGCCGCCACCAGGTGCGAGTCGGCGACGAAGTACTCGAGACCGTGGGCGGCCAGCAGCTCCTCGATGCCCGGCCGCATCCGCCGGTCGCGCCCGCGGTCGGGGCCGGTGGGCGGCGTCCACTCGTAGCGCGGGCGGTACGCGCACTCCGGCAGCCAGATGCCGTGCGGCGTCCGGCCGAAGTGCCGCTGGTGCGACTCGACGGCGGTGCGGAGCTGCAGGTGGATCGACTCGTCGCGAGACAGCAGCGGCAGATACCCATGGGTGGCCGCGCACGTGATGATCTCCAGGTGGCCGCCGCGCTGCAGATCGGCGAACGTTCCGGGAATATCGCCGCCGATGCGGCGGTGCAGCTCCCACATCCGCTCGTAGAACTCCTCCCAGAAGTAGGTGAGCGCCACGATCTGCTGCTCGTCGAGGGCGGCGAAGAACTCGCGGCTCTCGACGCACGCCCGCCGCACGTTCTCGTAGTAGAACGACAGCTCCTTCTGGAATTCGGGGGAGGCGAGCTGCTCGGTCAGCACCGGCGAGAGGTTGATCGTCCACTTCGGCGACAGGCCGTCGGCGACGAGGCGGTGGGCGGCCTCCAGCAGCGGCAGATAGCACTCGAAGGTGGCCTCGTTCAGCCAGTCGCTGCCGTGCGGCCAGCGGCCGTGATTGACCACCATTGGAAGATGGGTATGGAGGACCAGTGAGAACGGGTAGCTCATCCGCGGGTACCTTTCACCTCGAGCCGGGCGCTTTTCCGCTGGCGACCAAGGGTCATTGGACCGTATGAAGTCCCTGGGCGCAAGCCTTCATCTCGGCGCCATCCTCCAGGAGGGCGGGACGACGTTCCGGGTGTGGGCGCCGCGGTGCCGCGGCGTCGACGTGATCCTCGAGGGCCGCAAGCCGGAGGCGCTCACGCCGCGGGACGACGGCGTGTTCGAGCGATTGGTGGCGGGTGTCTCCGCGGCCAGTCGCTATCAGTACCGCCTGGACGGCGAGCGGTACCGGCCCGATCCGGTCTCCCGGTTTCAGCCGGAGGGGGTCCACGGCCCGTCGGTCGTCGTCGACCCCAGCCGGTTCCCGTGGACCGACCAGGGCTTCCGCGGCCACGCCCTGACCGACCTGGTCTTCTACGAGCTCCACGTCGGGACCTTCACCGCGGCCGGGACCTTCGAGGCCGTCATCCCGCACCTGCCGCACCTGGTGGACCTCGGCATCACCGCGATCGAGATCATGCCGGTCGCCGAGTTCCCCGGCTCGCGCAACTGGGGGTACGACGGCGTCCATCTCTACGCACCGCAGTCGACCTACGGCGGCCCCCGCGGCCTGCGCCGGCTGGTCGACGCCGCCCATGCCCACGGCCTCAGCGTCTTCCTGGACGTCGTCTACAACCACCTCGGCCCGGAGGGCAACTACCTCGGCGAGTTCGGTCCGTACTTCACCGATCGCTACCGCACGCCGTGGGGCAACGCCATCAACTTCGACGGGGCCGACAGCGAGGGCGTGCGCCGGCACTTCGTCGACAACGCGC
>VBPC01000189.1 GCA_005887895.1 Candidatus Rokuibacteriota bacterium
CAGCGGCGGCACGTAGAGGAGCAGCGGGATCATGACGACGGCGCCGCCGACTCCGACGAGGCCCGAGACGAATGCACCGCCCAGGCTCAGCGCCACCAGGACGAGAAGAAAGATCACGCCGTCGACGCTACCTCAGGCTCGCGTAATACGCGGCCACGTCGTCCAGCGTGCCCTCGAGCATCGGCTTCAGGACCGCCTTCATCTTGGTGAGCGGCTCGTCGCCGGGGCTGCGCTTGTCGGTCTTGAACAGCATGAGCTGGTTGCGGATGTAGCCCGCCGGCTGCCCGGCGATCCGCGGCACCAGCTTGGCCGGGTCGCCCTGGCCCTCGGCGCCGTGGCAGTTGGCGCACTGCGCGGCGATCGCGCGGCCGCGCTCGGCGGCGCCGCGATCCACGTGCACCGGCGTCGCCTCGCGCGGCTGGGTGGCGAAGTACGCCGCGATCTCGTCCACGCCGAGGATCTTCACCTGCTTGGCGAACGGCTCCATCTCCGCCGACAGGCGCTTGCCGCTCGCGTAGTCCTCGATGGCCTTCTTGAAGTACGCGGGGTCGACGCCGGCGAGGATCGGCACCGCGTCCGACCGGCTGTTGCCCGCGGTGCCGTGACAGGCCGAGCACGTCACCGCCTTGGCGTAACCGGGCTTGTCGAGCAGCGGTCCCGCCGCGGCCGGCGTGGCCGCCACGCCCACGACCAGCAGGACCCCGCCGACGGCGCCGAGGATGTCCCCCCAGATCGACTTCGCCCAGCCCTCGGCATGCCGGGCGTAGAGCGTGGACTGGGCGGGCGAGAGCTTCTGCTCGACCTGCACGACCTTGCCGCCGTCGATCTTGTACGCGTTGACGACCGCGATCGCCTCCCGGTCGCTGACCCACGAGTAGCACGTGTTCACCGGCGGCACTTCCGGCGCCGGCCGGCCGTTCATGACGCTCGCGACCGCGTTCGCGCAGATCTTGCCCATCGCATTGGCCATCGTGCCCGACTTCGGCACCGGCAGGCCGGTCGTCGCGTCGCCGACCACGTGGACCGTGCGGTGCTTGAGCGACTCGTAGGTGACGTGATCGACCTCGCACCAGCGCTTGTCGGCGCCGACGAGATCGGCCTGGACCGCGATGGCGCCCGCGCGCTGCGGCGGGATGAGGTTGACGACGTCGTACTTCACGCGCTCGCCGAGCTCCGTCGTGACCTCGCGGGCAGCGGGGTCGACCTTCACGACCTTGTTCGAGCCGCGATAGTCGATGTTCGGATATGCCTTCCACGCCTCGCGGAAGAGCGCCGCCTTGGAGACGATGTTCGGATTGGCGTCGAGCACGATCAGCTTCGACTTCGGCTTCCGGGCCTTGAGGTACCACGCCACCTGGCAGATCCGCTCGTAGGGCCCCGGCGGGCACCGGTAGGCGACCGGCGGGATCGTCAGCACGAACACGCCGCCGTCCGGCATCGCGCGGAGCTGACGGCCGAGCTCGACCGTCTGCGGTCCCGCCTTCCAGGCGTGCAGCACGGTGTCCTGGGCGCCGGCGAGTCCCTCGACCTGGTCGAGCAGGAAGTCGACACCGGGCGCGACGATCAGGCGGTCGTAGCCGAGGTAGCCGTCGCCGACGCGCACGCGCCGCGCGTCCGGCTCGATCGCGGCGGCCGCCTGCTGGCGCATCTTGACGCCGTACTCGCGGAGTCCGCCGTAGCCGAACGTCAGGCTGCCGATCGCCCGCTGGCCGCTGAGCACGAGGTTGCTGAACGGACAGGACACGAACCGGGCGTTCGGCTCCAGCAGCACGACCTCGATCGAGGGGTCCGCCAGCCGCACGTACTTGGCGGCGGTGGCGCCGCCCCAGCCGCCGCCAACGACGATCACGCGACGGCTCGCCTTGGGGTCGATCTCACCCTTGGTGCTGGCGCAGGCCGCGACGGCCAGCGCGCCGAGACCGGTCCCGGAGACTTTCAGGAAGTGCCGGCGTGACAACACCGGTGATGTCATCGGGTCCTCCCCTCGCCGCCGGTAACGTAGCAGAGTTGGGCTCGATTCACTCGAGGCTGCTGACGATGCGGGCGTCCTCGTTCCAGGTGGCGAGGAGGGCCCACACGGCGAGGATCGCCAGCGTCAGCACGAGGCTCGCACCCCAGCCGAGGGCCGAGGGCAGGAACACCGCCCAGCCCAGCTTCTGCAGGGCGCCCGTCTGCACGAGGGCCAGGCGCGTCAGCGAGGCGCCCAGCGCGAACGTCACGAGCGTGAGCCAGAGCTTCACCTGGCCCTCGCCGGCCCGCCAGATGGAGCCGGCGCCGCAGCCGCCCGCCAGCGTCATGCCGACGCCGAACAGGGTGCCGCCGGCGAGGGCGCCGACGCCGGCTCCGGGGAAGACCCAGTCGCCCTTGTCCTTGAGGTCGGCGAATTTCAGGATGGCGAAGCCGAGCACGCTGACCGCCAGGGCGAGCGCGGCCGCGCGCGTGTGCTCCGCGTCCCCGGTCATGAACGGCTCGCGGAAGGCGCGCACGAGACAGAAGCGCGAGCGCTGGAAGATCACCCCGAAGACGACGCCGAACAGCAGGAAGATGCCCTGGGCATGATAGCCCGTGCGCGCGTAGAGAAACGGCGTCGCCAGCAGCAGCGCCGCCAGCAGCACGCCGGCCAGCGGCTGGCGGCTCGGCACGTTCGCGGCCGGCGCGGCGTAGACGCGCGCCGGGCCGCTCGACCAGGTCGGCTTGCGGACCAGCTCCCACAGCAGGTAGCGCAGGCCGAGGAAGGCGCCGAGGCCGAGCCCGAGCATCATGGCGAACCCGGACAGGCTCAGCGCGCTGACCGCCGAGAAGAAGCCGCCGATGTTGCACCCGAACGCCAGCATCGCGCCCGCGCCCATCAGGAGGCCGCCGCCCACCCCCTTGACCGCTTCGCCGCGCGGCGGCACCCGGATCGCGAACTCGCGGCTGAGCAGCGCCGCCGTGAGCCCGCCCAGCAGCACGCCCACGTTGAGCAGCGAGCCGGAGTAGAGCCAGGGCGCGACGAGGTCGGGGCGGTGCGCGAGGCCGAGGCCGGTCAGCACCCAGTCGCCCCAGTTGCGCGCGCCGTCGGACGCGGTCCACGGACGATCGAAGGCGAAGAGGAAGACGTTGACGGTGGCGACGAGGACCGCGGCGCCCCACACCGGCCACGGGCGACCGAACACGGCCGCGTACTGGCCCGACAGCGCTGCGCCCATCAGCCCCCGATCACTGCGCGCGCTGGACGACGAAGCGAAGGACCCCGCCCGATTCCGACCGTTCGACGATGCGGTGGCCCGTGCGCCGGGTAAAGGTCTCGACGTCAGCCGGCGCGCCCGGGTCGGTGGCGAGTACCTCGACGGTCGCCCCCGGCGCGACCTCGACGATGGCCTTGGCGAGCTTCATGCTCGGCCACGGGCACGACAGCCCGCGGCAGTCGACGAGCGGGACGCCGGTGGACGCCGGCGCCTTCGTCGACGGCGGCGCCGCGCGGCGGGTGACGCCATAGCCCGCCTTGACCCACGCCGACATGCCGCCGGTGACGTTGTGCAGCGCGCCCACGCCGTGCCGCTGCAGGGCGCTGATGACCGTGCTCGAGCGCAAGCCCCCCGCGCAGAGCACGGCGACGGGACGGCCCGCGGGCAGCTCGGCCCGGCGGCTCACCGCCTCGAACATCGGCAGGTGCAGCGCCGGCTCGATGTGACCGTCGTCCCATTCCGAGGCCTCGCGCACGTCGAGGACGACGACGTCCGTGCCCTGCTCGAGCCAGGCGGCGACGTCGTGCACCGTGATCTGCGGCACGGTCTCGACCGGGAATCCCTCGCTGCGCCACTCCACCATGCCCCAGGGGCGCCGGCCGGAGCCATCCCGGCCACGCGCTCGGCGAACTGCGGGCTGTCGATCCACACGTTGAGACTGCCGGGCACGTGCCCTTCGCCGAAATCCGCGGAGTCGCGGAGGTCGAGCACGCCGGCGCCCTGCGCGAGGGCCTCCTTCGCTTCCCGCGCCGAGTACGGCCGCGGCTTGGCCGAGACCAGCGGCGCCAGCCCCCGGTTCTTGGCCACGATCTTCTCGAATGCGGCCGGCTTGGGCGGGATGCCGGCCATGATGAAGTCGACGAACGCGCGCTTGTCGTCGTAGCGGAACGCCGGATTGAAGCGGCGCTCGAAGCCGATCGTGGAGCCCGCCTTGGCCGACATCGCCTTGCCGCACGAGGAGCCGGCGCCGTGGGCCGGGTAGATCTCCACGAGGTCGTCGAGCGGCATCAGCACGCGGCGCAGGCTGTCCCAGATGTCCTCGGCCGCGGTGGCGCCGCCGAGGTCCGGCCGCCCGACCGAGCCGACGAAGAGGAGATCGCCGGTGAGGACGAACCACGGCTCCGCGCTGCGCGAGTGGTCGGTCACCAAGACGGAGATCGAATCCGGCGTGTGGCCCGGCGTGTGCGCGACGCGCAGCTCGACGTTGCCGACCCGGAGCGTGTCGCCGTCGCGGACGGCCTCGTGCTCGAACACGACCCCGGCCGCGTGGTGGACGTGGATCGGCGCCCGGGTGGCGGCGGCGAGGTCGCGGTTGCCGGAGATGTGGTCGGCGTGCGTGTGCGTCTCGAGGATGTGGGCGATGCGCAGGCCCTTCTTGCGGGCGACGCGCAGGTACTCGTCGACGCGGTCGCGGCCGGGATCGACGACGACCGCCTGCCCGGCCTCGCTGCAACCGATGAGATAGCTCAGGCAGCCGGAGTCCTCGTTCACGAGCTGCTGGAAGATCACGGCGCCTATTCTACAACGTGTCTCGATCCGGGGACGCTGACACGCCCGCGGCCGCGCGCGGGCGCCGCCTCAGTGCTTCTCGGCCTTCTCTTTTTCCGCTTTCGCTTCCTTCACGATCTTGTCGGCCAGGAACGCGGGCACTTCTTCGTAGTGCGAGAACTCCATCGCGTAGCCGCCGCGGCCGCCGGTCATGGACCTCAGGCTGGACTCGTAGGTGAGCATCTCGGCCATGGGGACGGAGGCCCGCACCACCGCGGTCTCGCCGGTCGGCTCCATGCCGTTGATGCGGCCGCGGCGCGAGTTGAGGTCGCCGATGATGTCGCCGGCCACGTCGGCCGGCGTGGTCACCTCGACGTTCATGATCGGCTCCAGCAGGATCGGATGCGCGTCCATGAAGACCTTCTGCAGGCCCAGGGACGCCGCGATCTGGAACGCCATGTCCGACGAATCGACGTCGTGGTAGGAGCCGTCGTAGAGCGAGACCTTCATGTCCACGATCGGGTAGCCGGCCAGGATCCCTTTCTTCATGCATTCGCGGACGCCCTTCTCCACCGAGGGGATGAAGTTGCGGGGCACCGCGCCGCCGAAGATGTCGTCGACGAACTCGAAGCCGCCGCCGCGCGCCAGCGGTTCCACGCGCAGCCAGGTGTCGCCGTACTGGCCGCGCCCGCCCGTCTGCTTCTTGTACTTGCCCTGCCCCTCTGCCCGCCCCTTCACCGTCTCCTTGTACGGGATCCGCGGCGGCAGCAGCGTGACGTCCACGTTGTACTTGCGCTTCATGCGCTCGACGGTCATCTCGACGTGCATGCTGCCGACGCCGGAGATGAGGAGCTGCTTCGTCTCCGGGTCGAAGTGGTGGTGGACGGTCGGGTCCTCCTCGGCGATGCGAGCCAGCGCGCTGGAGATCTTGTCCTCGTCGCCGCGGCTCTTGGGCTGGACGGCGAAGTTGATGGCCGGCTCCGGGAACGTGATCCGCGGCAGCTCGAACGGATGCGCCTCGTCGCACAGCGTGTCGCCGGTGGCGGTGTCCTTCAGCTTGGGCACCACGCCGATCTCGCCGGGGCCGAGGGCGTCCACGTTCTTCTGCGTCTTGCCCTGCAGCCAGGAGATGTGGCCCATCCGCTCCTTGGCGCCCCGGGCCGGATTGAGCAGCGTGGCATCGCTGCGCAGGGTGCCGGAGTACACCCGGAAGAGCGAGAGCTTGCCGAGGTGGGGATCCGCCAGGGTCTTGAACACCAGCGCACTCACCGGGGCCTTGGCCTCGGCGGCGCGAGTCCCGGCCTGCTTGGCCTTGAGGTCGGTGCCGCCGACCTCGGCCCGATCGGCGGGGGACGGGAACTCGTGGATGATGAGGTCGAGCAGCGCGTGGCTGCCGATGCCCCTGGTGGCCGCGCCGCACAGCACCGGCACGATCTTGCCCTGCGCGATGCCGGATCGCAGCGCCTTGAGCATCTCGGCCTCGGCCAGCGAGCCCTCCTCGAGATACTTGGCCAGGAGATCGTCGTCGGTCTCGGCGGCGGCCTCGACCAGCTTCTCCCGCCACTCCTTCACGCGGTCGGCGGCCTCGGCCGGCACCGGCTGCTCCGAGGGCTTGCCGTCGGCGAACAGCGTGGCCTTCTGGGTGACGAGATCGACGTAGCCGCGGAACCCCGACTCCTCGCCGACCGGAATGTGCACGGGCACGATGCGGCCCTTGAGCCGCCGCCCCAGCGAGTCCAGCGTGCGGAAGAAGTCGGCGCGCTCGCGGTCGAGTCGGTTGACGACGATCGCGCGCGGCAGCTCGAACTCCGAGGCGAACTTCCAGACCTTCTCGGTCTGCACCTGGACGCCGGCGACCGCGTCGACGACCACCACCGCCGCCTCGACGACGGAGAGGCCGGCCCGGGCGTCGGAGATGAAGTCGCCGTACCCGGGCGTGTCGACGAAGTTGACGTGATGGCCCTTGTAGTCGCAGTACGCCACGGACGTGTTGATCGAGATCTTCCGCTTGATCTCGTCGGGGTCGAAGTCGGTGGTGGTGGTGCCGTCATCCACCTTGCCCAGTCGGGTGACGGC
Organism: Candidatus Rokuibacteriota bacterium; assembly: GCA_005887895.1. Taxonomy (GTDB): domain Bacteria; phylum Methylomirabilota; class Methylomirabilia; order Rokubacteriales; family CSP1-6; genus AR5. The sequence continues at coordinate 6,792 of VBPC01000189.1, forward strand.
GCCGGCCGCGAACAGCATGGCCTCGACCATCGAGGTCTTGCCCACCCCGCCATGACCAACGACACCGACGTTGCGGAGCTTGCCGATTTCGATCGTCATTGACCCGGCCTCCTGGACCAGCGATGCGGTGGACGGAATGCTACCATATTGAAAAGGCACGGGCACCGGCGCTGCGCCACGCCCGTGCCGCTTGCTAGGCGCGCGACAACGCTGCGATTACTTGCGAGTGGACGTCCTGCGGTGTGCCCGCCAGGTCCATCGGCGTCGGCAGCTCCGGCGGCGAGTACTTGATGCCGCTTCCGGTGAGCATGATGACGACGCGAGCGTCGGCAGGGAGCTGCGCCCGGTCCTTCATGCTGCCGAGCGCGGCGACCAGCGCGGCGCCCTCCGGCGAGGTCCAGAGGCCTTCCAGCCGCGCCAGCAGCCGCTGGGCCTCGGCGACGGCCCGCTCGCTCACCGCGATGGCATCGCCGCCGCTGTCGCGCAGGATCGTCAGCATCTGGCGCCCGGCGAACGGTGACGGCACGCGCAGCCCGGACGCCACCATGGCGGGATTCTCCACCGGCGTGGTCGTTTCCGCCCCGGCCCGGAAGGCATCCACCACCGGCGCGCAGCCCTCGCCCTGGACCGCGACGTAGCGCGGTCCGAGGCCGCTGACCCAGCCCATCGCGCGCAGCTCGTCGTAGCCTTTCGGGATCCCGACCAGGCCGGTGCCGCCGCCGGTGGGATAGAGGAGCCAGTCGGGCGGTGTCCAGTCGAGCTGCTCCGCCAGCTCGAGCCCCATCGTCTTCTTGCCCTCGAGCCGGTACGGTTCCTTCAGCGTGGAGAGATCGAACCAGCCGATCTCCGGCGCCACCCTCGCGACCACCTTGCCCGCCGTGGCAATCGTGCCGTCGATCGTGAACACTCGCGCCCCGGCAATCGCCGCTTCGGCCACCGCCGCCGGCGGCGTGGCGCGCGGCACGATCACCGCGCACGGCAGCCCGCAGCGCGCCGCGTAGACGGCGGCGGCGCCGCCGGCGTTGCCCGCCGAGGGAATGATGAACCCGCGCGCGCCGAGCGTGCGCGCCTTCGTGATCGCCATGCCGAGCCCGCGCGCCTTGAACGAGCCGGTCGGGTTCTGACCCTCGTCCTTGCCCCAGAGCTGACGCAGGCCGAAGTGCGCGGCGAGGCGCGGCAGCGCGAGCAGCGGGGTGCCGCCTTCGCCGAGCGTCACCGGGATCTCGCCGTCGTCCAGCGGGGTCAGCTCGCGAAAGCGATACATGCCCGGCGGGCGCTGGCGCAGCGCGTCCTTGCTCACGGCGGCCCTGACGCCCTCGAGATCGTAGCGAACCGCCAGCATCTGGCCGCACTGCTCGCACACGGCGAGCCGCTGCTTGGCGTCGTGACGGTGGCCGCAGATCGTGCACTCGACGTGGCTGACGAAGCTCATGGCGCGAGTATACAGAGCCCCGTCACGGCTCCGCCGCGACGGCCCGACAGGCGTTACGCCCGACCGCGGGAGGCCGTCTCCGCCCGGGCGACCCAGGACGGCATGTCCATCACGCGGTACTCCGCGAGCGCCGCCTCGATCTCCGCCTGGGCCCGCTCCTTGTCCCCCGCACGCGCATAGGCGGTGCCCTGTCCCAGCCGACAGTGCGCGAGCAGCGGACGCATGCCGAGGGCACCGGCGAGCGCCGTCGCCTCGGCGAAGTGCCCTTCGGCGACCGCGAGATCGAACGGCGCGGCTTGCGCGGCCACGTCGGCAAGCAGGCGCAGCGCCCACGCCTCCCAGCCACGCTGGCCGAAACGCCGGGCGAGTTGCAGCCCCGAGGCCGCGGGCTCGGCGGCAGCCGCGACGTCCCCGGCGAGCAGGCGGCCGGCGCCGAGCATGCCGAGCACGAGCGCCTGGCTGTAGCTGAATCCGAGCGTGTCGGCGTGGCCGGCGGCCCGGTCGAGCAGCGTCAAGCCTTCCGTGATCCGCCCCGACCTCGCGTACGCCTCGCCGAGCGACGACGCCGTGCGCGAGAAGTAGACGGCGAGGTCGCTGCTGGTCTCGCAGAGCGGCAACGACGCCTCGAGCACGACGATCGCGCTCTCGTACGCGCCTTGAACGACGTAGAGCCGGCCGAGTCCCAGGCGCGCCCAGACTTCCTCGTGCCGCCGGCCGTGAGCCGCGGCCGCCCGCACGACGTCCTCGCCGATCCGGCTGCCCTCCTGGAAGTCGCCGATCTCGGCCATCGCCAGCACGGACCAGATTCGCGCGAACGCCACGTTGGGCGGCCCGTGCGGGTCATCCGAGCGCAGACGGAGGACATCGTTGCGCCGGGCGGTCTCGATGGCCCGGCGGTAATCACCGAGCCCGTAGAGCGCGCGGGCCAGCACGACGTTGCTGGCGAGCACCGTCGGGACGTCGTCTTCCCCGGTCGCGAGCGCCAGCGCCCGCTCTCCGGTCTCGAGGGCGGCCGCCAGCTCTCCCACCGAGCCCAGGTTGTAGGTCATGCGCGAGTAGATGCGCGCGAGCCGGCGGCGATCACCGGCGGCCTGCGCCAGGCCTTCGGCCTCCCGCAGACGCTCGAGGCTTCGCCGGAACTGGCCAAGCCCCATGAGGGCGTTCTCGAGGTCGACACGGATGTCGATCGCGGGCCCGCTCCGCTCGGGGCTCTCCGGGAGCTTTGCGACCGCCTCGAGCGCCGCCTCCAGCGAGGCGACCGCCTCCCGGTTGGCGGCGCGCTGAAACGCGGCGACACCGGCCTGGCGCAGGTATCCCGCGGCGCGATCCCATACCTCGGCGCTCTGGTAGTGCAGTCCGAGCGCGAGCGCGTGCGGCTCGAGGTTCCCCTGGTGGAGCGCCTCGATCGCCTCGGCGATGCGGCGATGGATCAGCCGGCGCCGCGGCGTCAGGATCCGGGCGTAGGCGGCGTCCCGGATCCGGTCGTGCGCGAAATCGAACCGCTCGCCGACGCCGTGCAGGATGCGACGACGCACCAGCTCCTCGACGGCGGAGGCCGTGTCCTCCTCGTCCAGCCCGGTCGCGCGGCGCAGGAGCGTGAAGTCGAACTCCCGCCCGATCACGGCCGCGACCGCGCCGACGCTCTGGGCACGCTCGGACAGTCGCTCGAGCCGCCGGGTGACGATCTCGCTCACACGCTGAGGCAGCGCCAGGCCGCCTGCCGGCGTGACCGCTGCACCCTCGGCATGGGCGCGCACGGTCTCGACGGCCACGAAGGGGTTGCCCTCGCTCGCAGTCCACGCCTGCTCGGCAAGGCGCTCGAGCGCGGGGCCATCGCCGCCGCGCGCGATCGTCCGCACGAGCGTGAGGGTGTCGGGACGGGACAACGCCGTCAGCGAGAGCGCGGTCAGCGCGCCGCCCCGGCGAAGCTCGTCGAGCGCCCGCGCCAGGCCGGGCGCATCCGTGAGCTCGTCCTCCCGGGCGGTCGTCACGATCAGCACGGGACGGTCGGCGACCTGCCGGCCGACGAACGCCAGGAGTCGCGCGCTCATCTCGTCCGTCCAGTGAAGGTCCTCGAGGACGACCAGCAATGGCCGTCGGCCCGCGAGGTGACGGATCAGCCGGACCACGCTCTCGAACACCGGGCGGATGTCGGCGGCGCCGCTCACGGCCCCGGCGCCGATCTCCGGCAGCAACCGAGCCAGCTCCGGTCGCAGCGCGGGTCCGAGCTCCTCCAGCAGCGGGGCGTCGTCCGCGACGCGGCCGGCCCGCATCGCGTCGACCCAGGGGCCGAACGGCAGGATCTGTTCCGACTCGTACGCACGCCCCACCAGCACGGCCAGGCCGCCGTGCGCGGCCTCGGCCGCCAGCTCGGTGACGAGCCGACTCTTGCCGATACCGGCCTCGCCGAGCACGGCCACGACCCGACCGGCACCGCATCTCGCCGCGTCGAGGACACCGCGCAGGACGTCCAGCTCGGCCGCCCGCCCGATCAGCGCAGAGTCCGCGCCCGCTCCCGGCACGCGATGCTCGCTCTCGCTCCGCCCGGAGCGGCTCACGACCCGGCCGGCGAACGCCGGGCGACCGGGGCGCTCGCGCAAGATCTCCTGGTAGAGGGCCTTCGTCTCCGGCTCGGGCTCGATGCCGAGCTCGCGGCCGAGCACGCTCACGCAGTGCTGGTAGTGGCGCAACGCCGCGCCGCGCCGACCGAGATCCGCGTACAGCCGCATCAGCGTGCGGTGCGCCGGCTCCTGCAGCGGGTCCAGCGCCAGCAGCCTCAACGCCGTCTGCACCGCGGGCTCCGTCGCACCCGCCCCACGCTGCCGCGCGAGCAACTTCGCGAGTCCTTCGAGCGCCAGCTCGCGCAGCCGCTCGCGCTCCCCCAGCAGCCACTCCTCGAACGGTGCTTCGTCCACCGTGAACCCGCTGAGCAGATCCCCCTGGTAGAGCGCCGCCGCGTGCTCCAGCGCCGCCGGCGTCCCCTCCCGCACGAGTCGCTCGAACGTCGAGGCGTCCACCTCCACCGCCGCCGGGTCCAGGGCCAGCGCGTCGCCGTCCTGCCGCACGGCCGGGATGGCGCCGACCGCCTTGCGGATCGCGAACAGCGCCTGGCGCAGGCTCGCGCGCGCCGACTCCTCGCGGATGCCGCCCCAGAGCAGCGCGGCGAGCTTGTCGCGCGGGTGCGCGCGGCCGAGGGGGAGTGCGAGGTACGCGAGCAGGGCCTGGGACTTGCGGGTGGGCAGGGCGATCGCCGAGCCCGGCTCGAGCCGGGCCTGAAAGCCGCCCAGGAGCGTGAGGCTGAGCCGCGTCATGACGCCTCGTGGGGCGGACCTTACCACTTTTCAACGTCACTTTTAACGCCGACCTCGACGGATCGTGAACGGCCCCCGTGGGAGAACACGCGCATGGAGCAGCCATGACCGCGAGCGATCGGCCCCTGACGTTCATCGTGAGGATCGTCGCGGGCGAACGCGGCCTTCGCGGGGTCGTGGAGCGGGTCAGGACCGGACGCAAGGACGAGATTCAACGAGCCGAGGACGTCGCGCACGTGATCGCGGCCGCCCTCGCAAAGGAGACAGCCATGACGCTCAAGGGAAAGCAGGCGCTGGTGACGGGTGGATCGCGGGGCATCGGCCGGGGCATCGCGCTCAAGCTGGCGGAGAGCGGTGCGCGGGTCGCCGTCCATTATTACGTCAACGAGGCGGCGGCCAAGGACACGCTCGAGCGCGTGCGCAAGCACGGCGCCGACGGCTTCATCGTCCAGGCGGACGTCTCGCGCGTCGACGACGTGCGGCGGATATTCGCGGAAGTCAAGCAGCGCTTCGGCACGCTCGACGTCTTCGTCGCCAACGCCCGGCCGGAGGCGGCGAAGTTCTACCAGAAGCCGATGGAG
>VBPC01000190.1 GCA_005887895.1 Candidatus Rokuibacteriota bacterium
CTCGACGCGTTCGGCCGGCGCGCGCCCGGCTGGCTCGCCGAGCGCCGACGGCCGGCCGCGCTCGGCCAGCAGGCGCGCCTGCTCGGCCAGGATCGCCTCGCGGTAGCGCTCGAAGCTCTCGGTGGCGTCGGCCAGGTACCCGGCCTCCGCCTCCGTGTGCACGAACTGGCGCAGGCGCGCCAGGTCCGCACGCACGGCGTCGGCGCGCTCGCGCCACACCATGGCGTAGCGCGGATCGCGCAGGATCGTGAACCGGGCCTCCAGACGCGCCAGCGTCAGCATCGCGTCGCGCACGCCGCCGATGAGGCGAAGCCCCGGCAGCGTCTCGCTGGCGACCTCCCGGTTCAGCGAGACCAGACGACCGACCGCGCGCAGGCTCAGCACACCGACGCCGGCCAGCACGACGATGACCAGCGAGAACCCCAGGAAGATCTTCGACGCCAGCCGCATGATCGCGCCGCCTACCGGCCCGGGTGGCGGGCCGGAGCCGTCGCCGCCGGAAGTCGCGACGCCGAATGCCCCGCGACGAGAGGTTCCGCCTCGGGTACGAGCCTGCCTTGATTCGGGTGTCTCATCAAGTTCGCGGCCGGGCCGGCGGTTCGTCGCCCAGCGGCGATGATAGCACCGGCCTGGGCCTCAGGCGTCATGGGCCGTTCGCAGCACGGTGTAGATGTTACGACCCCGGGTCTCGCGCATCAGCATGCTCAGCAGCGCCGCCGCGGCGGTGAACGTCGCGCAGATGGCGAAGGCGTCCCGGTAGGCCTCGAGCGGATAGCGACGGGCGCCGTCGGCCCACGCCCCGGCCCACCGCGCGTCGAGCACCGCGCCGATCGGTCCCTGCGTGAGGGCGGCGCCCAGGAAGCCGCCGGCGTTCACGACCGCCACCGCCACGCCGTCGAGGTGCGGCGGGTTCACCTCGCGCCCCATCGGCCACACGAGGACGAAGCCGGCGCCGGCCAGGCCCATCGCGAACAGCAGCAGGTAGAGGGCGGCCAACGGCAGCGCGCCGAGCGTCGCGACGAACACGAGCCAGAGCAGGCACTGCGCGCCGGTGAGCGCGGCGTATGGCGTCTTGCGCCGCCCGAGCCAGCGGTCGGACGCGAGCCCCGTGAGTGGCGCCCCGATCAGCAGCGCCAGCGACGGAGCCGTCGCGTAGGAGGCCGCCTCGCGCAGACCGAGGCCGTGCACGTCGCGCAGGTACGACACGACCCACTGCATCTGGTTGGCGAGGACCGAGTACAGACAGAAGAACGCGAGGAACGGCGGCCACGTGTGCGGATTGCGCAGCACGCGTCCGGCGCCCGCCAGCACCGCGCGCAGACCGTCGGCGCCCGCCGGCGCCGGCACGCCGGCCGGACGATCGCGCACGAGCAGCAGGCACAGCGCGGCGCCGCCGAGCGTCGCCACGCCGACGCCGGCCAGCGCGCCCCGCCAGCCGACGAGCCCGACGAGCGCGGCGAGCGGCAGCGTGGACGTCAGCGCGCCGGCGATGCCGACCGTCGCGGTCAACGCCGCCAGCAGACCGAACTGCGTTGCCGGAAACCACGCGGCGGCGATCTTCAGCGTGCCGACGAACGTCGCGGAGGCGCCGAGGCCGACGAGAAAGCGGCCGGTGAAGAGGGCGGCGGTCCCGGCGGCGCCGCCCATCACGAGCGCGCCCACGCCCATGACGGCGCCGCCGAGCGTCAGCACGCGCCGCGCGCCGTAGGCGTCGATCAGCAGGCCGGCCGGCACCATGAGCGCCGCGTACGGGTAGAAGTAGGTCGCCGCCACCAGGCCGACGGTGGTGCCGGTCACGCCGAAGGCCTGCATGAGGTCGCGGGCGATCACGCCGGGCGCCGCCCGATGAAAAAAGCCGATCAGGAACAGGAACGCGGGCACCGCCCACATCAGCCAGCGCGTCGGCGACAGGGCGATGCCGCTCGTCGGTGTCGGCATGTCGCTCTAGCATAACGGCTGCGCGCGCGACGACGAAGCGCATTGCGACGGTCCGATTGCAATGGTTGCAGGCGTGGCCTACTATGAGCGGGCGTCATCGAGCGTCCGTTTTCCGGAGGAATCGTGGAGTTCGGCATCTCGCTTCCCGGCCGCGGCCCCCTGGCCAAACCCGATCAGGTCCTGACGATGGCCGCGCGGGCCGACGCGCTCGGGTATGCGTCGATCTTCGTCACCGATCACGTCGTGCTGCCCGCCTCGATGGCGCGCTCCGTCTATCCGTACTCGACGACGCGGCAGCTGCCGGGCGGCGCCGCCCAGGATTATCTGGAGCCGCTGGCGCTGCTCGGCACGCTGGCGCGGGCGACCCGCCGCGCGCGGCTCGGCACCAGTGTCCTGGTGGTGCCCTATCGCCACCCATTGGTGACCGCCAAGATGCTGGCCACGCTCGACCGGCTCTCCGGCGGCCGCATCATCCTCGGCGCCGGGGTGGGCTGGCTGCGCGAGGAATTCGAGGCGCTCGGTGCGCCGCCGTTCGAGGAGCGCGGGGCGGTGACCGACGAGTACCTCGCGTGCATGCGGCAGACATGGACGACCGACCCCGTCACCTTCCGCGGCCGTTACGTCAGCGTGAGCGCCGTGCACGCGCTCCCCAAGCCGGTGCAGCCGAACGGCATCCCGGTGTGGATCGGCGGCCACACCGACGCGGCGGTGCGGCGCGCCGCCCGCCTCGGCGACGGCTGGCATCCGATCATCCTGCGGCCGCCGGGGTTGCTGCTGCCCGAGGCGTACGCGACGCGCGTGCGGCAGCTCGAGGCCTGGGCCAAGGAGGCGGGCCGCGATCCGGAATCGATCACGCTGACCGTGCGGGTACCGATGGAGGTGCGTCCCAAGCGCATGAAGGCTCCGGCCGGCGAGCGGCCGCTCTTCCAGGGCACCGCCGAGGACGTCATCCACGACATCCGTCTCTACGCGGATCTCGGCGTGACGCACTTCGTCTGGGATCCGACGCACCAGGACATGCCCTCGGTGCTGGACAACCTCGAGCGCTTCGTACACGACGTCGCGACGCGGGTCGGGAAAGCGCGAGCCCGCGACGATCGTAGTGTCGTTGCGGGTGCCGCGAGCACGGGCAGGACCGCAGGTGGCCTGGCCCGAGACGGGCGTGGCTCCGCACGTCCGTCCAACCGTCGGACATTGGATCAACAGCGGAAGAGCAAGCGAAAGCGCACTCGATGATCTCCACCGGGATTTCTCACGCGGAGGCGTGCGAGCTTGTTTCTGCGCCGGCGGCCTCTTTGCCGGAGCTGCTGGCGCGGGCGGGCGAGGTGCGCGATCGTGGGCGCGGGCGCACGGTGACGTTCTCGGCCAAGGTGTTCGTGCCGCTGACGACGCTGTGTCGTGATTACTGCGGCTACTGCACGTTCCGGCGCGACCCCGGCGAGCCGGGCGCGCACACCATGACGCCCGACGAGGTGGTGGCGCTGGCGCAGGCCGGCGCCCGGGTCGGCGCCAAGGAAGCGCTGTTCTCGCTCGGCGACAAGCCCGAGGCCGCGTTCGCCGAGCACCGCGCCTTCCTCCACCGCCACGGGCAGCGCACCACGCTCGGCTATCTGCGCGCGATGTGCGCGCTCACGCTCGCCGAGTCCTCGCTGCTGCCGCACGCCAATCCCGGCGTGATGGGCGAGCGCGACCTGGCGGCGCTGCGCGAGGTGAACGTCAGCATGGGGATCATGCTGGAGACGGTGGCCGAGCGGCTGCTGGGGCCCGGGCTCGCCCACGACAACGCGCCCGACAAGGTGCCGGCGCGCCGGCTGAAGACGATCGCGCTGGCCGGCAAGCTCGGCATCCCCTTCACCACCGGCATTCTCATCGGCATCGGCGAAACGCCGCGCGAGCGCGTGGATGCGCTGGTGGCGATCCGGGACCTGCACGAGCGCTGGGGCCACATCCAGGAAGTCATCGTGCAGAACTTTCGCGCCAAGCCGCGGATTCCCATGAAAGACGTCGCCGAGCCCACGCTCGACGACCTGCTCCGCACGCTCGCCGTCGCCCGGCTCGTGCTGGGGCCCGATGTCAACATCCAGGCGCCGCCGAACTTGACGCCGGACGTGTACCCGCGGCTGCTGGCCGCCGGGCTCAACGACTGGGGCGGCATCTCGCCGCTGACGCCGGACCACATCAACCCCGAGAAGCCCTGGCCGGGGCTGCGCGCCTTGCGTGCGGCGACGGAGCGCGAGGGCTATCGCTTCCGCGAGCGGTTGGCGGTCTATCCGGAGTTCGCGACGCGCGCCGAGTTCATCGACGAGCGGCTGCGGCCCCGCGTGGCGGCGCTCCTCGACGCCGACGGCCTCGTGAGGGAATCGCATGAGCACTGGCGACGCTGGTAGCCTGATCGACACTCTCGATCGCGTCTCACGCGACGTCCGCGGGGTCCTCGCGCGGGCGCTCGACGGCCTCGAGGTCTCGGTAGCCGAGGCCGACGTCCTGGCCGGGACGACCGGCCGGGATCTGCAGGCGCTGACGCTGACCGCCGACGAGCTGCGCCGGCGCCACGTCGGCGACACCGTCACCTATGTCGTGAACCGCAACATCAACTTCACCAACGTGTGCATCAAGCACTGCGGCTTCTGCGCGTTCTCGCGCGACCACCGCGAGGAGGAGGGCTACTTCCTGCCGATCGAGGAGGTCGTGCGGCGCGCCCGCGAGGCGTGGGACCTGGGCGCCACCGAGGTCTGCATCCAGGCCGGGCTGCCGCCCAAGCTCGACGGGCGCTTCTACATCGACCTCACGCGCGCTATAAAGTCGGCGCTGCCCGAGCTCCATCTGCATGCCTTTTCGCCCGAGGAAGTCCTCTATGGCTCCGTGCGGTCGGGGATGCCCATCAAGGACTATCTGATCGAGCTGAAGGACGCCGGCCTCGGCACCCTGCCCGGCACGTCGGCGGAAATCCTCGACCAGGCCATCCGTGATCGCATCGCGCGCGGGCGGATCACCGTTGACCAGTGGCTGGAGGTCATCACCAGCGCGCACGCGCTCGGCATCCGCACGACGTCGACCATCATGTACGGGCACGTCGAGACGCCCGCCCACTGGGTGCGCCACCTGGCGCTGCTGCGCTCGATCCAGAAGGACACCGGGGGCTTCACCGAGTTCGTGCCGCTCTCGCTGATCCACAGCGAGGCGCCGATGTACGCCAAGGCGCTGGTGCCGGGCGTGCGTCCCGGCGCCACCGGCCTCGAGGTCATCCGCATGCACGCCCTCGCGCGCGTGCTGCTCGGACCGGTGCTCCGCAACATCCAGGCCTCGTGGGTGAAGGAAGGACCAAAGCTCGCCCAGGCGCTGCTCGACGCCGGGGCCAACGACCTCGGCGGCACGCTCATCAACGAATCGATCTCCACGTCGGCCGGCGCCCAGTACGGCCAGCTCGTCGGGCCCGCCGAGCTGCACCGCTGGATTCGCGACGCCGGTCGCGTGCCGGCCGAGCGCGACACCCTCTATCGCGTCCTGCGTCGCTTCGAGAACGGCGACGATCCCGTCTCGCCGCTCGATCGCGTGGAGGACGCCGAAGCGCGCTTCGGCTCCTACCGACGCTTGATCGCCTCGGGCGAGTTCCGCTTTACGGCGCGGTAGCCGTGTCGATTGGCCTGTGGTAATAATGCACGTCGCACGATACTCACCCCGATCGATAGGAGGCCTCCTGTGGCGAAAACCATGACGAAGTCCGCGACGCTGGCGCACCTCGCCGAGAAGACGACCCTCTCGAAGAAACAGATCGAGACCGTCCTCGACGAGACATTGGCTCTCGCCTCGCGTGAGGCGAAGAAGAGCGGTGCGTTCGTGCTTCCCGGATTCGGCAAGCTCGTGCTGGCGAACCGGAAGGCGCGCATCGGCCGCAACCCCCAGACCGGCGAGCCCATCAAGATCCCGGCCAAGCGCGTGTGCAAGTTCCGTCTCGCCAAGAGCCTGAAGGACACCGTGCTTGGCAAGAAGTAGGACGGGCGGCCGGGCGGGGGCCCGCCGGCCCGCTGCCCCGCGGTCGACGCCGCCGCCACCTGACGACGCGTCGTCCGCTCCCTCCGTCGCCTCGGCGACGCTCCCCCGGGTCTGGCAAGGCGTCGGCTACCGGCCGGTGGCCGACCCGGCCGGCGCGCGCGCGCTCTTCGACTTCGCCGCCATCCCGTGGCCCGAGCACGCCGCGTTCGCCTGGGGCGCGTCGATGGCCGGTGACGATGGCGGCGAGCGCCTGGTCGGCGTCATCGTCGCCGAGCGCCATCGCACCACCGCGATGCTCCACGGCCCCGTCGTCGACACGCCGACCGCCGGGGTCCCGGCGGACTCGCCGCTCGATCCGCTGGAAATCGCCACGCAGCTCGTGACGGCGGCCATGGACCACGCCACCGCTCTCGGCGCCGCCACGCTCTACACGCGCCCGCACGGCCTCGATCGCGTCTGGATCCGCCTGGGCTTCATTCCCGTTCCTGAAGTCGCGCTGCCGGCCGCGCTGGCAGGACGACCGGGCGCCGGACTCTACGCGTGGCGCGGCGGCACCGCGCTGTGGACGCTCCGCGAAGCGAGTCAGTAGAGTGGGGGGCCCCGACATGGCCCCCCACACCCCCCACACGTTCGGATCGCCCCGGCGGAGCCGTGGCGATCCTCTGTGTCGCGTGACTCGTAGCGGGGGCCCGACATGGTCGCCCATACCCCCCACACGTTCGGATCGCCCCGGCGGAGCCGTGGCGATCCTCTGTTTCGCGTGACTCGCCGCGGGGGGCCCGACATGGTCGCCCACACCCCCACCGTTCGGACCGCCCCGGCGGAGCCGTGGCGGTCCTCTGTTTCGCGTGACTCGCCGCGGGGGCCCCGACATGGCCTCCCACACCCCCCACACGTTCCGACCGCCCCGACGGACCCGTGGCGGTCCTCTGTTTCGCGTGCCTCCCAGCGGGTCCTGACATGGCCCCCCACACAATAGGATCGCGGACGCGAAGCTGCGGCGGGCGCCGCCCATGAGGGTGACGGCGCTCGCGGGCGGCACGGGCGCCGCCAAGCTGCTGCGCGGTCTCGCCGCCTGTCTCGCACCACGCGACCTCACCATCGTCGGCAACACCGGCGATGACACCGAGGTGTGGGGGCTGCACGTCTCGCCCGATCTCGACACCGTCACGTACGCGCTGGCCGGCCTGCTCGACGTCGCCCGCGGCTGGGGACGCGCCGACGAGACGTTTCACGCCCTGCAGGCGATGGCCGCGCTGGGCGCCCCGACATGGTTCAGCCTCGGCGATCGCGACCTGGCCACCCATCTGACGCGCACGGCGGCCCTGCGCGACGGCGCCACGCTGACGGCGGTGACGGGGCGCCTGGCCGCGCGGCTCGGCGTCGAGGCGCGCATTCTTCCGATGAGCGACGAGCCGGTGCGCACGACGATCACCACGACGGAGGCGCGGCTGACGTTCCAGGAGTACTTCGTGCGCGACAAGGCGCTCGGCGACGTGGTGCGGGTCGACTACGACGGCGCGTCGATGGCGCGGCCTGCGCCCGGCGTGCTGGAGGCGATCGGCGACGCCGACCGCGTGGTCGTGTGCCCGTCGAATCCCGTCACGTCGATCGGCCCGATCCTCGCGGTGCCGGCCATCGTCGAGGCGCTGAGGTCGACGCGGGCTCCGATCGTCGGCGTGAGCCCGATCGTCGGCGGCGCGCCGGTGAGCGGGCCGGCCGGCCGGCTCATGCAGGCGCGGGGCCTCGACGTCTCGCCGCTCGGGGTCGCGGCCGCCTACGCGCCGTGGCTGCGCACGCTGCTCATCGACGCGCGCGACGCGGGCCTGGCGCCGGCGCTCGAGCGCGCCGGCGTCCGCGCGGTCGCCGCCGACATCGTGATGACCGACCACGCCGGCGAGGTGGCGCTGGCCCGCGGCGTCCTGGAGGCGGCGTGACGCTCCGGCCCGCGCTCGAGTCGGACGCGCCGGCGGTCTGGCGCGTGCACACCGCCTCGGTCCAGGCCCTGTGTGCCGGCTGGTACTCCGAGCAGGAGATCACGGTGTGGATCGCTCGCCTGGTGGCCGACGCCTACCGGCGGGCGATCCGCGCGCACTCGATGGTGGTGGCCGAGCGCGACGGCGATGTCGTCGGCTTCGGCGAGCTCGACCTCGAGCGCCGGGAGGTCGTGGCGGTCTACGTCCTGCCGGACGCGACCGGGGCCGGCGTCGGCTCGGCGCTGCTGGCCCACCTGGAGGCGACCGCGCGGTCGCACGGGCTCGAGCGTCTGACGCTCTGCGCCTCGCTGAACGCCGAGACGTTCTACGCGCACCGGGGCTGGCGCGCCGCGGCCCGCGAGAAGCACCGCCTCACCAGCGCCGTGGCGGTAGACTGCGTGCGTATGGACAAGGCCCTGGCCGCATGATCGTCGCCGCCGTTCCGGTCAAGGACGTCACGAACGCCAAGCAGCGGCTCATGCGCGTGCTCGACGGTCCCGAGCGCCGCGAGCTGGCGCGCGCGATGCTGATCGACGTCCTGCGCGCCTTCGGCGGCGCCGGCGTCGATCGCGTCTGGGTGGTCACCCGCGAGCCCGAGGTGGCGGCGATCGCGCGGAGCCTCGGGGCGGAGCCGCTCGCCGAGGCCGAGAACCGTGGCCACACCGCGGCCGTCGCCACCGCCCAGGCCGAGGCGGCGCGCGTCGGCGCGCGCGCGTTCCTGACCATTCCCGGGGACGTGCCGTGCGTCTCCGGCGCCGAGATCCGCGCCCTCGTCGCCGCGCTGACCGGCCCGCCGGCGGCGGTGTTCGTGCCCTCCTGCGGCTCACGCCGACCGTCATCCGCCTGCGCGGGCTCGGCCTCGACGTCGACGCGCCCGAGGACCTGCTGGCGCTGCTGGGCGAGGGCGCCGGCACCCAGAGCCGCGACCTGCTGGTGCGGTGGCGGCTGCCGGAGCGCCTGACCGGCGTGCGTCCGGCCGCGCTGGGTTGAGCGTGCCGCCGCGCTACGAGGTCATCGGTGTCGAGGGCATCGGCGAGGTGCGGCCGGGCGACGACGTCGCGCGGCTGGTCGTCGCCGCCGCCGCGCACCAGCGGACGCCGGTCGCGACCGGTGACGTGCTCGTCATCAGCCAGAAGATCGTCTCCAAGTCGGAGGGGCGACTGCTGCGACTCTCCGAGGTCGCGCCGTCGTCGATGGCGACGGCGTTCGCCGCCGAGCTCGGCCGCGATCCGCGGCTGATCGAGGTGATCCTCCGCGAGTCGCGCCGCATCGTGCGAATGGATCGCGGGGTGCTGGTGACCGAGACGCATCACGGCTGGGTCTGCGCCAATGCCGGCGTGGACCAGTCGAACGTCGATGCCGACACGGTCGCGCTGCTGCCCGAGGACCCCGACCGCTCGGCCCGCGCGCTCCGCGACGCCGTGCGCGCCCAGACGCGGGCCGAGGTGCACGTGATCGTGGCCGACACGTTCGGCCGGCCCTGGCGCGAGGGCCTCGTCAACATCGCCATCGGGGTCGCCGGCTTCGCACCGCTGCGGAGCTATCTCGGCGAGCGCGATCCGGCCGGGCGGCCGCTGCAGGCGACGATCCTGGCCATCGCCGACGAGCTGGCGGCCGCCGCCGAGCCCGTGATGGGCAAGCTCGACCGCATCCCCGCCGCCATCGTGCGC
>VBPC01000325.1 GCA_005887895.1 Candidatus Rokuibacteriota bacterium
CGAACACACCGCCCTGGCCGGGGAACGTCGTCAGCTTCGGGAGCTCGCCGAAGCGCCAGGTCTTCCCGCCGTCGAAGCTCGTGGCGTAGCCGTTGGTGGCATCGCCGCCGTCGGCGATCCTGCCCTCCTGGTAGACGGCGACGACGTTGCGCGGGTTGGCGGGGTTGACCGCGACCGACGGCTCGATCTGCGTGTCCGGCTGGACGTACTCCTGGATGTCGGAGGGCTCGGGCTTTCGGGTGCCGAGCTTGTCGAGCCCGGTGCGCACGTCGCGCACGAGCGTCGGCACCGTCTTCGCCCCCGAGGCGGGCTGGGCGGACGCGAGCAGCGCAGCCGCCGCGAGCGCGGCTACGAGCCACCTGCCTCGGGTTCTCCTGCGCGCCAGCGTCGGCTCTCTCCCGCGCGGGAGTGTATCCGCGGGTGCTCAGGCGCGGCGAAGGCGCAGCCAGAGCGGACGGAGGCGGCGGTGAGCCTGGCGGCTGACGCGGCCGCCGAGCGTGGGCGGAAAGGCCCGCAGCCGGACCCGCTCGCGCGTCGCGCTCGTCCAGGCCAGCTTGTAGCCCTCGTCGCGCCCCAGGAACTCGTACGACTCGAGCCCGGCGGCGAAGCACCGCGAGAGCGACTCGTGGGTGAGCAGCTGGCCAGGTCCGAAGCCGCTGTACGCCGGGTCGAAACCGCCCTTGAGCGCGTACAGGACGCCGCCCTCCTCGAGCCCGAGCTCGGCGGCGATCGGCCGGCCGTCGAGGGCCAGGAACGAGAGCCGCAGGGAGCCGCGCTCGGCGGCCCATCGCGCCACCTCCGTGTAGAAGTCCCGGTTCGCCCTCCGCGAGGCGATGGCCGTGCCGGACCCCCTCTTCCACCCCGAGGACTCAAGCTGCACGAAGTCCTCGAGCGCGCTCGCCAGGCCGTGCGGGGAGGTCTGGATCTCGACGGTCACGTGGCCTGCCTCCTCGAGGCGTCGCCGGCGGCGGGCGACCTGCTTGCGGTGGTTCTTGGACAGCTCCTTCAGGTAGTCGTCGAAGCTGCCCTCGACCGCCACGTAAGGGGCCTTCCGGAGGGACTCCGCCAGCGTGAGCCGGCCGCTCTCGAGCAGGGCGTCGGCGAAGGCCGCCGTCGCGGGGTGCGCCGGATCGACGGGCTCCAGCACCAGCGCCCCACCGAGCTCCGCCACCGCGCGCCCGGCGAGCTCCGCGGCGGCCTCCTCATCAGCGGCGAGTGGGCCGAACAGCGGGGTGTGGGAGTTGGTGGGACCGGCGGTCGCGCGCCTCCGGCGGATCACCGGCAGGACCCCGGCCAGCTCGCCGCCACGCCGGACCTCGAGCACGGTGGGAGCCGCCTTTGCGTATGCGCGGCACCAGGCCTCGATCCAGCCCGGGCGCAGGAAGGGGGGAGCCGCGACGCGGTCGGCGAGCGCGTCCCATTCCTGGTGCTGCGTGCGTTCTGGTGCGGACGGCGTCGCGGTCGCGGGGATGGCGACGTTCTGGAAGCGCATTGGATCCGGGCGTGCGGCCATGGTGGGAGCGACCCGGAGGTCACCGAACGCATCGGCCGGACGGCAACGGAACTGAAGCTTCAGCGCCGCTTCCGCGCTTGGATCCAGCGTGGAAGCGCCACGAGCTCGGCGATCGTCACCTCGCGCGTGGCGAGCAGGACGGCGATGAAGGCGGCGAAGCCGAGCACGGCGCCCGCGATCCAGTCCACCACCGACAGGTGCGACGTTCCGAACAGGAGCAGGACCCCGGCCATGGCCGCGGCGGCCAGCAGGCCGCGCAACGCCGCCAGGAAGAGCGGGCGCAGCGGCAGGCGGATGAACTTGCGGATGATCCAGATGTGGAGCGGCACGTAGAGGAACGCTCCGATGTCCGACGCGTAGGCGGCCCCCAGCAGCCCGATGGTCGGGAGCAGCGCCGCGGTGAGCCCCACGCCGACCGCGACGTCGAGCAGCGCCAGCGGCACGCGCCGCCGTGCCTCGCCGAGGTAGTTGACGCCCACCGCCACCGTGGCCGCCATGCCGGAGACGTAGATGTAGGGGGTGAGCGCGCGCAGCACATCGGCCGAGCGCTCGTAGCCGTGGCCGAGCGCCACGTGGACGATCGGCTTCGCCCAGACCAGGGCCGGCGCGACGAGCAGCGCCTGGAAGACGACCAGGTAGCGGAGGGCCCTCCCGAACGTCTCCGCCTCGGGCTCGTGCCCCTCCCTTCGCGCGAGCCCGGGAGCCACTCCGCTCGCGACCGCGCCTCCGAAGTACTGCAGGAACACGATCAGGCGAGCGGGCGCCTGGAAGAAGCCGACGGCTGTCGGGCCGATGAACGCGCCGATCAGGAGCGGCGAGGCCTGGATGGCCACCGTGAAGGCGGCGTCGATCAGGAACAGCGCGCCGGCGTAGCGCGCGACCCGGCGGCGCGCGTCCGCCAGCCCGTGTGCCCGCCGGAACGCCGCGGGGCCGAGCGCGCGGACGGTGACTACGAGCGCCGCCGCGGTCCCCACCGCATAGCCGGTGGCGCGCCCCGCCGCGGCCGCCGATGCGCCGCCCACGCCGACCGAGTCTCTGGAAGAGCACCGCGACCGCCACCCAGCGGATCGGCCACGCGAGCGACGGCTGGCCGTAGGCGTCCGCGATCGGACCGGCGAGGGCGATCAGGACCGCGCTGATCGCGCCGCTGATGATCAGCTTGAGGCGGACGGCGTCGGCCATCAGCGCGGCGATGCCCGCGCGGTCCCCGGCCCGCTCCGCGATGAAACGAGCGGTCGCGTTCGAGATCCCGAAGTCCGACGGCAGGAACACCAGCGCGCCCACGCTCACGGCCAGCGAGAAGATCCCGAACTCCAGCGGCCCCAGCGCTCGGACCAGGTAGATGGTGAGCGCGGCGGTGAAGGCCGCGGTGCTCAGCTGAGTGAGCAGCGCGTAGAGGGTGTTGCGGGCGGCCCCGGCGGGCCGGGCGGGCCGGCCTGACACGATCAGCGCGAGCGCGCG
>VBPC01000191.1 GCA_005887895.1 Candidatus Rokuibacteriota bacterium
CCGTCTTCCTGACGGTGGGCCTGGCGATCTACGTCGTGGGCACCCTGGCCGGCAGCCTGGTCGCGTTGACGCTGATCTGGGTGCAGAACACTTACAAGATCATCCGGCTGGCCGGCGACGTCTATCAGATCGACTACCTGCCGATGCGACTGTCGGCCGCCGACTTCCTGATGACCGTCAGCGTGACGCTGGTCCTGTCGTTCCTGGCCACGATCGTCCCCGCCCGCCGCGCCGGCAAGCTCAACCCCGTCGACGTGCTGAGATATGAGTAAGCGGGTTCTCTTCCAGACCGTCGGGGCGGCTGCGCCGCCCCGACGGCAAAGACGAATGAACAAGCGCGCTCTCTTTCCAGACCGTCGGGCGGCTGCGCCCGGCGCAGCCGCCCCGACGGCGACGACGAAGGATGCCTGACTCGGCGCCGCCCCTGCTCGTCGGCGAAGACCTCGAGCGCGAGTTTCGCACCGGGCCCGAGGTGGTCCGCGTCCTGCGCGGCGCCTCCGTCACCGTGCACACGAGTGAAGTCGTCGCGCTGATCGGCGCCTCCGGGGTGGGCAAGTCCACGCTGCTGCACGTGCTCGGCGCGCTCGATCGGCCCTCCGGCGGGCGGGTGCTCTTCGACGGCGAGGATCTCTTCGCCCGGGGCGAGATCGCGCTGGCCCGCTATCGCCGCCAGGAAGTCGGCTTCATCTTCCAGTTCTACAATCTCCTCGGCGAGATGTCGGCGCTGGAGAACGCGATGCTGCCCGCGCTCGTCGCGCGCCAGCCACGGGGCGAGGCCCGCGAGCGGGCGGCGGCGGCGCTGGCCGAAGTCGGCCTCGGCGACCGGCTGCATCACCGGCCCGGCGAGTTGTCGGGCGGCGAGCAGCAGCGGGTGGCGGTGGCGCGGGCGCTCATGAACGGACCCCGCGTGATCCTGGCCGACGAGCCGACGGGCAACCTCGACCCCAAAACGAGCGAAGTCGTCTACGATCTCTTTCTTCAGTTGCAGGCCGCGCGCGGCATCGCCTTTCTGATTGCCACCCACAACCCCGACCTCGCCCGTCGCGCCGACCGCATTTATCGCCTCGTGGAGGGCCGCGCGCGCGAGGTGAGCGGAACGGTCGGGACGGCCGCGGGGTTGCCAGTGTAGATGGCTTGAGATTCGCAGAGTTACTTGCTCGTGAAGAAAAAGGGCTAGCGGCGGTGGGGGGCGCGGGATATACTGAACTCGGTTTTCACTAACTAGCCGTCTTCGCAGGAAAAACCGGCGCCGAGTGGGCGACGAAAGGGGTAGGGCTTAAAGTGTTCGAACGGTTCACCGAGCGGGCGCGACGGGTCATCATCCTGGCTCGCGAAGAAGCGGGCCGTTTCCGCCACGACTTCGTCGGAACCGAGCACGTGCTGCTCGGGCTCATCCGCGACGGTGAGGGGATCGCGACCGCGGTCCTGCAGCGTCTCGGGCTCCGACTGGAGAACGTCAAAGCCGAGGTCGAGCGCGCGCTCGCCGGCTTCCCCAAGACGCTCACGTTCGGCGAGGTGCCCTTCACCCCGCAGGCCAAGCGCGTCCTCGAGCTGTCGATCGAGGAGGCGCGCCAGCTCGGTCACAATTACATCGGGACCGAGCACCTGTTGCTGGGCCTCATGAAGGAAGGCCAGTCGATCGCCGCCAAGATCCTGGAGTCGCTCGGCGCGCGGCTCGACGAGGTCCGCCAGGAGACGCTGGCGCTGCTGGGCGACCAGTACTACCCGCGTCCGAAGAAGCGCTCGCAGACGCCGGTGCTCGACGAGTTCGCCCGCGATCTCACCCAGCTGGCCCGCGAGACCAAGCTCGACCCGGTGATCGGCCGCGAGCAGGAGATCGAGCGCGTCATCCAGATCCTGGCCCGGCGCACCAAGAACAACCCCGTGCTCATCGGCGAGCCCGGCGTCGGCAAGACGGCGATCGTCGAGGGCCTGGCCCAGAAGATCGTCACCCACGACGTGCCGGACGTCCTGGTGAACAAGCGGCTCCTGCAGCTCGACCTCGGCGCCCTGGTCGCCGGCACCAAGTATCGCGGCCAGTTCGAGGAGCGCCTGAAGGCAGTCATGAAGGAGATCCGCCAGTCGGAGAACGTCGTCCTCTTCCTCGACGAGCTGCACACGCTCATCGGGGCCGGCGCCGCCGAGGGCGCCATCGACGCCTCCAACATGCTCAAGCCGGCGCTGTCCCGCGGCGAGATCCAGACGATCGGTGCCACCACGCTGGACGAGTACCGCAAGTACATCGAGAAGGACGGCGCCCTCGAGCGCCGCTTCCAGCCGGTCATCGTCAAGGCGCCCAGCGTGCCGGAGGCGATCGAGATCATCAAGGGCCTGCGCCACAAGTACGAGGCCCATCACCGGGTCAAGATCACCGAGCAGGCGATCAACGCCGCGGTGACGCTGGCCGACCGCTACATCACGGATCGCCAGCTGCCCGACAAGGCGATCGACGTGATCGACGAGGCCTCCTCCCGCACCCGTCTCATGGCGCTGACGCCGCCGGCGGAGCTGAAGGAAATCGAAAAAGAGCTCGAGCGCGTGCGCCGTGAGAAGGACATGTATCTCGAGGCGCAGGAGTTCGAGAAGGCCGCCTCCCTCCGCGAGAAGGAAAAGGTCCTCCAGCATCGCGAAGAGGAGATGAAGCGGGAGTGGGAACGCACCAAGGGCAAGGGCGTGCAGTCCGTCGGCGAGGACGACATCGAGTTCATCGTCTCCCGCTGGACCGGGATCCCGCTCGCCAAGCTCGAGGAGAAGGAGTCGCAGAAGCTGGCCCGGATGGAGGACGCCCTCCACGGCCGCATCGTCGGCCAGGATGACGCCGTCAAGGCGGTGGCCCGCGCCATCCGCCGCTCGCGGGCCGGCCTCAAGGACGCCAAGCGACCGGTGGGCTCGTTCGTGTTCCTCGGCCCGACCGGCGTCGGCAAGACCGAGCTGGCCCGCGCCCTCGCCGAGTACCTGTTCGGCGACGAGAACGCGCTCATCCGCGTCGACATGTCGGAGTACATGGAGAAGTTCTCGGTCTCTCGCCTGCTCGGCGCGCCCCCCGGCTACGTGGGGTACGAGGAGGGCGGCTATCTGACCGAGAAGGTCCGCCGGCGCCCGTATTCGGTGGTGCTGTTCGACGAGATCGAAAAGGCCCACCCGGACGTCTTCAACATGCTCCTGCAGGTGCTCGACGACGGCCGCCTGAGCGACTCGCTCGGCCACGTGGTGGACTTCAAGAACACCATCCTGATCATGACGTCGAACCTCGGCACCAGCATCATCGGCAAGCGGACCACGCCGGGCTTCCTCCAGGAGTCCGACGAGCAGTCGTACGACAAGATGAAAGAGCGCGTGATGGAAGAGATGAAGCGCGCGTTCCGGCCGGAGTTCCTGAACCGGATCGACGACATCATCGTGTTCCATCCGTTGTCCGAGGCGCACATCAAGTCGATCGTGCGGCTGATGATCTCGCGCATCAACAAGCAGCTCACCGAGAAGGGTATCGAACTGATCCTCACGCCGGCGGCGGAGAACGCCCTGGTCGAGAAGGGCTACGATCCCACGTACGGCGCCCGGCAGCTTCGCCGGACCATTCAGAAGCACATCGAGGACCCGCTGGCGGAAGCCATCGTCCGCGGCCAGCTCGTCGACAGCGCCCGTGTCGAGGTCGACGTGGAGGGCGGCAGCTTCGTGTTCCGCGAAGCGCAGGCCCCGGCCGCAGACGCGCCGCTCGAGCTTGCTGAGCACTAAGCGCCGGACCGCGAGAGTCTGACGGCCGGTGACCTCCCGGGGGTGGGTGGGGCGGCCGTTCGTTGTCGCTTTGGCGGCGCTGGCCTTCCTCGTTTCTCCGGCTGACGCGCAGCCGCGCCCCGGCGCCCCCGCTCCTCCGCCGATCCTGATCAAGGAGCTGACCATCGAGGGGAATCGCCGCGTCCAGGAAGCGGTCATCCTGAACCGCGTCCGCTCGGCGGTGGGGCTGCCCTTCAATCCCTCCCAGGCCTCCGAGGACCTTCGCTCGATCTTCAACCTCGGGTTCTTCGACGACGTCCAGCTCAAGGTCGAGGACTTCGAGGGCGGGGTGAAGGTCACCTTCGTGGTGCTCGAGCGGCCGTTCGTCCGGGACGTGGAGTTCATCGGCAACGACCACTTCGCCACCACCGAGCTGCAGGAGAAGATCGACCTCAAGCTCGGCAGCGTCTACAACCCGGTCGACGTGCAACGCGCGCGCGAGAAGCTCAAGGACGCCTACGAGGACGACGGCTACTTCGAGGTCCAGATCAGTCCCGAGGTGGAGAAGTTCGGCGACGGCGACGTCAAGGTCGTCTTCACCATCAACGAGGGGCGCAAGATCGCCATCGACAGGATCACGTTCCACGGCAACAAGGGCCTGACCGACAAGCAGATCAAGGAGGTCATGGCCACCAGGGAGCGCCAGTACTTCGTCCTGCGCGGCACCGTCCAGCGCCAGCGGCTGGAGGAGGACATCGAGCGAATCGTGGCCCTCTACCAGGATCACGGCTACGTGCAGATGCGGGTCGAGCGCTACGACATCGCGCTGGACCGCGCCAACGCGCGGGTGACGATCATCATCGACATCGTCGAGGGCGCCCAGTACCGCGTCGGCGCGTTGAAGCTCACCGGGGTGACCCTGCTGCCGGAGAGCGAGCTGCGCCGCCAGCTGGGCTTCAAGTCTGGCGACGTGTTCTCGCGCAGCCAGCTCCGGGACGGGGTGCGGGGGATCACCGACCTCTACAGCACCATCGGCCGCGCCTCCGCCGACGTCCTGCCGCGCACCGAGCCCCAGGCGGCCAGCCGGATGATGGACGTGACCATCGAGGTCATCGAGGGTCCCGAGGTCTACGTCGAGCGCATCAACATCACCGGCAACGCGCGCAGCGAGGACCGCATCCTCCGCCGCGAGATCCCGTTCGTGGAGGGCGATCTCTTCACCCTGCAGAAGATGCAGCGGGCCCGCCAGCGGCTGATCAACCTGGGCTACTTCGAGACGGTCAACGTCACCACCCAGCCGGGCACCGACAAGACGCGGATCATCGTGAACGTCGAAGTGACCGAGCGGCCGACCGGCCTCTTCTCGATCGGCGGCGGCTACTCCTCGGTCGACAGCTTCGTCGGGACCCTCGACATCTCCCAGAACAACTTCCTGGGCCGCGGCTGGCAGCTCGGCCTCCGGATCCGGGCCGGCGCCAACACCCAGCAGGGGCAGATCAGCTTCACCGAGCCCTGGCTGTTCGACCAGCCGCTGGCGGCCGGGTTCGACCTGTTCAGCACCAAGCGCATCTTCACGGAGTACACCTACGACACCCTCGGTGGCGACGTCCGCATGAGCCATCCGTTCCTCGAGTACTGGCGCTGGAACACCGCCTACCGGCTCACGCGGGACAACATCACCGACGTCGTCACGGGCGACCCCCTGCTGATACAGCAAAAGGGCGAGCGCCTGACCTCGGCGGTCAGCGGCGGCGTCACCCGGGACAGCCGCGACAACTTCCAGGCCCCGACGCGGGGGGGACTGCTCTCGGTCAACACCGACGTGGCGGGCCTCGGCGGCGACTCGAAGTTCATCAAGACCATCGCCACCGCGACGTACTTCAGGCCGCTCTGGTTCGGCCACGTGCTGTCGGGGCGCCTGGAGGGCGGCTACGGGTTCGGGTGGGCGGAGGACGGGCTGACCCATCGCACCGAACTGCCGGTGTTCGAGCGCTTCTACCTCGGCGGTCCCAACACGGTGCGGAGCTTCAAGTCGCGCAAGATCTCGCCGTTCGACGCCGCCGGCCAGCGGACGGGCGGCACCTCCTACGATCTGGCCAACATCGAGTACATCATCCCGCTGCCGTACAATTTCCGGCTGGCGGCCTTCATCGACGTCGGCAACGTGTACGGGTTCTCGACCAAGTTCGACCTGACCGACCAGCGGGAGGCCGTCGGGGGCGGGATCCGCTGGCAGTCGCCGTTCGGCCCGATCCGCGTCGATTACGGCATCAACCCGGACCGGCACCTGACGAACGGCCCGGGCAGCAAGCGCGAGGATTTCGGGGCGATCCAGTTCTCGGTCGGGGCACCGTTTTGAGGAGGAGTTGGATGAAGCGTCTGTTGAACAGCATCGTCGTCATCGCCCTGGCGGCGCTGGGGGGAACGTCCGTTGCCCAGGCCCAGGCGCCCGTGCCTGCCGCGGCGACGCCCAATGGCCTGCAGCGGATCGCGTTCATCGACGTCCAGCGCGTGCTGGCCCGCTCGGCGGCCGGTGTGGCCGCTCGGGAGGCGCTCGAGCGTGACAAGGCCGGCATGCAGAAGGAGATGGACAACAAGCGCGTGGAGCTCGACAAGATCCGCGAGGAGCTGGAGAAGAAGGGCGCGCTCCTGACGCCGGAGGTCCGCCGCGAGAAGCAGGAGCAGTTCGAGCGCAAGCGGCGCGACGCCGCCCGGCTCGCCGACGACTTCCAGAAGGAGCTCGAGAAGAAGGAGAGCACGCTGCTCCAGAAGGTCCTGCAGGAGGTCTCCGGCATCATCGAGCGGGTTGGCAAGGACAAGGGCTACTACCTCATCGTGGAGAAGCGAGGCGCCGGCGTCATCTACGGCGCCGCCGAGGCCGACCTCACCGACGAGGTCATCCGCGAGTACGACCGACAGAACGGACCCAAGGCGCCCGCGCCGGCGGCGGCGCCCGTGAAGAAACCGTAGCGACGATGACCCCGGCCGGGTTCACGCTCGGCGAGCTCGCGGAAGCGCTCCACGCCCGGCTCGATGGCGATCCCGCCCGGATCGTCACCGGTGTGGCCCCGCTGGAGAGCGCTGGCCCCGATCAGATCTCGTTCCTGACCGACCGGCGCCACCACGACGCCGCTCGCACCTCCCGGGCGGGCGCCTTCCTCGTGCCCGACGACGTGGCCGACCTGCCGGGCCCGACGCTGCAGTGCCCGGCGCCCCAGCAGGCGCTGATCGATCTGCTGGGCCTCTTCCATCCCCCGGCGGCGATTCCGGCCGGCGTCGATCGGACGGCCGTGGTCGCCGGCGACGCCCGGATCGATTCGACCGCGGCCGTCGGACCGCTCTGCGTTGTCGAGAGCCGGGCGGTGATCGGGCCCGGGGTCCGGCTGCACGCGCTCGTGCACGTCGGGCCCGGCGTCGACATCGGAGAAGGCAGCGTCGTCTATCCGCACGTCAGCCTGCGCGAGGGCGTGCGCATCGGGCGCCGCGTGACCATCCACGCCGGCGCCGTGCTCGGGGCCGACGGGTTCGGCTTCGCGTTCGATGGCAGCGCCCATCGCAAGATCCCGCAGGTGGGCGGGGTGCTGATCGAGGACGACGTCGAGATCGGCGCCAACACCACGATCGATCGCGCCACGTTCGGGCAGACGATCATCCGGCGCGGCACCAAGATCGACAACCTCGTGCAGATCGGCCACAACGTCGAGGTCGGTGAGCACTCGCTGCTGGTCGCCCAGGTCGGGGTGTCGGGCTCCTCGCGGCTCGGCCGCGGTGTGGTGCTGGCCGGCCAGGTCGGCATCGCCGACCACGTCACGATCGGCGACGGCGTGATCGCCGGCGCTCAGGCCGGGATCCCGAGCAGCGTCGCGGCCGGCGAGAAAGTCCTCGGCACGCCGGCGCGGCCGCTGCTGCAGGCCAAGCGGATCATGGTCGCCGAGACGCGGCTGCCCGAGCTCCTGCAGCGCGTGCGTGCCCTCGAGCAGCGCCTGGCGCGCCTGACCGAGCGGCTGGGCGACACCGGACCCGCGCGTGAGTGACGCGATCCACCCGACCGCGCTCGTCGATCCGCGCGCCCGTCTCGGTGCGCGCGTCAGCGTCGGCGCCTACTCGGTCGTGGGCGCCGAGACGATGCTGGGCGACGACGTCGAGCTCGGCCACCACGTGATCCTCGAGGGGCGGGTGGAGGTGGCCGATCGCGCGCGGATCGGCCACGGCTGCGTGCTCGGCGGCGCCCCGCAGGACCTCAAGTTCAAGCCGGAGACGGTGTCGGGCGTGCGCGTCGGCGTCGGGACGGTGCTGCGCGAGTACGTGACCGTGCATCGCGCGACCACGCCGGAGCGCTGGACGGAGATCGGGCGCGACTGCCTGGTCATGGGGCTCGCCCACGTCGCCCACGACTGCCGGCTCGGCGACGGGGTGATCGTGATCAACTACGCCGGC
The DNA here is from genome assembly GCA_005887895.1 of Candidatus Rokuibacteriota bacterium. Lineage (GTDB taxonomy): Bacteria > Methylomirabilota > Methylomirabilia > Rokubacteriales > CSP1-6 > AR5. The sequence continues at coordinate 8,152 of VBPC01000191.1, forward strand.
ATCACCGGCCACTGCCAGATCGGCGACCGCGTCACGGTGGGCGGGTTGACGGGCATGGTGCCGTTCACCCGCGTCGGCACCGGCGCCTACATCGGGGGGATGGCCAAGGTGAACGCCGACGTGCCACCCTACATGATGGTCGAGGGCCAGCCGGCCACCGTGCGCGGGGTCAACGTCGTCGGGCTGCGGCGCTGCGGCATCCCGGCGGCCGACCGGACCGCCCTGCGCGAGGCCTACCGGCTGCTCTATCGCAGCGGGCTGGCGCCCAAGCGCGCGGTGGAGCGGATTCGCGAGGAGGTGCCGGCCTGCGGGCCGGTGCTCGAGCTCATCGACTTCATCGGGGGCGCGATTCGCCACGGGATATGCGGACCGCCGCGGGGCGGGATCGACGAGCCGGTGGCGGACGCGGAGGGGGTGGCGGACTGATGGCGGTGAACGGACGGCTGCGGGCCGGCGTGGTGGGCACCGGTCACATGGGTCAGTACCACGTGCTCGTCTACGCCGAGCTGCC
>VBPC01000164.1 GCA_005887895.1 Candidatus Rokuibacteriota bacterium
CGTCAAGCAAGAGGTGAACTCCGTCGGCCCCGCGGTGCCCCCGACCAACTCCCCGTCGTTCGTGAAGCGCGAGGCCGAGACGTCGGTGGTGCTGCTCAACAGTCAGACCCTGGTGCTGGGCGGGCTCATCCAGGACCAGGTGACGATCAACGACAACGGCATCCCGTTCCTCAAGAACATCCCGATCATCGGCTACCTGTTCGGGCTCAAGGAGCGGCAGGTGCAGAAGACCGAGCTGCTGCTGCTCATCACGCCGCGGGTGATCGGCACCGCGATCGACGCGGCCCGGATCACCGACGAGATGCGGCGGGCCACGCCCGAGCTGAACGAGGCGGTCCGCAGCGCTCCCCGCGGGCCGAGCTCCGGGCCCCCGCCGACCGGCGAGATTCAGATCCCCGGCGCCGTGCCGCTCGGGCCGACCAGCGCGCCGGTGCCGACGCCCGTCGCACCGGCCGTGCCCGTCGGAGCGACGCCGGCGGTGCCGGCGCCGGTCGCGCCGCACCCGGTGACGCCGCCCGCCCCGACGGGGGTGCCGCCGATTCCGCCGGTGCCGCCGCCGGCCGTCGTTCCACCGCCGCCGACGGGACCGGTGCCGGGACCGGCGAGCGGCGTGCCCCCGATTCCGTCGGTGCCGACCGCCCCCATCGTGCCGGCACCGACCGCTGTCCCCGCGCCCGCACCGTCGGTGGAGCCGCCGGCGTCAACGCCACCGACCTCGGCCGTGCCGCCATCCGGCCCTGCGACCATCGTCGCGCCGCCGGCGGCAACGACGCCGGCGCCGGCCCCCGGAATCGTCAACCCCCAGCCGCCGGGCTCCTCGGGCACCGCGCGCCCGACGGCGCCGGCGCGCCCCGCCCCCCGCGTCGGCCCGCCGATTCGGCCGCGCCCCTTCCCGGTCCCGCCGGCGCCGACAGGTCCACCGCCCGCCACCGAGGGGACGCCGCCGCCGCCCGCACCCGAGCCGACGATACCGCCAACGACGGATTAGAACTCACGCGCCGATGAACTTCGGCGGGCGCTTGTCGAAGAACGCGGCGAGCCCTTCCTGGTGGTCGTCGCTCGCGATGGCCAGCCCCTGCGAGTAGGCCTCGAGGTCGAGCGCAGCGGCCAGATCGCTGGTGGCTGCGCGGTTCACCATGTGCTTGGCCAGGCGCAACACGGCGGGCGGACCGCTGGCGATCTTCTCGGCCAGCGCGCGCGTCACCTTCTCGAGCTCGCCGACCGGCACCACCCGGTTGACGAGCCCGATGCGCGCAGCCTCGCCGGCGTCGAACACGTCGCCCGTGAAGATGAGCTCCTTGGCGCGCGCCAGCCCGACGAGCCGCGACAGCAGCCAGGTGCCCCCGCCGTCCGGCACGAGCCCGATCTTGTTGAAGAGCTCCCCGAACTTCGCGCGGTCGGAGGCGACGACGAGATCGCAGCAGAGCGCCAGATTGGTCCCCGCACCCACCGCGTAGCCGTCGACCATGGCGATCGTCGGCCTCGGGAAATCGACCAGGCGCAGCACCATCGTGTTCAGCATCTGCACCCGCGCGCGGCCCTCGGCGGCCGTCTGGCGACGCTGGCGCATCGTCTTGACGTCGCCGCCGGCGCAGAAGTGTCCGCCGCTGCCGGTGAGGATCAGCACGCGGGCGGCCGCGTCGGCCTCCACCTCGTCGAGCGCGGCGACCAGCTCCTGGCGCATCGTGAGATCGATCGCGTTGCGCGCATCGGGCCGGTTGAGGGTGATGGTGGCCAGCGGCCCCGTCCGTTCCACGACCAGCGTCTGATAACCCATGGCGTCTTCTCCTCGGGCGGCGATGCGCGACTATAGTACAATCGCGGGGTCGACATGCGGCTCATCGGCATGGTCCACGTCGGCCCGTTGCCCGGCAGTCCTCGCTGGGAGGGCTCTATCGAGCGCCTGATCGCCTCCGCGCTCGACGACGCTCGCGCGCTCGTCGAGGGCGGCATGGATGCGCTTCTCCTCGAGAACTACGGCGACGCCCCGTTCACGCCGGGCCGGGTCGAGCCGGCCACCGTCGCCGGACTCGCCGTCGTGGCTCGCGAGATCCGCCGCGCGCTGCCGCAGGCGCCGCTCGGCATCAACGTGCTGAAGAACGACGCCCGGGCCGCCCTGGCCATCGCCTGCGCCGTGGGCGCGCGCTTCATCCGCGTCAACGTCCACGCCGGCGCCGTCCTCGCCGACCAGGGCATCGTGCACTCCGACGCCTACGGCACGCTACGCGACCGGCGCCTGCTCGGCGTCGACATCGCGATCTTCGCCGACGTCGGCGGCAAGCACGCGGTGCCGCTGGCGCCGATCGACCTCGAGCAGCATGCGCGTGACCTCACGCACCGCGGCCTGGCCGACGGGCTCGTCGTCTCCGGCCAGGCCACCGGCGCCGTGACGCCGATCGACGACCTCAAGCGCGTGCGCAGCGCCGTGCCCGACGTGCCGCTGCTCGTCGGCAGCGGCGTGACGCCGGAGACGGCGGCCGAGCTGCTCTCGGTGGCCGACGCCCTCATCGTCGGCACCGCGGTCAAGCGCGACGGCGACGTCACCGCGCCGGTGGACATCGAGCGCGTGCGGCGGCTCGTCGCGGCTGTTTAGTTCCCTGGGGGGCCTCGACATGGCCCCCAAGCCCCCCAACGTTCGGCGCGCCCCGGCGAAGCCGTGGCGCGCGATTGATTTACATGGGGGCCCCGACATGGCCCCCAAGCCCCCCGACGTTCGGCGCGCCCCGGCGAAGCCGTGGCGCGCCTCTAATCAGTCCCTGGTTCGACGGGTCGGTGCTCGTAGCGTTTGCGTCGTGATGGCGTTGGTCGTGCTCGCGGGCTGCCGCACGTTCACGCCGCCGGAGCCGGCGCGGCTGGCGCCGCTCCTGCCGCGGCTGGGCGATCTGCTGCTGGTCGGCTTCCACGGCACCACCGCCGAGGGCGACGCCGGGCTCGAGCGCCTGCTCTGCGAGAGCCGCGCCGGCGGCGCGCTGCTCTTCGGCCGCAACGTCGTCGACGCCGAGCAGCTCGCGCGGCTCACGCACGCGCTGGCGGCGCGCGCGCGCGAGTGCGCGGGGCGGCCGCCCCTGGTCGCCGTCGATGCCGAGGGTGGGCGCGTGATGCGCCTGGGAACCGCCGCCGGCTACAGCGACACGCTCTCGCACCAGGCGCTCGGCGACGCCAACGATCTGGCGGTGACGGAGCTCGAGGCGCGCCGCATCGGCGGCCGTCTGCGCCGCGCCGGGATCGACTGGAACCTCGCCCCGGTGGTGGACGTCGGCTACAACCCGGCCAATCCCGTCATCGTCGGCAACGGTCGCAGCTTCGGCGCCGAGCCCGCGCAGGTCATCGCCCACGCCCGCGCCTACCTGCGCGGCATCCACGCGGCCGGCGTGCTGACGACGCTCAAGCACTTCCCCGGCCACGGCTCGAGCTTCACCGACTCCCACCTCGGCTTCGTCGACGTGACCCACACCGCGCGGCCGGAGATCGAGCTGCAGCCCTACCGCGCGCTGATGGCCGAAGCTCTGGTGGACAGCGTGATGACGGCGCACGTCTTCAACCGCCGCCTCGACCGCCGTTACCCGGCCACCCTGTCGAGGGCGACGGTGACCGGTCTGCTGCGCGAGCAGATCGGCTGGCGCGGCGTCGTGGTCAGCGACGATCTGCGCATGGGCGCGATCGAGCAGCACTACGGCCTCGAGGACGCGGCCGTGCTGGCGCTGGAGGCCGGCGTGGACGTCCTCCTGATCGCCGACGATCGCCTGCCCGACGGCGGCTCCGCCTCGGCCCTCGCGCTGGCCGCGATCCGCGTTGCGCTCGAGCGCGGCCGCCTCTCGCCGGACACCGTCGACGCCGCGCTCACCCGGATCGCCGCCCTCCACGCCCGGCGAGGCAGCTAGGCCTCGCCGCCGTCGAGGCCGGCCAGCTCGGCCCGGTGCGGCATCGAGGGCTGGGCGCCGCGTTTCGTGCAGGCCAGCGCGGCGACGACGTTCGCGAAGCGGAGCGCGCCGGCCAGAGGCTGGCGCTCGGCGAGCGCGACCGCGAGCGCCGCGTTGAACGCGTCGCCGGCGCCGGTCGTGTCGACCGCGGTCACGGCGAGCGCCGGCGCGCGGACGTCGCCGGCGGGGCCGGCGGCCAGCGCGCCGGCGGCGCCGAGCGTCAGCACGACGTGCGCCGCGCCCCGGGCGCGGATGGCTGCGGCCACCTTGGCGGCGCCGGCCAGATCCGCCGGCGGCAGGCCCGAGAGACGCGCGGCCTCGGTCTCGTTGGGCGTGACGTAGTCGGCGAGCGCGAGAAAGTCGACGCCGCTGTCCGGAAACGGGGCCGGGTTCAGGATCGTGACGGCGCCGTGACGCCGCGCGACCTCCAGCGCGCGCCGCGCGGTGGCGAGCGGCACCTCCAGCGAGCACACCACGACGTCCGCCCACGCGAAGTCGGCGTCGCGGGCGTCGATGTCGGCCACGCCGAGCCGGCGGTTGGCGCCGGGCGCGACGGCGATCTGGTTGCGCCCCTCGGCGTCGACCACGATCAAGGCGGTGCCGGTCGCCGCCGCCGAGGTCGTCACGACCGCCGCGGTGCCGATGCCCTCCGCCTCGAGCGCCGCGCGCACCTCGCGTCCCGACGGATCGTCACCGATGCAGGCGATCAGCCGCACGTCCGCACCGAGGCGGCGCGCCGCCACCGCCTGGTTGGCGCCCTTGCCGCCGCGCGCGATCAGCAGCGTGCCCTCGCTGACGGTCTCCCCCGGTCGCGGCAAACGCGACAGCGCGACCGTGAAGTCGACGTTGGCGGAGCCGACGATCAGGACGCGGGGCACAGGCGATCCAGGAACGCGGCGAGGAAGCGCGGGACGTCGACCACGCGGGCCACCCGACAGTTCGGTGGCCCTGCCGCGCGCCGCGTCGTACCGTCGGCGCCGACGGTGAGGCGCGTCGACTCCCACTGCACGAGCGTCGGATCGATCGCCACGGCGACCGCCAGCGGATCGTGCAGGATCATGCCGGCCGTACCGCGCTCGGCGTCGACGCGGAAGCCGCGCTCGGTGAACGCGGCGATCCGCGTCGCCAGCGGCCCCGGGCGGCGCGCCAGCGTCCTCGCGAGGTCGGCGCGGACGACCACCGCCTGGCGCGTGGCGTCGAGCGGGACCAGGTCGAGCCGCAAGCCGGAGTCCAGAACGCGGACGGCGGCCTCGGGATCGACGTGCAGGTTGAACTCCGCGGTCGGGGTGACGTTGCCCGGCACGTCCACGGCGCCGCCCATGACGACCACCCGTGCCAGCCGATGCAGCGTCTCGTGGCCGCGCGTGAGGGCGTGGGCCACGTTGGTGAGCGGGCCGAGAGCAATCAGCGTGAGCGGCTCGGTGGCGTGGCGGGTCATGTCGAGGATGAAGTCGGCGGCGTCGATGGCGGGCAGCGACGGATGCACGGCCGGCCAGTCCGGCAGGTCGCCGAGGCCATCGACGCCGTGGTAGCCCTTGGCCGTCACCAGCGGCCGAGCCAGCGGCTGGGCGGCGCCCTGCGCGACCGGCGGCTCGGGCTGCGGCCGCCGCAGCCCGAGCAGGCGAAAGAGGTTCACGGTCGCGTCGTGGACCTCCACGTTGCCGGCCACCGTCGTGATGCCGGCCACGGTCAGGCCGGGCGAACCCCAGGCGTAGAGCAGCGCCAGGGCGTCGTCGATCCCGGGGTCGGTGTCGATGAGGGCCTGCATCGAATCCCCTGATGTCACGCCATCGTCATATACAATATCGTCATCCAGTCGGGGGGGGAGGTGGAGCGATGGACATCGAGATCCTGTACTGCGGGGAGTGAAACTACCTGCCCCAGGCCTCCAGTTTGCAGGCCGCCATCAAGGACAAGTACGGCATCACCGCCCGCCTGAAGGAAGGTGTGGGCGGCATCTTCGAGGTCTTCCTCGACGGGCAGACGGCGTACACCAACCAGGACACGTACCGGTTCCCGACGGACGAAGAGATCTTCGCGAAGATCGACGCCGCTAGGAAGTAGCGAGCGCACGCTCGAGCTCCCCCCGAAAGCGCGGGTGGGCCACGGTGATCAACGCCGTGGCCCTCGCCCGATCCGACAGTCCCCGCACCTGCGTCGCCCCGTGCTCGGTCACCACCCAGTCGGCGAGATAGCGGGGCGTGGTCACCGCGGCGCCGGTGGCCAGCTGCGGCACGATCCGCGACACGGCGCCCTCTCGCCCCGTGGACGGCAGCGCGATGATCGAGGCGCCGCCCGGCGAGCGCGAGGCGCCCAGCACGAAGTCGAACTGGCCGCCGATGCCGGCCACCTGCCGCACGCCGAGGCTCTCGGCGGTCACCTGCCCGGCCAGGTCGATCTCCAGCGCCGAGTTGATCGACACGAATCGCTCGATGCCCGCGACGATCTCCGGATCGTGAACGAACGCCGACGACTCCATGTTGACGACGTCGTTGTCGTGGAGGAAGTCGAACGTGCGCCGCGTGCCCATCGCCTCGGCGATGTCGAGCCGGCCGCGATGCAGTCGCTTGCGGGCGCCGGTCACCACGCCGCGCTCGATCAGCGCCACGCCCGGATCGACCAGCAGCGAGTGCAGGGCGAGGTCGCGATGGCCGCTCAGCGCCTCCAGCACCGCCTGCGGGATGGCGCCGACACCGACCTGCACGGTGGCGCCATCGGGCACGAGGGCGGCGACGTGCCGGCCGATCGCGCGCTCGACGTCGCCGACGACGGGCGCCGGATACTCGACCAGCGGCTCGTCGATCTCCACCCAGGCGTCGACCTGGCTCGCGTGCAGCCAGCCGTGGCCCCGCGCGCGCGGCATGTTCGGATTGACCTGGGCGACGACGAGCGGGGCGAGGCGGGCCGCCGGCAGCGTCACGCCGACCGCGACGCCGAGGCTCAGATAACCGCCGGCGTCGGGCGGTGCCGTGTGGACGAGCACGGCATCCGGCGCCCACCGACCACCGCGAGCGAACTCGGTCACGACGTCGAAGTAGCGGATCGGGACGAACTCCACGCGGCCACGCAGCCGCGCGTCCTCGAGCCGTGGCGACATGTGCCAGGTGGCGTAGCGGAGCTCCGCGTGCGCGGGCCGCGCCCAGGGATAGTCGCCGAGGTGGAGGCCGCCCATGAGGGTGAGATCGACGAGCCGCGCCGACTGCCGGCAGACCTCGGCGACCAGCGCGCGCGGCTCGCCGCAGCCCGGCGGCAGCAGCACGCGCATGCCGGGGCGCAGCCGCTCGACCGCTTCGCTCGCCGACGTCTTCGCGAACGCGCGCGCCATGGCGTCCGCTATATACACCTTCCGACCGCCGCCGGCGGGCGATAAAATGGCGCGCGTGACCCGAGCGCGATGGCTGCTCCTCCTGCTCGTCCTCACAGCCATCGCGGGCTGCGCCTCCTACGCGCCGCCGCCGCCGCGACAGAGTCAGACGCCGCGCGCCCGCTGCCTCACCGATCCCAACGAGACCGGCACGCGGCCGCTGTTCTTCCTCTTCTGCGTCGAAAGCCCGTAGCGCCGGTCGACCGAGCGCACGAACGGTCAGCGGGAGACGGCCGCGCGGCGGGGTCTGTGGCTACCACGAGGGCTGTGGCCGACTCGAGGCCGCCTTGGCTGGGCTCCATCGGGCTGGGGGGCGTGCGTTGATGCGAGGCTGGAACGGGGCCCACAGACCCCGCCGCACGGCCGCCTCCCGCTGACCTGCGCGCGACGTTCAGCCGACGCACGTCAGCGTCGGGGAGCGCGAGGGGCCGGGCGCGCGCCCGCGTGATAACGTGAGGCTGGCGATGCGGGTGGCGATGGTGACGGGGGGGAGCCGGGGGATCGGGCGGGCGATCGCGGCCGCGCTGGTGCGCGAGGGGTTGAGCGTGGCGGTGGCGGCGCGCGATCGCGAGCAGGTGGCCAAAGTCGCCGACGAGTTGCGCGCGGGCGGCGGCGTGTCGGTGCTGGCGGTGGCGCTCGACGTGACCGATGCGACGTCGGTCGAGGCGGCGTGCGCGAGGACCGCGGCCGAGCTCGGCCCGGTCGACGTGCTCGTGAACAATGCCGGGATCGCCGAGTCGGCGCCGTTCGGCAAGACGACGGTGGAGTCGTGGGAGCGGCACCTGCGCGTCAACGTGACGGGGCCGTATCTGATGACGCGGGCGCTGCTCGGCGGAATGCTCGAGCGCGGCTGGGGCCGCGTGATCAACGTCGCGTCGCTGGCCGGGCTCTACGGATCCCCGTACGTCACGGCGTACACGACGTCCAAGCACGCGCTGGTCGGGTTCACGCGGGCGCTGGCCACCGAGGTCAGCGGCAAGGGCGTCACGGTCAACGCGATCTGTCCGGGCTTCGCCGCGACCGACATGGTCTGGAACGGCGCGCACAACATCGCCGCCCGGACCGGGCGGTCGTTCGAGGACGCGGTCGCCTCGCTGGCACGCATGAATCCCGGGGGACGGCTCATCGAGCCCGAGGAGATCGCCGACGAGGTCCGGCGCCTCGTGGGCGATGACACGATCAACGGCGAGGCCGTCGTCCTCGACGGCTCGACGCCGCAACGGAGGACGTCATGAAGGAGCACATCTCCGCGGTGCTGCCGCACACGCTGCCCAAGCCGGCCGGTTTCTCGTACGGGTTCGAGGTCAAGCATGGCCGCCTGCTGTTCATCGCCGGCCAGGTCGCGCGCGACCAGAACAACGCCGTGGTCGGCAAGGGCGACCTCGTGGCGCAGTTTCGCCAGGTCTGTCGCAACATCCAGGCGGTCGTGAGCGCGGCCGGCGGCGACATGACCGACGTCGTCAAGCTGACGATCTACGTCCTCGACGTCGCCGACTACAAGGCCCGGCTGCGCGAGATCGGCGGCGTGTACCGCGACTACTTCGGCAAGCACTTCCCGGCCATGACGCTCGTCGGCGCCCGCGATCTCTTCGACGCCGCCGACGGCTGCCTCATCGAGATCGAGGGCGTCGCCGCGCTGGCATGACCCCCGACCTGGCCGGTTCGCTGCCCGAGCCGCGGCTCCTGCCCGAGCGGGTCTACACGCTGCCCGAGCTGCGCTATCCCGGGCGGCTCAACGTCGGCGCCGCCCTGCTCGACGCCAACTCGGAAGGCGGCCGCGCCGGACGGCCGGCGATTCATGCCGGCGCCGAGACGCTGACCTATGGCGAGCTCGCCCGCCGGGTGAACCGCCTGGCCCACGGCCTCCGCGCGTCGGGACTCGAGCGCGGCGACCGCGTGCTGCTGCGATTGCCGAACGTCGCGGAGTTCATCGTGGCCTGGCTCGCCTGCCAGAAGGCGGGCATCGTGACCGTCGGCACCATGCCGATGCTGCGCGCCCGCGAGCTGGCCTATGTCGCCAACGACGCCGGCACGCGCGCGGCCATCGTGTGGGGCGGCCTGCGCGAGGAGCTGGAGCGCGCCCGCGAGCAGGCGCCAGCGCTCCGCCGGCTGATCGTCGCCGGCGAGGCGCGCGGCGGCGACGTGACGCTCGACACGCTGGCGACCGGACATCCGGAGCGCTTCACCGCGGTCGAGACCGATCGCGACGAGATCGCGATGATCGCCTACACCTCGGGCTCGACGGGCGTGCCGAAGGGGTGCGTCCACTTTCATCGCGATATTCTGGCGTCGGCCGACTCCTACGCGCGCCACGTCCTGCGGCCGACGGAGGACGACCGGTTCGGCGGCCATCCCACGCTCGCCTTCACGTTCGGCACCGGCGGCCTGCTCGTCTTTCCCTTCCGGTTCGGCGCCTCGACCGTCCTCGGCCCGCCGTTCTCGCCGGAGTCCATGCTGGAGACCTTCGCGCGCCGGCGGGTGACGATCGGCTTCTGTGCGCCGACGTCGTACCGGCTCATGCTCGGCGTGCCGGACCTGGCCCGACGCTTCGACCTCGGCGCGCTCCGCCTCGGCGTGTCGGCGGCGGAGCCGCTGCCGGCGGCAACCTGGGAGGCGTGGCGCAAGGTGACCGGCGTGGAGCTGCTCGACGGCATCGGCTCGACGGAGATGTTCCACATCTTCGTCTCGTCCTTGCCCGGCCGCGTGCGGCCGGGCGCGACCGGCGAGCCGGTGCCCGGCTACGACTGCCGCGTCGTGGACGACGACGGCCGCGAGGTGGAGCCGGGCCGGGAAGGCCTCATCGCCATCAAGGGACCGACGGGATGCAAGTACTGGCGCAAACCGGACCGCCAGGCCGAGTACGTGCGCTTCGGGGGCTGGAACGTGACGGGCGACGTCTACGTCCAGGACGCCGACGGCTATCTCACCTACCAGTGCCGCTCCGACGACATGATCGTCTCCGGCGGCTACAAGATCCCGGGGCCGGAGGTCGAGCACGTCCTCGACGAGCACCCGGCGGTGGCCGAGTCCGCCGTGGTGGCCGCGCCCGACCCGACGCGCGGCTTCGTGGCCAAGGCCTTCGTGGTCCTGCGCGCGCCCCACCGGCCCTCCCCCGCGCTGGTCGGCGAGCTGCAAGAGCACGTCAAGCGCGAGCTGGCCCCCTACAAGTACCCGCGCGCGGTCGAGTTCGTCGAGCGGCTGCCGCGCACCGAGACCGGCAAGATCCAGCGCTACATCCTCCGCAAGGCCGACGTCGTTCCGTACGACCCGGACAACCCCGCGCGATGAGCCCGCGGCTGATCGAGGTTGCCGAGCGCTTCAAGATCCGCCACGCGCTGCCAGCGGCGCGCTGGCCGACGGCCGAGGAAGCGGCGCGCGCCCGCTGGTTCCAGCGGGCGCGGATCGGGCGCCTGGACGTTGCCGAACGGACGTGGGTGCCGGCGATGGTGCCGTGGCGCGCGTCGGCGGACGGTGTGGTCACGCCCGAGGTGCTCGACTGGTACGCGCGGTTCGCCGAGGGGCAGCCGGGCGTCCTCGTCGTCGAGGCGACCGGGATCCGGGACATCGCCAGCGGCCCGCTGCTGCGGATCGGCGACGACCGCTTCCTCCCCGGGCTGCGGCGGCTAGTCGACACCGTGCGCGAGCGGAGCGGGGGCCGGACCCGGCTCTTCATCCACGGCCGGCTGGCCGCCGCCGCCGGTGACGACGCCTGGCTGCGCGCGCCGGAGGCGGCGCTGCGCCGCCGGCTTCTCGATGCCGCCGCCGATCGGCCGCTCGTCGAGGCCGCGCTCACGTCGCGCCAGCTGGAGGCGCTCGACTACGGCTACCGGGAGCGCGTGTGGGACACGCATCTGCCGTGGATCCGCGATCTGCCGCGCACGCTGCCGCCGCTCTTCGCCGAGGCCGCCAGCCGCGCGCGCGCGGCCGGCTTCGACGGCGTCGAGCTGCACTACGCGCACGCCTATACGATGGCCTCGTTCCTGTCGCGACTCAACACGCGCGACGACGGCTACGGCGGTCCGCGCGAGCAGCGCGTGCGCCTGCCGCTCGAGGTCCTCCGGACCACGCGGCAGCGGCTCGGCGCGGACTACGTCGTCGGCGTCCGCTACCTCGGCGACGAGGTCGTCGCCGGCGGCAGCCGGATCGAGGACGCGGCGTGGTTCGGCGTGCGCTTCGCCGAGACCGGCGCCGATTACCTCTCGATCTCCAAGGGCGGGCGATTCGAGGACGCGCGACAGCCGAAGGTCGGCGAGGCCGTCTATCCCTACACGGGCCGCTCCGGGTACGAGTGCATGCCCACGGTCATCTCCGACTCGCGCGGGCCGTTCGGCCGCAACGTGCCGCTGGCGGCGACGATCCGTCGCGCCGTCCGCGATGCCGGCCACGCCACGCCGGTCGTCACCAGCGGCGGCATCTTCTCGTTCGAGCAGGCCGAGGAGATCCTGGCCCGCGGCGAGGCCGACTTCGTGGCGGCGGCGCGCCAGACGCTGGCCGATCCGGACTGGTTTCGCAAGATCCGCCTCGGCGACGGCCGCCTCGTGCGCCGCTGCGAGTTCACGAACTACTGCGAGGGACTCGACCAGCACCACAAGCAGGTGACCTGCAAGCTGTGGGACCGCGTGGACCTCGACGCGCCGGGCGTCCGGCTGACCGCCGACGGCAAGCGGCGGCTGAGCGCGCCGCCCTGGCAACCCCCCGACGGTTCGCGGTAGACTCAGCGCGATGACGCTGCCCCGAACGGTCGCGTGCGTGCTCCTGGTGGCGCTGGCCCTCGTGCCGGCGCTCGGGCTCGCCGGCGACGACCTCTCGGCCTCGCCGATCGGCAAGCACCACGGCGCCCGCCTGCACCACCGGCCCGACCGCACGTGGCGGACCGTGCCCACGACGCTCGAGCGCTCGACGTTCGCGCCGGCGGGGGCGCCGGCCGAGCGCCTGAAGGCGGTCGACGTCGCGATCTCCCTGCCACTGGTCGTCCGCGTTCCGTTCGTCCCTCCGCGCGGCTGACACACCCCGTCCGTTCGCACGCATCGCCACATCGACGGTGCGGACCATGCAAAGGGAGGTGGGTCATGCACGCACGCTCGGAATTCGTCACGCAGCTACGCGCCCTCGAGTGGGTGGGGGACCAGATGTTTCGTCGGGACCTCCAGCGCCTGGGCGCGGTCGCGGACGTCGCGTTCTTCCGCTCGTTCTACCTCGCCCACGCGCGGCAGCTGCTCGGCCACCTGGACGGCACCGTGCTGCAGATACGCGGCGGCGCGCGCTCATGAGTCCTCTCGAGTTCGTGGCCGCGCTCTTCGCGACCTCGCTGGCGGCCGGCGGCGCCGGAGCCGTACTCGGGCTCGGCGGAGGCATCCTCCTGATCCCCATCCTGACCCTGGTCTACGGCGTCGACCTGCATCCTCGCGCTGGCCACCGTGGCGGGCGCCCTGGTCGGCGCGGCGCTGGCCGGCGTCGTGCCCACCCGTGCGCTGCAGCTCCTGCTCGGGCTCGCGCTCGCCTACTCCACCGTCGCCACGCTCCGGCAGCTCCGCCTCGAGCTGCCGGAGGCCGGCGAGGCCGATCCGCTGGCGATGCGGTTCGGGCTGGAGGGCAGCTACTACGACGGCGCACGCGACCGCGACGTCAAGTACCGGGCGACGCGGGTGCGCCTGGGCTTCGCCGCCATGTTCGGCGCCGGGCTGCTGTCGGGGCTGCTCGGCATCGGCAGCGGCGCCTTCAAGGTGCTCGCCATGGACCACTTCATGCGCCTGCCCATGAAGGTGTCGACGGCGACGAGCAACTTCATGATCGGCATCACGTCGGCGGCCAGCGCGGGCGTCTACTTCGCGCGGGGCGACATCCATCCGATGCTGGCCGCTCCGGTCGCCGTCGGCGTCCTGGTCGGCGCCGCTGGCGGCACCCGGCTCATGTCCCGCCTGCGCAACACGACCGTGCGCAAGATCTTCCTGCCGGTTCTCGGCTGGCTGGCGGTGTCGATGATCCTGCGCGGCCTGGGCGTCGGGCTGCCATGAGCGCGCCCTCGCCGGTCGAGCGGCTCGTCGCGCGCGTGCTCCTCTGGGGCGGGCTGCTCAGCATCTCCCTGGTGCTGGCCGGGCTCGTGTTCTACGCGATCGCCGGTCACCCGAATGCGCGCGAGATCGTCCGCGTCGTCCACAACCGCGACGTCGGACGCTCGGTCGACGTCTTCGCGTCGCTCGGCGACGTCCGCCGCGCGCTCGCCCAGCGGCCGCCCGATCCCCTGGCCATCACCGCGCTCGGCCTCGTCTGCCTGCTGGTCACGCCGGCGCTCGGCGTGGCAGCCGCTCTCGTCGCGTTCTGGCGCGCCGGCGACCGTCTCTACGCCGGCATCGCCGCCGGCGTGCTGGGCATGCTGGTGCTCAGCTTCGCTCTCGCCGCCGGCGGCTGAGCGTCGCGATCAGCGGATCGGGATGTCCAGCCTCACGTTCGAGATCTCGGTCACCGACGGAATGCGACTGGGCGTGATGTAGGGGCTGTCGACGTTGGTGATCTCGAGGCGAAGCCTGTCGGCGGTCGATGCGTGCCACACGTTGCCATGGCTGACGATGGTGATCGTCGCCTGGCCGATCGGAGTCGCCGGGCTGCCGGTATCCACGGTGTAGGTGCCACGGGTCACGAGCTGGGGGGCTCCCGCGGGCGTCACGTCGAAGAGGCGAACGTCGAGCTGCACGCGGTAGGCCGTGGTGAAGGCGTCGACGGTGACCGTCGGCTGGCCCGCCACCATCAGACCGTCTGCGCTCCGCGCGAGTCGCCCCACCGGAACCTCGTAGGCGGCGACATCGCCGGGCACTTCATCAGAGGGCGGAGCCGGCGGGTTCACCCCAAGCTCCTGCGCGCTCAGCAACACCACCGGATCCCACTGGAACCCACTCGTGTTCCCCGGATTGAAGGTCAGGACGTTCACTCCCTTGAACGTCTGGCTGACGTGACCCGTGGCAAGCCCCTCGTAGGTGTCCACCTCGATCACGTCGGCGGGGTCGAACGGAGTCTCGTAGGACCGGGTGATCGCCGCGCGGACATCGAGCGCCGGCGCCGTGCCGACGCCTCTCAAGAAGTAATCCAGCCATTCGACAATCGCGTCGACGACGTAGCTGACTTCGCCGGTCTTGTTCGCCGCCCGCGGGTGACCGACATCGCCGAAGTAGGACGCAATGGGATAGTTCGGGTCGACCGCCCGCAGCGCCCGCAGCATTCGAAGCGATTCGTGAATCGGGAAGAGGTCGTCGGTGAATCCCTGGACCTGAAAGATCGGCAGCTGCGGCGCGCCGGCCGCCGCGCTGGCCTTCACCCGGTCCCAGAACGGATATTGCCAGTACATCGAGCGATATCCCTGGATCCCGTCGACGATCGGTTGCCAGATGGGGAGGTCGTAGTTTGGTTCGGTCCCGTTGACGGTCGCATTCCACACGAACAGGTACGGGGGATAGTTCGAGTACGGTCGCGCCTGCGAAGGCTCACGGAAGCCGGTCAGGAACAGGCCGTTGAGGTAGCTGAGCTTGACGCTTCCCGCCGGTGTGGTGGCCTCGTTCGGCCGGCCGTTGGGAATCAGCGAGTAGAGCAGGTCGCTTCCAGCCGCCACCGGAACGACGGTCCGGATCTGCACCGTCTTCCCGGCGGGAGTCGTGAACGTCGGCTGAACCGCCGCCAGCCAGGCGTGAGCGCCGCCATACGAAGCTCCCATGACCGCGACGGCTCCCGCGTCTGCCTGCAAGCGCTCATCGTCGACGACCTGAGCGATCATGCTTCGCAGGTCGGCGAGCTCCAGGTTCACGTCGCCGAAGTTGGTCTGGCCCCACGATTTCCCGAAGCCGCGCGTCGAGTAGCGCAGATATGTGTACCCGCCGCCGTGCCTCGCTCCGGTCGCGTCGGGCTTCCCGGCGCCCGCGAGATCGTCGTCGTATTGCCGTCCGGCGCTCTTGCTGCCGCCCCAGCCGTGGACGTACACGATGAGCGGATGCGGGCCGGCGCTCTGGAGGAGAAGACGCCGACCGTGGTCGTGTCGGGCCCGAACGTCCGTGGCGGCGGCGGCCCGTCCCCCTGAGCCAGCACGGCCGCCACGCCGATCGAGGCAGCCAGGGCGGCGCCGACCACGAGTCGCGTGACGGGATTCCGAGGGTTCATGTCGCCAGCTCCTCGCTCGAGGTCTATGCACGGAGGCGGCTTGCAAACCGCGAGCCGCTGGCGTAAGCCAGGAAGGCCAGCATGACCACGGCCGTGTTCCGCGGTTACGACCGCCCCGCGCTCGACGCGGAGTACGACAACCGCGCGAAGGTCAAGCGCGCGATGGAGTGGATCGCCCACTACGGCGCCGAGAGCGCGCGGGCCCGCGCGGAGCTGCCGAACCGCTTCGACGTGCCGTACGGCGCCCATCACGCCGAGCGGCTCGACGTGTTTCCCGCCGTCACGGCCGCCGTGGCCCCGATCCACGTGTTCTTTCACGGCGGCTACTGGCACCGTCTCGACAAGGCGGACTTCAGCTTCGTCGTGCGCGGGCTGCGACCGACCGGCGCCGTCACCGTCGTCGCCAACTATGGCCTGGTGCCGAGCGTCGACCTGGACACGCTGGTGGCCCAGTGTCGCTCGGCGGTGGTCTGGGTCCACGGCCACGGCCGCGAGTTCGGCGGCGACCCGCGGCGGATCTTCGTCTCCGGGCACTCGGCCGGCGGCCACCTCGTCGCCATGCTGCTCGCCACCGACTGGGCGGCGCTGGGGGCGCCGGCCGACGTCGTCAAAGGCGGCTGCGCCATCAGCGGGCTCTACGATCTCGAGCCGATCCGGCTCTGCTACCTCAACGACGTGCTGGCGCTGACGCCGGACGCCGCCCGGCGCAACAGCCCGGTGCTGCTGCCACCGCCGGCGGCGGGCTCGCTGCTCCTCGCCGTCGGCGGCGACGAGGGCCCCGAGTACCACCGCCAGACCAACGACCTGGCGGCGGCATGGCGAGGCGGTGGCTGCGCCCTCGAGGTCCTGGACATGGCCGGCCACGATCACTTCTCGATCGCCGGCGAGCTGGAGTCGCCGGTCAGCCTGCTGGCCCGCGCGATCCAGCGTCAGATGGGCCTCGCCTGAGCGTCTGCTACAATCCGGCCCCACGGAGGCCATCGCGATGCCATTCGTCAACATCACGATCTACGAAGGGCACCCCGACGTCTGCCAGCTGCCGCGCGAGGCCGTCTGGGTCGTGTTCAACGAGGTGACGCCGCCCGACTGGTACGTGGCCGGCAACCCGGGCAAGAAGTGAGCGTCGAGTTCGAGCGGCTCGGGACCGGCTTTCTCTTCACCGAGGGGCCGCTCTGGCACCCCGGGGGCAAGTTCCTGCTGTTCAGCGACATGCCGGGCGATCACCTGCGCCGGTGGGCGGCCCAGGACGGCGTGACCACGTTCCGGAAGCCCTGCAACATGTCCAACGGGCTCGCCTACGATCGACAGGGCCGGCTGCTCGCCTGCGAGCACGCCACCAGCCAGGTGACGCGCACCGAGACGGATGGACGGATCGTCCCCATCGCGACCCATTTCCAGGGCAAGCAGCTCAACAGCCCCAACGACATCGTCTGCAAGTCGGACGGCGCGATCTACTTCTCCGACCCGCCCTACGGCCGCGCCAGGTTCTTCGGCCTCGAACGGCCGCAGGAGCTGGCCTTCCAGGGCGTGTTCCGCGTCGGCGCCGACCCGAAGTCGCCGGTGGTGCTGGTCGACGACTTCGACCGGCCCAACGGGCTCTGCTTCTCGCTCGACGAGACGCGGCTGTTCGTCAACGACACCGCCCGCAAGCACATCCGCGTCTTCGACGTGACGTCCACCGGCGGCCTCGCCCACGGCCGCATCTGGGCGGAGACCAAGGGCGACAAGGCCGGCGCGCCCGACGGCATGAAGATCGACGCGGCCGGCAACGTGTACTGCTGCGGGCCGGGCGGCATCCACGTGTTCGATCCCAACGGAAGCCTGCTCGAGGTGCTCGAGACGCCCGAGCACACCGCCAACTTCGCCTGGGGCGACGACGACTATCGCTCGCTGTTCGTCACGGCGTCGACCTCGCTCTACCGCGTGCGTCGCGCGGTGCCCGGACTGCCGGCGTTCTGAATCCCGACCGACAAGGAGACCGCCATGTACCGTCGCACGCTGCTGGTCCTCGTCATCGCCCTCGCCGTCGTGGTGCCGCTCGCGGCCGACGCCCAGAAGCCGATCAAGGTCGGCATGCCCATTCCGCTCTCGGGCCCACCGGCGCTGTTCGGTGATCCCGCCTCCAAGGGCGCGATGATGTTCGTGGAGGAGACCAACGCCAAGGGCGGCGTGCTGGGCCGCAAGCTCGAGCTGCTGGTGCGCGACTCCAAGGCCGACGCCAACGAGGCCGTGCGCCAGGCCCGCGAGCTCATCCTCAAGGACAACGTCGACTTCCTGGTCGGCACGCTGACGTCCGCCGAGGGCCCGGCGGTGTCCGTCGTGGCCAAGGAGAGCAAGATCGTCTTCATCGCGCCGATCCCGAAGACCGATCAGCTCACCGCCCCCGACAAGCTCCACCCCTACATCTTCCGCACCGCCGCCAACACCACGATCGAAGGCCGCAGCGCCGCCGAGATCGTGGCGAAGTGGCCGGTCACGCGGGTGGCCACGATGAGCTTCGACTATGCGTACGGCCAGGACGTCACCCGGGCGTTCGTCGAGCACCTCAAGAAGATCAAGCCGAGCGTGCAGATCGTCGACCAGCAGTGGCCGAAGCTCGGCGAGCAGGACTACAACCCCTTCATCAACGCCCAGATGGCCAAGAAGCCGGAGGCGATCTTCTCGTCCATCTGGGGCGGCTTCTTCGTGACGTACTCCAAGCAGGCCAAGGCGCTCGGCGTCTTCGACACGGTGAAGTACAACTTCATCGGCGTCGGCGAGGCCGCCACGCCGGAGACGACCAAGTCGATGGGGGCCGACTATCCGGTCGGGATCTGGGGCAACTCCTACGACGCCTTCTACTGGGGCGAGACGGCGGCGCATCGCGACTACACGGCGCGGCTGTCGAAGTACCTCAAGGACGAATACCCGTCGTCGTGGGCCATCCAGGGCTACACCGGCATGCAGTTCCTGGTCGAGGCGATCAAGAAGGCCAACAGCACGGACTCCGACAAGGTCGCCAAGGCGCTGCTGGGCCTGACGATCGAGACGCCGATCGGGCCGCAGACGATCCGCGAGAAGGACCACCAGGCGAACCGGGGACAGCTCTACGGCAAGACCGCGATGGATCCGAAGTATCCGTTCCCGATCATGAAGCCCGTGACGTACGTCGACCCGACGAAGTTCATGGATTAGATTGCCTGATCCGTCGTTCGTCTTCGCGCAGTCGATCAGCGGCCTCACGGCCGCGATGTTCCTGTTCCTGATCGCCTCGGGGCTGTCGCTGATCTTCGGCGTGCTGCGCGTGCTGAACTTCGCCCACGGCACGTTCTACATGCTGGGGGCCTACGCGGCCTACCAGCTCGTGCAGTGGCTCGGCGTCGGCCCCGGGCGGTTCTGGCTGGCCGCCCTCGGCGCCGCCGCCGCCGTGGCCGCGCTGGGCGGCCTCATCGAGCGCGTCCTCTTCCGGCACCTCTACGGCAAGGAAGAGCTCTACCAGCTGCTGTTCACGTACGCCCTCGTGCTGGTCCTCAGCGACTCGGCCAAGATGGTGTGGGGCACCCAGCAGAAGTCGGTCAGTCGGCCGCCCGAGCTCACCGGGTCGTTCTCGGTGTTCGGCGCGACGATCCCTTCCTACAACCTGCTGATCCTCCTGCTGGGCCCGGCCATCGCGCTGGCCTTCTGGTTCGTGCTGCAGCGCACGCGGGTCGGACGCTTCATCCGCGCCGCCGCGCTCGATCGCGAGACGCTCGGCGCGCTCGGCGTCAACGTGAGTGCGCTCTACACCTGGGTCTTCGTGCTGGCCTCGTTCCTGGGCGGCCTCGGCGGCGCGCTCATCAGCCCGATGCGGGCCACCACGCCCGGGATGGACACCGAGGTCATCGTGGAGGCGTTCGTCGTGGTGGTCATCGGCGGCCTCGGCTCGTTCTGGGGCACCTTCCTGGGCGCGCTCATCTACGGCCAGGTGCTCTCGTTCGGCATCCTCCTGTTCCCGCGCTTCTCGATCTTCGCCGTCTTCGCGCTGATGGCGGCGGTGCTCATCGTGCGGCCGTGGGGGCTGCTCGGGCGCCCGCTGCGATGAGGCGCGTGCCCTGGGCGCCGCTCGCGCTGGTGGCCGCGCTGCTGGTGCCGGCCGCCGGCTCGCGCTTCTACACGTTCGTGGCCAACGACGTGGTCATCTGGGCGCTCTTCGCCACCAGCCTCAACCTGCTGGTCGGCTACAGCGGCCTCGTCTCCTTCGGCCACGCGGCCTACTTCGGCATCGGCGCCTACACGACCGGGCTGCTCATGAAGAAGGCCGCCCTGCCCTTCCTGCTGGCCTTTCCCGCCGCCGGCGTGCTGGCCGGCGCCTTCGCGCTGCTCTTCGGCGTCTTCTGCGTGCGGCTCACACGCATCTACTTCGCGATGCTCACGCTGGCGTTCGCGCAGTTCCTCTACACGGTCGCGTACAAGTGGCGCGACCTCACCGGCGGATCGGACGGCATCGCGTGCGTGCCGAAGACCGCGCTCTTCTGGGGCGGTCCGAGCCTCGCGACCCCGCGCGCGTTCTACTTCGTCGTCGCGGTGAGCCTCATCGGCGTCAACGTGCGGCGCTACGAGCTGGCCGCGTTCGTCCTGGCCGGCGCCTTCGCGGGCCTGGCCGGCGGCCTCTTCGGCATCTTCAACCGCGGCGTGTTCCCCGACTTCGCTTACTGGACCAAGTCGTCCGAGGTCCTCATCATGACCCTCCTCGGCGGCATGGGGACGTTCTACGGGCCGACCGTCGGCGCCCTGGCGCTGATCCTCCTGAATCAGCAGATCACGTCGTACACCGAGTACTGGCCGTTCGTGCTCGGCAGCATCCTCGTCGCGCTGCTGTTCGGCTTCCCCGGTGGCCTGGCCGGCGCGGCCATCGTGCTGTGGGCGCGCGCGCGGGGGAGGCTGCGGAGTGCTTGAGGTCCGCGATCTCACCAAGAGCTTCGACGGCTTCGTGGCCGTCTCCGGCGTGACGTTCGGCGTGCCGCGCGGCGCGATCAGCGCCATCATCGGACCCAACGGCGCCGGCAAGACCACGCTCTTCAACCTGATCACCGGGCACCTGCGTCCCGATCGGGGGCACGTCACGCTCAACGGCCGCGACGTCACGCACGTGGCGCCGCACGATCTCTGCCGGCTGGGCGTCGGGCGGTCCTTCCAGCGCACCAACATCTTCCCGCGGCTGACCGTGTTCGAGAACGTGCAGGCGGCGTTCATCTGCCATCGCGGCGGCGGCTGGAACCTGCTGGCGGCCGGCGATGGCGTCCATCGCGACGAGACGGCGGCGCTGCTGGAGTCGGTGGGGCTGGCCGGCCGCGCCGGCGAGGTCGCCGGCTTCCTCTCGCACGGCGGCCAGAAGCAGCTCGAGCTGGGACTCGCGCTGGCGCTCGAGCCCGAGATCCTCCTGCTCGACGAGCCGACGGCAGGGATGTCGGCGGCGGAGACGCGCGAATCGATCCGCCTGATCGAGCGCATCGTCCGCGAGCGCGGGCTCACGCTGCTGTTCACCGAGCACGACATGGAGGTCGTCTTCTCGATCGCCCAGCGCCTGACCGTCCTGCACCAGGGCCGGGTCATCGCCGACGGGGCTCCCGACGAGGTGCGGCGCGACACCGAGGTGCGCCGGGTCTATCTCGGTGAGCGGCACTGATGGCCGCGCCGATCCTCGCCGTCGCCGACCTGCACACCGCCTACGGGCTCTCGCGCGTGCTGTTCGGCGTGTCGCTCGAGGTCGCCGCCGGGGAGTGCGTCTGCCTGCTCGGCCGCAACGGCGTCGGCAAGACGACGACGATGCGCTCGATCATGGGGCTGACAACGCCGGCGCGCGGGCGCATCACCTGGCGCGGCGCGGACATCACGGGCTGGCCGGCCTATCGGGTCGCCCAGGCCGGGCTCGGCTTCGTGCCCGAGGACCGACGGATCTTCGCGGACCTCACCGTGTGGGAGAACCTCGACGTCGCGGCCAAGCAACGGAGCCGGCTCGCTCCTCGAACAGGCCACCCACGTCCCGAGCCGGCCTCGCCGTCCCCGCTACAATGGACCGGGGAGCGCGTGTTCGATCTGTTTCCGCGGCTCCGCGACCTGGCCGGCCGTCAGGGCGGCTTCCTCTCCGGTGGCGAGCAGCAGATGCTGACGATCGCCCGCACGCTGATGGGCAACCCCGAGCTGCTCCTGCTCGACGAGCCCTCCGAGGGCCTGGCGCCGCTCGTCGTCGATCACCTGCGCGATCAGATCGCGCAGCTCAAGCGCGAAGGGCTGACGATCCTGCTGGCCGAGCAGAACACCGAGTTCTCGCTGGCGCTGGCCGACCGCGTCTACGTCCTCGAGAAGGGCGCCATCCGCTTCAGCGGCCCCGCCGCCCGCCTCCGCGACGACGAGACGCTCCGCCACGACCTCCTGGCACTGTAGGGAGCGCCAGGAAATCGACGCGCGCCCCGGCTCCGCCGGGGCGCGACGAGCGTGTGGGGGGGGTTGGGGGCCATCTCGGGGCCCCCCATCTAATCAAATCAATTCGCGGACGCGGTCGCCGAGGACCGTCAGCGCGATCTTCTCGCGGTTCGGCTCGCCGCGGACGAGCGAGGTCGCGAACTTCCGGGCCTGCTCGAGCGTGATCTTCGCGGGCAGCGGCGGCTCGAACGGATCGACGACCGCCTCGACGATCACCGGGCCCGGCGTGGCCAGCGCCTGCTCGACGATCGCGCCGCACTGCCGCGGGTCCTCGATCGTGAACCCCTGCCCGCCGCAGGCGCGCGCGAACGCCGCGAAGTCGATCGGCTGCAGCTCGCAGCCGTATTCCGGATTGCCGAGGAACACCATCTGCTCCCACTTGATCTGGCCCAGCGTGTTGTTCTTGACGATGAAGACCTTGACCGGCAGCCGGTACTTCACGCACGTCGCGAACTCCGCCATCAGCATCGAGAAGCCGCCGTCGCCGACGAAGGCCACCGTCTGGCGGTTCGGATAGGCGATCTGGGCGGCGATGGCATACGGAAAGCCGTTCGCCATCGTGGCCAGATTGCCGGACAGCGAGTGCATCTGGCCGCGCCGAGCCGGGATGTGCCGCGCCCACCACGTGGCGATGGTGCCGCTGTCGCAGGTGATGATCGCGTCGCTCGCCAGCCGCTGGCCGAGCTCGTGGGCGATCACCTGTGGCTTCATCGGCGTGTCGCGGCGGGTGGCCCGCTCCAGCATCAGCTCGTTCCACTCGCGCATCCCCTGCTGGGCCTTCTCGAGGAAGGCCCGCTCGCGTTTGTGCTGGAGCAGCGGCAGCAGCGCCTCCAGGGTGCGGCGGCTGTCGCCGACCAGCCCGACCTCGACCGGGTAGCGCAGGCCGATCCGCATGGGATCGAGCTCGATCTGCACGCCGCGAGCCTGGCCGGGCCTGGGATAGAACTCGATGTACGGGAACGACGTGCCCACCATCAGCAGCGTGTCGCACTCCTCCAGCGCCTCCTGCGACGGGCGCGTGCCGAGCAACCCGATCGCCCCCGTGGTGTACGGGCTGTCGTCGGGCACGCTGGCCTTGCCGAGCAGCGGCTTGACGATCGGCGCCGCCAGCAGCTCGGCCGCCCGCTCCAGCGCGTCGGTGGCGCCGAGCGCGCCGCCGCCGGCCAGGATCGCCACCTTGCGGCCGGCGTTGAGCACCTCGGCGGCACGGCCCAGGTCGTCCTCCGAGGGCAGCCGCGCGCCGCGGGCGCGGACGTCGGAGGTGTGGCCGGCGATGTTGCGCTTGGAGCGCTCCTTGCGCGTGGCCTCCATCTCCTGCACGTCGGTCGGGATCGTGACGTGAGCGACGCCGTGGTAGGCCAGCGCCGTGCGGCACGCCAGGTCGGCGACGTTCTCGACGTGCGTCGGCCCCATGACCCGCGCGTTGTACTTGGCCACGTCCATGAAGACGCGGTCGAGCTGTACGTCCTGCTGCGTGAAGGTGTCGATGAGGTCGTGATATGCCAGGCCCGTGATGGCCAGCACCGGCTGGTTGTCGAGCTTGGCGTCGTAGAGCCCGTTCAGGAGGTGGATACCGCCGGGACCGGAGGTGGCCAGACAGACGCCGAGGCGGCCGGTGAACTTCGCGTAGCCGCACGCCATGAGGGCGGCGGCCTCCTCGTGGCGCACCTGGACGAAGCGCACGGTGTCCTGACGCTTGCGCAGCGCCTCCATGATGCCGTTGATGCCGTCGCCGGGCAGGCCGAACACCACGTCGACGCCCCAGTCGTGAATCGTGTCGATGAGGATGTCGGCGGCAGTCTCGGCCATGGGGTTTCCTCCTGCGGCAAAACGCTGCAGACGATGTGCCAGCGGGCCCGACGTGCCGTCCTGCAAATGCTGCACAACGGCCGGGCGCCGTGGCATACCATAGGCCCCGCGACATGCGGATCCGCTTCTGGGGTACGCGCGGCTCGATCGCCAAGCCGGGGCCCGGCACCGTCCGGTACGGTGGCAACACGTCGTGCGTCGAGGTGCGGGCGGACGACACGCTCATCGTGCTCGACTGCGGCACCGGCGCGCACGAGCTGGGCCAGCAGATCATCGCGGCCACCCAGGAGCCGGTGCGCGGCCACCTGCTGATCTCCCACACGCACTGGGACCACATCCAGGGGTTTCCGTTCTTCCTGCCGCTCTTCCGGGCCGGCTACGAGTGGGACGTGTACGCGCCCCGTCAGCTCGGGCGAACGCTGGAGGAGATCCTCGCCGGGCAGATGCAGTACACCTACTTCCCGGTGCCGCTCGGCGAGCTGGCCGCCACCATCCGCTATCACGAGCTCACCGAGGGCACGTTCGAGCTGGGGCGAGTGCGCGTCGTCACGCGCTACCTGAATCATCCGGCGCCCGCCCTCGGCTACCGGCTCGAGGCGGGCGGCGTCTCGCTCGTCTACGCCACCGACCACGAGCCCCATTCGCGCCATCATGCCGAGCGGCGGCCGGCCGAGAGCAGCGCGCCGGTGCACGCGGAGGACAAGCGACACATCGAGTTCCTGGCCGGTGCCGATCTGCTCATCCACGACGCCCAGTACACGCTGGAGGAATACCCCGAGCACCTCTCGTGGGGTCATTGCCCGGCCGAGTGGGCGGTCGACTTCGCGGTGGCGGCCAAGGTCAGGCGGCTGGCGTTGTTCCACCACGACCCGACGCGCGACGATCGCGCGATCGACGCGCTGCTGGCCCGCTGCCGCCAGCGCGCGGCCGCGCGACCCGACGCGCCGGAGATCTTCGCCGCCGCGGAGGGACAGTACCTGGTCGTCGTGCGGCCGGGCGCCGAGCCGCGCGCGGCGGCGACCGGCGCGACCGCTGAGGCCGGCACCGCGCCGTCGCCGATGCGGGCGGCGACGGTGCTCGTCGCCGACGACGACCCCGACGTGATGGCGGTGCTGCTGGAGACGCTCGAGCCGGAGGGCTTTCGCGTCCTCTCGGCCGGTGACGGCGATGCCGCGCTGGCGCTGGCGCGCGCGGAGCGTCCCGACGTGGTCGTGCTCGACTGGATGATGCCGGGGCAAGACGGCCTGGCGGTCTGCCGCGCGCTGCGCGCCGACAGCGACCCTCGGATCGCCGAGGTGCCGGTCGTGCTCATCACCGGCCGCACGGATGCCGCCGACACCGCGACCGGTTTCGCAGCGGGCGTGACCGACTACCTCACCAAGCCGTTCAAGCCGAGCCACCTGCTCGCCCGCCTGCAGGCCTGGCTCCTGCGAAGACATTCTTAACGTGGGGGGCCCCGATATGGCCCCCCACACCCCCCAAATGCTCGTCGCGCCCCGGCGCAGCCGGGGCGCGCCTCGGTCCCTGTCCCCGGCCTCAGGTCATCCTCGCGGCGTGAAGCCGGTCACCGGTACGTACTGGTCCGGCCACGGCAGTGTCACGCCCTGCTCCGAGGCCGCATGGCGCGTCCAGTACGGATCCCACAGGTGCGCGCGCGCCAGCACGCAGAGGTCGGCGCGGCCGGCGGCGACGATCGAGTTGACGTCGGCATAGGACACCACCGCGCCGACGGTCATCGTCGCGATGTCGGCCTCGTGGCGGATGCGATCGCTGAACGGCGTCTGGAACAGGCGGCCGTACATCGGGATCTGATCCGGCACCGTGTTGCCGGCCGAGACGTCGATGATGTCGCAGCCGTAGGCCTTCAGCGCGCGCGCGACCTCCACCGCGTCCTCGGGCTCGAGACCGCCTTCCTTCCAGTCCGTCGCCGACAGGCGCACGCTCATTGGCTTGCCGGCCGGCCAGGCGGCGCGCACGGCGTCGAAGACTTCGAGCGGAAAGCGGAGCCGTCCGGCGAGCGAGCCGCCGTAGGCGTCCTGCCGTCGGTTCGTCAACGGCGAGACGAACGAGGCCAGCAGGTAGCCGTGGGCGAAGTGTAGCTCGAGCAGGTCGAAGCCCGCCTCGTCGGCCCTGCGGGCGGCGCGCACGAACTGCTCGCACACCTCGTCCATGTCGGGGCGGGCCATCTCGCGCGGCGTCTGGCTGTGCGGGAAGTACGGCAGCGGCGAGGCCGAGATCAGCGGCCAGTTGCCGTCCGGCAGCGGCTCGTCGATGCCCTCCCACAGCCGCCGCGTCGAGCCCTTGCGCCCGGCGTGGGCGAGCTGGATGCCGATCCTGGCGCCGCTGTGCGCGTGAACGAAGTCGACGATGCGCTTCCAGGCGGCCACGTGCTCCGGCTTGTACATGCCAGTGCAGCCGGGGCTGATGCGGCCTTCGCGGCTGACGTCGGTCATCTCCGTCATGACCAGGCCGGCCCCGCCGACGGCGCGGCTGCCGAGGTGCACCAGATGCCAGTCGCCCGGCGTGCCGTCGTCCGCGGAGTACTGGCACATGGGCGAGACGACCACCCGGTTCGCGAGCACCAGCTCGCGCAGCCGGAACGGCGTGAACATCGGGGGCGGCGGCGCCGCCGCCGGCACGGGTACCCGGCTCTGCTGCGCGGCCTTCTCGGCGACCCAGGCATCCACCGTGGCCACGAGCTTCGGGTCGCGGATCTTGAGACCCTCGTGGGTCACGCGCAGGCTCCGCGTGAGCAGGCTGAACGCGAACTGCACCGGCTCCAGTCGTCCCTGGTAGCGCTCGGTCTGCTCGAACCACTCGAGGCTGGTCTGGGCCGCGCGCTGCAGCGCCTCGACCTGCGGCCGGCGCTCGGCCTCGTACCTGGCCAGCGCGCGGCCGACGTCGTGGTCCTCCCGCAGCGTGCGACTCAGGACGATCGCGTCTTCCATCGCGAGCTTGGTGCCGGAGCCGATCGAGAAGTGCGCGGTGTGGGCGGCGTCGCCGATGAGCACGATGTTGTCGTGGTGCCAGCGGCCGTTCTTCACGGTCGGGAAGCTGCGCCACAGCGAGCGGTTCTTGAGCACCGGGTGACCGTCCAGCTCGCGGGCAAACAGCTTCTCGGCGAACGCAACCGTCTCGTCCTCGTCGGCGCCGTCCAGCCGGGCCAGCCGCCACATCGCCTCGGTGCCTTCGAGGATGAAGGTCGAGAACCGCTCGTCGTAGCGGTACGCGTGCACGCGCCACAGGCCGTGCTCGCCTTCCTTGAAGAGGAACGTGAACGCCCGGAACGGAAACGTGGTGCCCAGCCACACGAAGCGGTTCGGGCGCCAGTCGATCTGCGGCTGGAAGTGCTCGGCGTAGCGCGTCCGGAGGAACGAGTTCACGCCGTCGGCGGCCAGCACGAGATCGGCCCCGGCCCAGGCCGAGGGATCGTCGACCTCCGTCGAGAACTTCAGGCTGACGCCGAGCTCGGCGGCGCGGGCCTGGAGGATGTCGAGCAGCCTCTGGCGCGCCAGCCCGGCGAAGCCGTGGCCGGTGGAGGTCAGCACCTGATCCTGATAATGGATCTCGATGTCGTCCCAGTGCGCGAAGGCGCGGGTGATGGCGGTGTAGGTCTCGGGGTCGGCCTCCTGGAAATTCTCGAGCGTCGCGTCGGAGAACACGACACCGAAGCCGAACGTGTCGTCAGGGCGGTTGCGCTCGAGGACGGTGATGTCGTGCCGGGGATCGGCTTTCTTCATGAGGATCGCGAAGTAGAGGCCGGCTGGTCCGCCACCGATCGAGACGATCTTCACACGTCGATTGTACCGGAAGGCGCCGGCGATCGATTCCGACTACGTTCACGCTACGTTCACGCGCGCTTCCGCCGCCAGCGCGCCCTGAGGCGCGCCAGGAAGAACCGCCACGCCATCTCCAGCCGGTGGCGTCGCAGACTGGCCTCGCCCAGCGCGACGAGCGCGAACAGACGGCAGAGCCGTGCGTCGACCGCGGCGGCGGCGATGATCGCATCGGCCAGCGCGGGGTTGGCGAAGAGGCGCCGCTGGATGCGGACGGAATCCGTGAGCTCCTCGCCGATCTCCTCGCGCCAGCGCCGCTCGTACTCCGCCAGTCGGGCTGCCGAGCAGTCGCCGATGGTCACGGCATCGGCCGCGACCTCGCCGGCGTGGCGACCGGTCACCATGGCGTGGTAGATGCCCTCCCCCGTATAGGCGTTGACGAAGCCGCCGGCGTCGCCGCACACGAGCACGCGGTCGGCCCAGGTGCGCGGCAGCGGCCCGCCGAGCGGCAGCCGATAGGCCTTGAAGTTGTCCGGATTGGACCGGCCGCGGACGACGCCACGCGCGGCCGCCTCGGCGAGGAAGCGCGCGTGGTGCGCGTACGGGGGCCCCGCCAGCACGCGCTTGTAGAACGGCACGAGGAAGCCGACGCCGAAGTCGACGCAGTCGCGCTTGGGAAAGACGTAGCCGTAGCCGGGCCATCCCTTGTAGCCGTAGGCGACGTACATCATGTCGGGCTCCGGCATCGACAGCTCGGCCAGCGGCGTCTCCTCCATGGTGTCGATGGCCAGCGTCGCGTCGGCGAAGCCCGGGGTGAGACCGGCCGCGCGCGCCACCACGCTGTTGACGCCGTCGGCCCCGATCACGACGCGGCCGGTGAACGCGCGGCCGTCGACGCAGCGGACGACGAGGCCGCCGGCGACGTGCTCGAGCCCGGTGACGCGCACCGCCTGCTCCACGCGCGCGCCCTCGGCGCGCGCGCGCTCGAGCAGCGCGGCGTCGAGCTCGGTGCGCCGCAGCGTGAGGTAGAACGGGCCGTCGCCGGAGGCCACGACCGAGTGCCCCCCCGGCGACTCCATCAGCACCCGGCGGATCTCGTGGATGGCGACCTTCGCCCGCAGATGCGCGGCGAGGTCGGGGAAGCGGCGATAGACGCCGTAGCGGATGCCGCCGCCGCATGGCTTGTCGCGCGGAAAGCGCTTCTTGTCGAGCACGAGCGCATCCACCCCGCGGCGCGCCAGCGCGAGCGCGGCCAGCGCTCCGGCCGGGCCGCCGCCGACCACGATGACTTCCGCCTCGCCCCGTCGCACGCCGACAGGGTACAGGTACAATGACCGGGTATGCCGCAGTTCCTTCCATTCGTCCGTCAGTGGTTCACCCAGACGTTCGCCGAGCCGACCCGCCCACAGCGCGAGGGCTGGGAGGCGATCGCCTCGGGGCGGGACACGCTCATCGTCGCGCCCACGGGCTCGGGCAAGACGCTGGCGGCCTTCCTGTGGGCGCTGGACCATCTGCATCGGCTGGGGCTGGGCGGACGTCTCGAGGACCGCGTGTACGTCGTGTACGTCTCGCCGCTGCGCGCGCTCAACAACGACATCGAGAAGAACCTGCGCGAGCCGCTGGCCGGCATCCGGGCGGCCGCGGAGGCGGCCGGGCTGGAGCCGCCCGAGATCCGGGTGGCCGTCCGCACCGGCGACACGCTCGCCGCCGCCCGTCAGGCCATGACCCGCCGGCCGCCCCACGTGCTCATCACGACCCCGGAGTCGCTGTACATCCTGCTCACCAGCGCGGGCTTCCGGCCGGCGCTCGCCCAGGCGCGCTTCGTGATCGTCGACGAGGTCCACGCGCTGATGGCCAGCAAGCGCGGCGCGCACCTGGCGCTGTCGCTCGAGCGGTTGCAGGCGCTGGTCGAGGCGCGCGAGCCCGGGGCCCGCCCGCAGCGCATCGGCTGCTCGGCGACGGTGAGCCCGATCGAGGAGGCGCTGGCCTTCGTCACTGGCGCCACCGGGCGCGATCCCATCGTCGTCGACGCCGGCTTCTCGCGCGACCTCGACGTGCAGGTGGTCTCGCCCGTCGACGACTTCCTGACCGCCACCAGCGACACCGTCTGGGACGCCGCGCTCCAGCAGATCGCCGAGCTGGTCCAGGCCCATCGCACGACGCTGGTCTTCGCGCAGAGCCGTCGCGCCGCCGAGCGCCTGGCCCGCGATCTGAACGACCGCATTCCGGACGGTCGCGTCGCCGCCCACCACGGCTCGCTCTCGCGCCGGGCGCGCCTGGACGCCGAGAATCGCCTCAAGGCGGGCGAGCTGCGGGCGCTGGTCGCGACGTCGTCGCTCGAGCTCGGCATCGACGTGGGCGCGATCGACCTGGTCGTGCAGGTGCAGTCGCCGCGCAACGTGGCCGCCGCGCTCCAGCGGGTGGGCCGCGCCGGCCACCTGCTCTCGCGGACCTCGAAGGGCCGCCTGCTCGTCACCAAGGGCGAGGAGCTGCTGGAGGCGGCGGCGGTGGTTCGCACGATCAAGGAGCGGAGGCTCGACCGCATCGCGATGCCGGAGGCGCCGCTGGACGTGCTCGCCCAGCAGATCGTCGCCGCCGTCGCCGCCGAGTCGATCGAGGTCGACGCGCTCTACGCGCGGTTCGTGAACGCCGCGCCCTATCGCGCCCTGGCCCGCGAGACGTTCCTGCAGGTCGTGCGCTCGGTGGCCGAGCCGCTGCCGGCCGAGGTCAAGGGCGTGGCGCCGCGGATCCTGTGGGACCGCGTCAACGACCGGCTCCACGCGCGTCGCGGCAGCCGGTTCCTGGCGCTCACCGCCGGCGGCACCATTCCCGACGCCGGCCTCTACGACGTGTACGTGGCCGACACCGACCTCAAGGTCGGCACGCTCGACGAGGAGTTCGTCACCGAGAGCCTGCCGGGCGACGTGTTCCTGCTCGGCTCGCACGCCTGGAAGATCGCCAAGGTCCGGGCCGATCGCGTGCTGGTCGAGGACGCGCAGGGGATGTCGCCCACGATCCCGTTCTGGAAGGGCGAGCACCCGTCGCGCTCCTGGGATCTCGGCGTGGCGGTCGGCCGCCTGCGCCGCGACGCCGCCGAGCGGCTCGACGCGCCGGATTTCCCCGCCTGGGCGATGGCCGAGTGCGGCTGCGACGCCCGCGCCGCGACGGCGATGCGCGCCTGGCTCGTGAAGGCGGGCGAGGTCCTGCAAGGCATCGCCGACGATCAGGGCATCGTCGTCGAGTCGTTCTCGGACGAGATGGGCGGCCGTCACGCGATGATCCACTCGGTTTTCGGAATGCGGATCAACGGCGCCTGGGGCATGGCGCTGCGCGAGCAGGTTCGCCGCCGCTTCGGCTTGCTGGCCGAGGCCAGCCACGTGGACGACGGGATCTTGTTATCGTTCGCCCCCGGTCAGGTCCCCCCGAACCCCGAGCGGCTCGTGACGCTGGTGGCGCCCGAGGAGCTCGACACGCTGCTCGGCGATGCGCTGATCGGCTCCCCGCTCTTCGGCACGCGCTTCCGGCACGCGGCGGTGCGCGCGCTGTTCATCCCGCGCATGACGCGCGGCCAGCGCACCCCGGCCTACCTGCAGCGCCTCAAGGCCGACGCGCTGCTGGAGGCCGTGCGGGGCCAGCCGGACTTCCCGGTCGTGTCCGAGACGCTGCGCGAGTGCTTCAACGACGCCTTCGACGTGCCACGGCTCCGGCGACTGCTCGAGCGGCTGCACGATCACGAGATGTGGACGCGCCACGTCGACACGCCGCTGCCGTCACCGTTCGTCTACCCGCTGCTGCTCGCCTGGGACTGGGCGTACCTCGATACCGGCCACGCCGAGGAGCGCCGCTCCGACACCGTCACGATGCGCAAGGCGTGGAGCGTCGCGCCGGGGCCGCTGCGGCCGGAGATCATCGCCGGGGTCGAGGCCGAGCTGCAGAAGACGACGCCGGACCGCCGGGCGCGCGACGCCAACGAGCTGGCCGCCATCCTCGACGACCTCGGCGACCTGACGCGCGAGGAGATCGCCGAGCGCGTCGTGGCGGATGCCGATGGCCTCGTCGAGGCGCTGGTGGCCGAGCGCCGCATCACGCTCGTCGAGTTCGGGGCCCGTCGCGCCTGGATCCCGGCGCCCGACGCCCCGCTCTACGCCGGCCTGGCCACCGACGCCGGCCTCGAACGCATCCTCCTCCGCGCGATGCGAACGCGGGGCCCCGTGACGGCAGCGTCCCTGGCGATACGCTACGGACTCGCCGCAACCGACGTGGAACCAGCGCTCCACCGATTGGTCTCCAAAGGTGTGCTCAGGCAAGGCGACTTCCTGCGGGAGGAGTCTGAGGGGGAGAGCACCCCCCTCAGTCCAGACACCAGCCCCCCCCTCGAAGTCCAATACATCCACATCGCCGTGCTGGACGAGATCCAGCGGCGTCAGGTGCACGCCCGGCGCGTCCCGCGGCCGGTGGCGACGGCCGAGCAGTTCACCGCGTTCCTGCTCCGCCGCCATCACGTGCACCCCGAGCACCGGCTGGTCGGGCCGCCTGGCGTGCTCGCCGCGCTGGAGCTGCTGCAGGGCGAGGACTTCCCGGTCAAGGTCTGGGAGCAGGATCTGCTGCCGGCGCGCGTCGACGATTACCGGCGCGACTGGCTCGATCGGCTCGGGTTGGCCGGCGAGATCGTGTGGACGGTCTTCGAGCCGGCCGCCGGCGAGACCGGACGCACCGGCCGGGTCGGCGTGGCGTTGCGGGAGAACGCCGGCTGGCTGCGCGAGACGGCGGAGCGCTCGGCGCTCGACCCCCGCACGAAGAATGTCCTGCTCCACCTCCAGCTCCGCGGCGCCTCGTTCGCGCGCGACCTCGCGCGCGGGGCCGGCCTCGAGCCGGCCCAGGTGGAAGCGGCGCTCTGGGCGCTGTTCCGCACAGGTCTGGCGACGCCCGACACGTTCAGCGCGATCGTAGCCGCGGCGGGAGCGCCCCGGAGCGACGGCGAGCGGGGCCCCGCCCGTCGTCGTCGCCCCCGCCGCGGCCAGGCGCGCGGCGTGCTCGCGCATCTGCCGCCGATCGGCCGGTGGACCGCGCTGGCGGAGGAGGAGCCGCTGTCGCCGGAGGAGCGCGAGGAGGCCCGCGCCCAGTTGCTGCTGGCCCGGTACGGCGTGGTGACGCGCGAGGTCGCGCGCGGCGACTGGGCGACGCTGCGCCACACGCTCCTGCGCATGGAGTACGGCGGCGAAGTCGTCCGCGGCTATTTCGTCGAGGGCCTCTCGGGCGAGCAGTACGCGCTCGGGAACTCGCTGGCCGACCTCGCCGCCGCGCCGCGGCGGGCCGAGCCGCACGTTCTCGTGAACCTCGCCGATCCGGCGAACCTCTGGGGGCGGGCCTGGCCGCTCTCGCGCCGCGACGGCGCGCGACTCGGCGTCGCGCGGCTTCCGCACGCCTGGCTGATCGTGCGCGCGGGCCGGCCGGTGGTGCTGGTCGAGAACTACGGGCGCGAGCTCACGCCGCTGGCAGGCTTCGCGGCGGTTGACCTGCCGGGCACGGTGCGGGCGCTGCAGACGCTCATGGAGCGTCCACTCACGCTCCGCCCCGTGCGCCGGCTGGAGGTCCTCGGCTGGGACGGCCGTCCCGTTCGCGACACGCCGGCGTTCGCGGCCCTGGTCGAGGCCGGCTTCAGCGCCGACGGGCCACGGCTGACGTGGGACGGCTATCCCGGGCCGAGGCCCTGAGCGTCAGCGAGGCGACGCCGAGCTCGAGGTGACCTGCAGGTTGTTGACGACGTTCGTCACGCCGGTAACGGTCCGCGTGATCTCCTCGGCCCGCGTCTTGTCGTTGACGGAGTCCACCGCGCCGTCGAGGTGCACGATCCCGTTGACCGTGGTGACACCGACCCGCGTGAGGTTCGTCGTCCTGTCACGCACGAGCTTGGCCTTGACCTCGGCGCTGATGGTCTTGTCGTCGATGTAGCGCCCGGCGCTCCGTCCGGTCATCGACCGGCAGCCCGGCAGGAACGCCACGACGAGCAGCAGCGCAACGACCACCCTGACCGTGCTGGAAGCGACCGTGCTGGAAACGCCCATCGTCCTCATCCCGCGTAGCCGCGCGACTTCATGCAAGCGCCGTACGCCGCGCGATAGTGCTCGTCGTTCTTCTTGTTGTCCCAGATCCCGTACAGCGTGCCGCCGCCGGCGCCCAGCGCGCCGCCGATCAGCGCGCCCTTGCCGGCGCCCTTGCCACCCTTGACGGCGGCGCCACCTAGCGCGCCCACCGCCGCGCCGCCCAGCGCGCCGATGCCGGCGTCCTTGGCGACGTCGATGTACTTGTCCTTGCCCTCGCGCGGCGCCGACCCGGCCTGGGCCGAGGCCTGCCGGTTACAGGCGTTGATCGCCTCGCGCGTCGGCACGCTCGACCGCGGTGTCTCCGTGGCCGGTGGCGTCGGCGTGGGAGCCGGCGCCTGGGCCACCGGCGGCGTTGACGGTGTGACGACGGCGCTCGGGGCGGCCGACGGGGTCTCGACCCGCGCCTCCTGCTTCGGTGCGGTCCGGT
Source organism: Candidatus Rokuibacteriota bacterium (assembly GCA_005887895.1). GTDB lineage: Bacteria > Methylomirabilota > Methylomirabilia > Rokubacteriales > CSP1-6 > AR5. Next base: position 33,984 of record VBPC01000164.1, read on the forward strand.
TGGCGACCACGAGCCCGGTCACGACCGCGGTCGCGGCCACGACGACGAGCCCGATGGCGGTCAGCTTCCAGAGTCCAGCGCGGTTGAGGTCAGTCATCGGTCGATCCTCCTACCTCGATCTCCGCGAGTAGCACCTATCGTGCCAGCGACTTTCGAAGCCGCGGGCCCGGCGTGGCGGGTGACTTGGCCCAGGCTCTGTAGTCAAATGCAGGCCAGCCCATGCCGAAGACGACACGCCGCATCGCCACGAAGCGCGTGTACGAGCCGGCCGCGCCGGCGGACGGCACGCGCGTGCTGATCATGCGGTACTGGCCTCGGGGGATCCGGCGCGAGAAGGTCGACCAGTGGCTGCGGGACCTGGCGCCGGTCATTCCGCTGCTCCGCGCGTTTCTCGACGGCAACATCACCTGGGCGCAGTACCGCCCGCGCTACCTGGCCGGCCTGCGGCGGCCGGAGGCCCAGGCGGCGCTGGCCCAGGTGCGGGCGCTGGCCCGCCGCCGGCGCGTCACGCTGCTGTGCGGCTGCGCCGATCCCCAGCGCTGCCACCGCACGCTGCTGCAGAGGCATCTGCTAGACTCTGCCGAGTGACACGCATCGCGTTGCTGGTGTCCGTGCTCGGTGTGCTGGCAGCAACCCCGGCGTCGGCCGAGCACGAGATCTACTACCGCTACACGGTCCTGGGTTACGTGAAGGATGGTGCCGGCACGCCGCGACCAAGCCAGAGCGTGGAGTTGATCCGTGACAAGACCGGCTTTTCCTATCTCGGCGAGACCGACGCCGCCGGCCTCTTCGTCATCGTGGCCCGGCTGGGCGACGAGAGCGCCGGCGAGGGCCTGACCCTGCGGCTCGGCGGCGCCCGCACGCGGCTCACGGCAAGGTTCGACCCCGCCAACCACAGCGACGAGCGCGGCACCCGCGTCGACTTCGAGGGGGACCGTGTCGTCGAACGGCGTACGTGGTTTCGGTCCACGCTCGCCAACTTCCTCAGCACCACCCGGCGCTGAGTCGATCAGGGGAGGCTGACATGGCCACGAAGGCCGCCGCCCGCCGCGGCATGAAGGCGTACGTGCTGATCGAGACGGCGCCCGGCAAGACGAAGTCGGTGAAGAAGGAGCTGAGCCGGATCACCGGCGGCGGCTCCACCCTGGCCCACCTCGACGCCGTCACCGGCCCTTACGATTTCATCGCGCAGGTCGAGGGGCCCACTCTCGACGCCATCGGCCGCCTCGTCACCGACGAGATCGGCGCGATCGACGGCGTCACACGCACGACGACGTGCGTGGCCGTGGCCATCGGCTGACGTGCGCGTTCTCATCGCGGGGGGCACGGAGTTCATCAGCCTGCACCTGGTGCGGGCGCTCCAGCGCGACGGCCACCGCGTGGCCGTCGTCAACCGGGGTCGTCAGTCCGGCCGGCTGCCCGCCGGCGTCGAGACGTTCGTGGCCGACCGCACGGATCACGCGGCGCTCGCCAAGGCGCTGGCCGGCCAGCGCTTCGACGGCCTCGTCGACGCCACCTACGCGCCGACCACCGGCGAGGACGTGGCGGCCCTGCTCGACGCGCCGGCCGCCGTCGAGCATGCGGTGTTCGTCTCGACCGCGCGCGTCTACGACCATGCCCGGCCGATTCCGTTCGACGAGGACACGCCCCGCAACCTCTACTGGGGCGACTACGCGAAGAACAAGATCGCCGGCGAGGACGTCCTGCTCGAGCGGCACCGCGCGCACGGACTGCCGGTCACGATCGTGCGGCCCACCCACGTCTACGGTCCGCTCAACACGCGCAACAACGAGACGTTCTTCTTCGACCGGCTCGCGCGCGGCCGACCGGTGCTGGTTCCCGGCGCCGGCGGCTGGCTGCGGCAGTTCGGCCACGTGGAGGACCTCGCCGACGCTATGGCCGCGATGCTGGGCAACCGGGCGGCATTCGGCCGCGCCTACAACGTCACCGGCGAGGAGAGCGTCAGCCAGGTCGGCTTCGTCGAGGTGATCGCCGACGTCATGAAGCGGCCGCTGACGCTCGTCCACGCCCCGACGCCGAGCGGCGGCACGCCGGCGCCGTTCGGCCAGAACCTCACCTACGACTGTCACGCCGTCCACACGACCGCCCGCGTCCGGACCGAGCTCGGCCTGCGGCCGCGCTACACGCTGGCCGCCGGCCTCGCCGGGACGCTCGAGTGGTATCTGCGCGAAGGTCTCGACAAGCGGGCGATCGACTTCGGCGCCGAGGACGCACTGCTGCGCTCGCTCGGGGCGCGATGACGGGTCCGCGCGTGCGGCGGCGCCGACGGCGCCCGCTCGCGCTCGTCTACCACCCGGACGGCTCGGAGGCGTACGCCCGGCTGATCACCGTGCCGCGCGGCGCGGACGTCACCATCCAGGTCTGCGCCACCGAGGAGGAGGCGGCCGCCCACATCGGCGACGCCGAGGTCCTCTACTGCTGGAAGCTGCCGCCCGCGCTCTACGGCAAGGCGGGCCGCCTGCGCTGGCTGCAGGCCATGGGCGCCGGCGTGGAGTGGGCGCTGGTGCCCGACCTGCGCCGTCGTGTCCTCGTGACGCGCGCGCCGGGCGTGTTCGGCCCGTGGATGAGCGAGTACGTCATCGGCTGGTGCGCCTGGGTGACGCAGCGGATGGAGACGTACCGGGCCGCCCAGCGCGAGCGCCGCTGGCGCGACGACGTCCTGCCCGAGCGGCTGCGCGGCCGCACGCTCACGCTGGTCGGCATCGGCGACATCGGCGGCGAGATCGCGCGGGTGGCCCGGGCGGTCGGCCTGCACGTCGTCGGCGTCAGCCGCTCCGGGCGCCGCGTGCCGCACGTCGACCGCGTCCACCGTGTGTGGAATCTCCACCGGGCGCTGAGCGCGGCCGACTTCGTCGTGGTCGTGGCGCCGCTCACGCCGGCGACGCGCGGGCTCATCGACGCCCGCGCGCTGGCGGCCATGCGTCCGGCAGCCTGGCTGCTGAACGTCGGCCGCGGCCCCGTCGTCGACGAGGCCGCGCTGATCGAGGCGCTCCGCACGCGCCGCATCGCCGGCGCGATCCTCGACGTGTTCGACACCGAGCCGCTGCCCGCCGAGCATCCGTTGTGGCGGCTCGACAACGTCGTGATCACGCCGCACATTGCCGGGCCCAGCACGCCGGAGGAGATCGCGCCGATCTTCAACGCCAACCTCGCCCGCTGGCTCACCGGCCAGCCACTGCTCCACCTCGTCGACCGCCGCCAGGGATACTAGCGGCCGGTTCACGTGTGGAGGACGCGGTCTACGACGCGTTGCTCAGCCGAGGAATTCCCGTCGGAGGGATCATAACGCCGCGCGCAGCCGGGACAGCGCCGCGCGCGGCGCGTGATTCGCTATTTGCCGCGGCCGCGACCTCCGCCGCCGCCCTTCCGGTCGCCGCCACCACCGGTCTTATCGCCGCCGCGGTCACCGCCATTCCCGATGTTACCGCTGCCGGCGCCGCTGCCACCGGAGCCGCCGCCCTGGTCACCCGTACCAGCGCCGACTCCGCTGGTGCCGGTCCCGGTAACGCCACCGCTGGAGGCGAGGACGCCGCCACCGACCTGGCCGGAACCGCCACCAGTCGCACCGGAGTTGCCACCACCGGCGACACCACCAGCGTTGCCGCCGCCGCCAGCGTTGGCGCCACCGGCGAGACCGCCCTGGCCAGAACCGCCGGCCGTACCGCTGTTGCCAGCACCACCGGCATTGCCGCCGCCAGCATTGCCGCGATCGCCGCCGTTTCCACCGGCACCGCCGCCGGCGACGGCTCCGCCGCTACCGCTGGAATTCCCACCGCCGTTACCACTGCCACCGCCGTTCGACCCGCCGCCCTGCTCGCCGGTACCGCCGCCGCCACCGGCCACGGCCCCGCCGCCGGCACCGCCGTTCGAGCCGCCGCCCTGGTCACCGAGAGCTCCGCTGCCGGAGTTGCCAGCGCCCGCGCCGGCCCCGGTCTGGCTCCCGCCCGCGCTCGAGGCGCCACCGCCATTGCCAACACCGACGGCCGAGAGCTGCTGAACCGCCTGCTCCGCGTGCGTGGGGGCGAGCGCCGACGTCGCCGCCGGCGCGGTCCGCAGGGGGGCCTTGAACCCCGCCGCGAGCCGGTCGGCGGAATGCCGCGGGATCGACAGCGGAGTCGACAGTCGCGATCCGACCGCGATCACCTGTTGCAGGTCCCGGACGCTCACCGCCTGACCGATCGGCGTCCCGGCGGCGTCGAGCCGCGTGACGTCGATGTGGCCGTGAAGCACGGTGATCGTCGAACGCGTGCCTTCAGCATCCGGCTCCACCTCGGTGACGACGATCGTGCCGCGGATCGCGGCCGTGGCGTTCGGCGTGCGGATCTCCACGACGTCACCCGCCTGCATGCGCTCCCGCAGGACGTTGATGTGGGTCCGGCCGGCGGTGATCGTGACCGTCGACACGTTCGGCATCTCGGTGATGCGCACGATCGACCGCTCGCGCACGGTGAGCACGGCCTTGCCGCCGAGCAGGATCTTCGCGAGCGAGGCGTCCCCGGTGGCAATCTGATCGTGCAGATAGACGTTGTCGCTGAAGCGCAGCGGGAGCGGCTGCTTGACCGAGACGCGCGTCACGCTCGCCGTCCCCTGCAAGGCGCTGACGCGACCGGCGGGGATTTCCTCTGACGACGCAGTCAGCGCCAGCGCGCTTCCCACTACCAGGATCGGCAGCAGAAAGCCGATGGCTCGTTTGGCAGTGCTCATGAGGCTCCCCCGGCGGGCGCCCACTCGCTGCCGCAGGCAGCCCGGCGTCTTGACCCGGAGCAACGCCAGTGCCAGGAGTTTGGAAACCTACCGCGGCTAGTCTCTTGCCACTCAACGGGCGTGGAGGTCGCGGGACTTTTTCAGCGGGCGTGGATCACGAGGCGATAGCCGAGGTCGAGCTCGGAGGCGTCGAGCAGGCGCCCGTGCCGGCGCTCCCAGGTCCCGTCCTCCAGATCGGCGCGCAGCCGGGCGAGGCCCGTCCCCGCGTCGAGCTTCGAGAACGTCGAGATCGCGCTGCGCACGCCGGCGTCGAGATACGCGCGCGGCCGGCGCCAGTACGCGCCCAGAAATCCGTCGAGGCAGTCGTGCGGGATCGGCAGCCGAACGATCTCCAGCGGGCCCAGCGCCGCGCGCAGCTCGTCGAGCGTCGGGAAGATCGGGCGGTCGATCTCCACGAGCTGCGGGAGGTAGTCGTCGACCAGCCAGAAGCCTCGGCTCGCCGGATCCCACGTCAGGATCACCACGCGCTCGCGCGCGACGCGCTTCATCTCCGCCAGCCCGCGGGCGCGATCGGGCCAGTGGTGCACGGTCAGCACAGCCAGCGCGGCCGCCAGCGCGGCGTCGCGGAACGGCAGGTCCAGGGCCGAGGCCTGAACGACCGGGGCGCCGTCCGGCCGGCGCTGCCGGATCATCAACGGCGACGGCTCCACCGCCACCACGGGACGGTCGGTCGGCTCGTAGGAGCCGGCGCCGGCGCCGACGTTGAGCACGCTCTCGGCGGCGCCGAGCGCGTGGAGGATGGCGGCGGCGATGCGCGGGTCGGGGCGACGATGGGTCCGGTAGTCGGGGCCGATCTCGTCGTAGAGCTGACCCACCGCGCGCGTGGTTCGCGCTACGGTCGGGGGGCGGCGATGTCCGACGTGCAGTGCGGGCAGCGGCGCGCCTTCGCCGGAATCGCCGTCGCGCAGTGCGGGCACTCCCGGGTCGGCGGGGCCGGCGGCGGCGGCCCCTTGAGGCGGTTGACCTGGCGCACGACCAGGAAGACGGCGAAGGCGATGATCACCAGGTTGATGACGGCGTTCAGGAAGAGGCCATAATTCAGCGTGGGCGCGCCGGCCGCCCGGGCCGCCGCCAGCGTCGGATACGACCGGCCGGTGAGGCTCACGAACAGATCGGTGAAGCTCACCCGGCCGATCACGAGGCCGATCGGCGGCATCAGGAGGTCGTTCACGAAGGAGCTCACGACACCGCCGAAGGCCGCGCCGATGACGATGCCGACGGCGAGGTCGACGACGTTTCCCCGCATGATGAAGGCCTTGAACTCGCGGAGCATGGCGACCTCCGGTGGCGCGGTTATCTCTTCGAGATCAGGAAGCGGCCGAGCGCCAGATGCGGCAGGCCCGAGCGCTCGAAGGTGTCGACGGCGTCGGCCGGCGAGCCCACCAGCGGCTCGCCGTGCAGATTGAAGGAGGTGTTGAGCACGGCGCCGATGCCGGTGCGGCGCTCGAACTCGCGAATCACGCGGTGGTAACCGGGATTCCACGCCTCGTCCACGATGTGGGCCCGGGCGGTGCCGTCCTGGGGGTGGACGGCCGCCGTGATCTCGTCGCGCCGCTTGGGGTTCGTCGGAAAGGCCAACATCATATATGGCGACGCCAGCCCCTTGGGGTTGACGAGGTAGTCGGCCTCGCGCTCGCGGAGCACGCTGGGCGCGAACGGCATCCAGAAGTCACGGTTCTTGATCATCCGGTTGATGATTCCGACCACGCGGTGGTCGGAGGGGTTGGCGAGGATCGAGCGGTTGCCGAGCGCCCGGGCGCCGAACTCCATCCGGCCCGCGCAGCGCGCCACCACGCCATCGGCGACGAGCAGGTCGGCGATGCGCTCCTCCATCCGCTCGGGCTCGCTCACGCGATGCCGGGCGGCCAGGTCGCGTCCGCGCACGAGCGCCTCGACCTCGGCGTCGTCGATCGAGGGACCGAGGTAGGCGGGGCCGAAGGGCGCCGGCTTGGCGGCCAGCCCCGCCCGCTCGCAGAGGGCGACGTAACCGAGATAGGCCGCCCCCACCGCGTTCGACTCGTCGCCACAGGAGGGAAACACGAAGAGGTCGCGCACCCACTCCTCGCCGGCCAGCAGCATGTTGGCCTTGACGTTCATGAACACGCCGCCGCCGAGCGCGAGCTGCTCGCCGCCGTAGCGACTGCGCATGAGTCGCGCCCACCGCACGAGCGTGTCCTCCACGATCTGCTGGGCGGCGCCGGCCACCGCGTCGAAGCGTGCCCCGAGCGCGGCCTCGAGCAGCAGGCGGTAGCGCGCCCCCCGCCGCCGCCAGGCGAACCGCGCGGGCGTGTCCTCGACGAGGCCGAAGACGTCGGCGAGGGCGGCGGTCGCGCGCTCCACGGCGCCGGCCGGCGCGTACGGCGCCAGGCCCATCACCTTGTATTCGTGCTCGCCGAACTTCATGCCGAGCAGCAACGTGACGAAGGAGTAGAACGACCCCAGCGAGCCGGGGGCGCTCGGCGTGGCCTCGTGACGCTGGAGCGCCGTGCCCCGTCCGCTGGAGGCCGTGGCGCACAGCCCGTCGCCGGAGTTGTCGTTGGTCAGCACGAGGGCCGGAGCGCCGGCGAAGGGCGAGCCGAAGTAGGCGGCGGCGGCGTGGCAGGCGTGGTGGTCGAGCGTCATCACCCGGCCGGCGCCGAGACCGAGGTGGCCGGTCACCAGCCCCAGCCGCTCGCTCTCCGAGAGCGTGAACTTGCCGCCGGCCGGCTCGCTCAGACCGAGGCGCGCGCCGAGCTTGCGCGCCCGGCGGGCGAGGCCGCCGCGCGGCTCGGCCAGCCGCACGCCGTAGTACTGGCGCGCGTAGGCGGCGTCGTGCAGCACGCGGTTCATCCACTCGCGCGCGTAGGCGTGGCGACCGGCCAAGGCCACGCAGTCGACCTGGTCGGCGCGGAGCCCGACCTCGCGCAGCAGCGCGTCGATCGCCAGCCGCGGATAGCCGGCGTCGTTCTTGAGGCGGGTGAAGCGCTCTTCGGAGGCGCAGCCGACGACGGCGCCGTCGCGGAGGATCGCGGCGGTGGCGCAGTGAGTCTCCGAGATGCCGAGGACGATCATGACCGGTCGATCTTAGCAGATCGACCGGTCATGATCCGTCGACTAGGCCTTGGAGAGCGCGGCGATGATCGTCCGGCAGAACGCCGGGAGATCGTCGGGCTTGCGGGACGTGATCAGGTTGCCGTCGACCACGACCTCGGCGTCCTGCCAGTCGGCCCCGGCCGCCTTCAGGTCGTCCTTGATCGAGAAGAAGGACGTCGCCTTGCGACCCTTGAGGACGTTGGCCGACACGAGCATCCAGCCGGCATGGCAGATCGCCGCCACGACCTTGCCCTGCTGGGCGGCCTCCCGCACGAGACCGACCATCGCCTCGTGCCGCCGCATCATGTCCGGCGCATAGCCGCCCGGCACGATGACCGCGTCGAACTCGACGGCCTTCACCTGCTCGGCCTGCACGTCGACGTTCACCGGGTAGCCGTGCTTGGAGGTGTAGGACTTCGCGCCGCCGGCGCCGACCACCTTCACCTCGGCGCCTTCCTCCTTGAAGCGGTAGTACGGGACCCACAGCTCCATTTCCTGGTACATGTTCTCGGCGAGGATCGCGATGCGCTTGCCCTGGAGCTTCATCATTCCTCCTTCAGGATTTCTTCGAGGTCTTGGAGTAGAACGGCCCGACCAGCGGCCGCATGTCGCGGCTGCCGCACTCCGGACAGGCGGCGCCCCGGTCGTGCTCGCTCATGGACTGCGCGACCGACACTTCTTTCCGGCACCGGTCACAGAAGAACTCGTAGAGAGGCATGCCTCCCTCCTCTCGACGCGGGACGTTTGACGGGCGATCGGGGACTCCGAGAAGCCCAAGTCTACTCCGCCCGGGGGCGGGCGCAATCCCGACGGGGTGCCCGGGCCTCACGCGCCCGGATCGGCGGCGAGCTTGGCCGCCGCGATGCCGGCCAGCGCGCACGCCTCGTCCTTGTCCGAGACGTCGCCGGAGATCCCGACGGCGCCGATCACCGTCCCGCCGGCGTCGCGGACGAGCACGCCGCCGGCGGCCGGCACCACGCGGCCCTCCGACATGGCGTTGAGCGCGGCGAAGAACGCCTGCTGCTGCGGCCCCTGCTCGGCCACGCGCTTGGCCAGCGTGCGCGAGCCCAGCCCCATGCCGAGCGCGCCCCACGCCTTGCCGATCGCGATCTGCGGGCGAACGATGCCGGCGCCGTCCTCGCGCGCGAAGGCCTTCAGATGGCCGCCGGCATCGAGCACGGCCACCGCGAGCGGCGCCAGGCCGAGCTCGCGACCCTTCTGGAGCGCGGCCTGCACGATGGTCGTGGCCTGCGGCAGGGTGAGGCTCATCCCCGGAACACCTCCTCCAGCCAGTCCCACATGCAGGCGACCCCGATCGAGACGTTGTCGACCTGGCAGTGCTGATCGCCGCCCTCCTCGCGCGTGAAGACCTTGAACGTCTTGCGCGGTGAGCCGACGGCGTCGAAGCACTTCTGGGCGGTGGCGAGCGGAATCTGCGCGTCGCCCTCGCCGTGCACGAGCAGGAACAGGTGCTCCCATGGCACCGACAGCGACAGCGTCTCGCCGCGCGCGAGCCGCTCGAGGCGCTCCTTCCAGACCGCGTGATAGTCCCACTGGGCGCCGATCCGCGCGGGGTCGATCTCCGACCGCGCCGCGAGATACTCGAGGGCGGCCGTCGCGTAGTGCTCGGTACGCCCTTGAAGTACTGGATCTCCTTCGTCACGTCGAAGCCGTCGAAGAAGACGAGGGCGGGCGCGCGGCCTCCGCCACCCTCGGCGCGCACGTAGAGCGCGGGCAGGCTCGTCCCTTCGTACGGCACCTCGACCGGTTCGATGCGCGGCCGGCGCAGGCGGCCCGCCGCGTCGCGGAAGCAGTCGACGCCGCGGCGATACGCGGCCAGCCCGTCCGGACTCTTGGGCTGCAGGAAAGCGCTCGCCGACATGATAGTAGTGGGCGGCGCGCAGCCGGTACGCGGCCGCGCCGTCCGCCATCCGCGTCCACTCCGCGAACCACGCGCGATCGTCGCCGACCCGGTCGCGCAGCCGGAGGCCGACGCGATGCACCTCGCCGATCTCGCCGCCGCCCCAGGGGGCGCCGCCCAGCGGCAACAGCATCCCGTGCGACCAGCGATGGTTGTCCGGGAAGTAAGCGAAGCGCAGGTCGTCGCCGCTCATGGGGTCGGAGTCTACAGTAAGATGAGCCACCCGAAGGAGGTCGCCATGACGGACGCCCACCCTCTCTCGCGACGGACCGTGCTCAAGGCCACCGGCCTCGGCATCGCGCTCGGCGGGCTGGAGCCCGGCTCGGCGGCGCGCGCCCTCGCCCAGCCGACAGCGGCGCCGGCGGCGGCCACGCCGTGGAGCGCCGAGTACTGGGCCAGCAAGGCCGGCGTCCGGCTCGCGCTCTTCCGCAAGCGACAGGGCGCGCCGACGGCGGAAGCGTCGCCCCGACCCGTCCTCTTCCTCGTCCACGGCTCGTCGATCTCCGCGCGTCCGAGCTTCGACCTCGCCGTGCCCGGCGGCGGCGAGTACTCGATGATGAACGTCTTCGCGGGCTGGGGCTACGACGTGTGGACGGTCGACCACGAGGGCTACGGCCGCTCCTCGCGGACCGAAGGCAACGCCGACATCGCCAGCGGCGTGGAGGACCTCAAGGCGGCGACCGAGGTCGTCGCGCGCGAGACCGGGCACGGGCGCTTCCATTTCTATGGCGGCTCCTCGGGGGCGCTGCGCGCCGCCGCGTTCGCCATGGTCCGTCCCGAGCGCGTCGACCGCCTGATCCTCGAGGCGTTCACGTGGACGGGCAAGGGCTCCCCCACGCTCGGCAAGCGCGCCGAGGCTCTCGAGTACTTCCGCACCCACAACCGCCGGCCGCGCGACCGCGACATGATCCGCAGCATCTTCACGCGCGACAAGCCCGGCACCTCCGACCCGGCCGTGGCCGAGGCGCTGGCCGACGCCGAGCTGGTCTTCGGCGACACGATCCCGACCGGCACCTACCTCGACATGACGGCCAACCTGCCGGTCGTCGATCCCGCCCGCGTGCAGGCGCCGGTGCTCATCGTGCGCGGCGAGCACGACGGGATCGCGACCGAGGAGGACGTCGTCGCGTTCTTCTCGCGGCTGCCGAACGCCGATCGCCAGCTCGTGATCCTGGCCGGCGCCTCGCACGCGACCGCGCTCGGCTTCAACCGGCGTCAGCTCTGGCACGCGATGCGCGCGTTCCTCGAGATGCCGGAGCGCCTCGACCGGCGCTCGTGAGACCCGCCGGGGCGTCGCTTGACAGGCTGCGCCGCGTCGGCCTACTGTCCGTCATTTCCTTCCGGTCGCTCATGCCCGGAACGCGGAGGATGCCATGACCAGTCGTCGAGACTTCGTGACCGTGACTCTGGCCGCCGTCGGCGGCGCCCTGGCGCCCCGCTGGGCGGGGGCGGCCCCCAAGGCGATGTCCGTCGTCCACGAGAGCTCGTTCATCAAGGCCTTCGACGACTTCTTCGTGCAGAAGCTCGCTCCCGAGTACGAGAAGCTGACCGGCATCAAGATCAATTACGAGCCGGTCAGCGTCGGCAGCATGCTGACGCGGCTGACCACGATCGTCGAGACCAAGGCCGGCCCGGAGATCGTCGCCACCGGCGTCAACTGGCCCTACCTCTTCGACGCCGGGCTGGTGGACGTCACCGACGTCGCCAACGAGGTGGGCAAGAAACTGGGCGGCTGGCACGACAACATCTACGACGCCGTCGTCGTGAACCGGAAGTGGAAGGCGATCCCGTGGGGCAACATCGGCCAGCTCGAGGTCTACCGCACGGACTGGTTCAAGGAAGTCGGCGTGAACAAGTTCCCGGACACCCGGGAAGACCTCCTGGCGGCGGGGCGTCTGCTCAAGAAGAAGGGGCATCCCTTCGGCTTCGAGCTCGGCCACGGCTTCGGCGACAACCACGGCTGGCTGTACCCGCTGCTGTGGTCGTACGGCGGCCGCGAGGTGGACAAGGACGGCAAGACCGTCCTCATCGACTCCAGCGAGACGGCCAAGGCCGTCGACTTCTGCCGCAAGTTCTACCAGGAGACGATGCTGGAGGACGTCCTCGGGTGGACGGACGTCAACAACAACCGGGCGTTTCTCGCCGAGCAGATCTCGTGCACCAACAACGCCATGTCGATCCTGATCGTCGCCAAGCGTGACTTCCCGGAGATCGGCAAGGTCACGGATCACGGTCTCAACCCGCAGGGCCCCAAGGGCCGCTTTCACCTCTTCAACGTGCAGTCGCACGCCATCGCGGCCCATGCCCCCGATCAGGCGGCGGCCAAGGCGTTCCTGCGCTGGCTCTACGACGACAAGCAGCTATCGGCGTGGCTGGTCGCCGGCGATGCGTACTACGCGCCATTCCTCCACGGCTACGACAACCACCCGATGTGGAATGCCGACCCGCGCTACCTGCCCTACAAGGACTGTCTGAGGACGTCTCGGCTCCACGCGTGGCCGGGGCCGGCCGGCCATCAGGCGTCGGAGAGCGTCGCCAAATACGTCCTCGTCGACATGTTCGCCAAGGCGTGCCGGGGCGATTCGACCAAGGACGTCATCGCCACCGCCGCCGCGCAACTGAAGCAGATCTACAAAGCGAAGTAGCGCGATGGCCGTCGGCCCCGCCTCGATCGCTCGGCCGGCCCCGGTCGCGGGCCGGCCGATCACCTTGCGCGGGCTGCTCGAGCGGGAGGGCGTCTTCAGCTGGATCATGCTGACGCCCGGCGTGCTGTTCCTGCTCGCCTTCGTCGCCTACCCGTTCTTCTACGGGATCTTCCTGAGCCTCGAAGAGCACCCGGTCGCCCGCGCCGGCCGGTTCGTCGGGTTCGCTAACTTCGTCATCCTCGCCCACGATGGCGTGTTCTGGCAGGTGACGCGCAACACGTTCATGTACGTGGCCGTCACCACGGTGTTCAAGCTGCTCGGCGGGTTCGCCATGGCGCTCGTCATGAACCAGAGCTTCCGCGGCCGGAACCTGACGCGGGCGTTCCTGCTACTGCCCTTCATCGTGCCGACCGCGCTCTCCACCGTCGCCTGGATGTGGATCCTCGACCCGACGTTCAGCATCGTCAACTGGCTGCTGGTGCACGGCGGCGTCATCACCAGTGGCTACTCGTGGCTCGGCAACGCCTCGCTGGCCATGTGGTCGCTGATCGTCGTCAACACCTGGCGCGGCATGCCGTTCTACGGCATCACTCTGCTGGCCGGGCTGCAGACGATCTCGCCCGACCTCTACGAGGCCGCGGCCATCGACGGCGCCACCACGACGCAGCGGTTCCTCTACGTGACGTTGCCGGTCATCAAGCCGGTGCTGATCATCGTCACGATGTTCTCGGTGATCTTCACATTCGGCGACTTCCAGCTCATCTACGCCCTGACCCACGGCGGACCGGCCAACGCGACCCACGTGTTCTCGACGTGGGCGTTCGACATCGGCATGTCGGGCGGTCAGCTCGGCATGGGCGCCGCGGTGGCGCTGGCCATACTCCCGGCGCTGGTCGTGCTCATCGTCGGGCTGACGATCTACCTCCGGCGGGAGTGATGGTCGGCGGGCACGACCTCGCCACGCGGATCCGGCGGCTGTACCTGCCGCTGGCGGCGTTCCTCGTGTTGATGCTGTTTCCGTTCTACTGGATGCTGATCACCTCCATCAAGCCGAACCGTGAGCTGTACAACGCGCGGATCATGCCGCTGATCGTGCACCAGCCGACGCTGAAGCACTACGTCGACCTGCTGACGGAGACGAACTTCCTCACCTGGACCTACAACACGATGCTGGTGGCCGTCGTCACCACCGCCGTGTCGGTCGTGCTCGGCACGATGATGGCCTACCCGCTGGCCCGGATGCGGTTCCCCGGCGCCGCCGTCGTGGCCATCGGCGTGGCCGCCACCTACCTGGTGCCGCAGCCGCTCCTCTTCATTCCGATGTCCGACATCATCAACCGGCTGGAGCTGGGCAACACGCTCACCGCCGTGATGCTCACCTACCCGACGCTGCTGATCCCGTTCTGCGCCTGGCTGCTCATGGGCTACTTCAAGAGCGTCCCTCGCGAGCTGGAGGAGGCGGCCCGCATCGACGGCGCCAGCCGGTTCCAGGCGATGGTCCGCATCGTGCTGCCGCTCTGCACGCCGGGCCTGCTGTCGGCCGGCATCTTCGCCTTCACGCTGGCCCAGAACGAGTTCCTCTATGCGCTGATCTTCCTGGCCAAGAGTGAGGTGCGCACGGTGCCGGTCGGCGCCATCACGGAGCTGATCCGCGGCGACGTCTTCTACTGGGGTCAGTTGATGGCGGCGGCGCTGCTGGGCTCGGTGCCGGTCGCCATCATCTACTCGTTCTTCGTCGACTACTACGTGGCCGGCCTCACCGCCGGCGCCGTCAAGAATTAGGAGGAGGATCACCATGGCACGGTGGGACACGATCCAGGCCGACGGTCAGCCGAGGCGCGTGTACGTCGACGTTCCCGGCGGGGGCGGGGCGGCGCCCGGGGTCGTCGTGATCCAGCACGGGCCCGGCGTCGACCGCTTCATCGAGGACCGCGTCGAGCAACTGGCCCACCGCGGGTACGCGGCGGCCGCGCCGGACCTCTATCACCGCCAGCCCGCGGACGCCGGCGACATGATGACGCGCATGGGTCGGCTGCGCGATCGGGAGATCGTGAGCGACGTCGACGCGACGATCGCGCACCTGCGCCGGCTGCCCGACGCGCGCGTGGGCGATCTCGCGGTGCTCGGCTTCTGCATGGGCGGCCGCGTCACCTACATGCTGCGCCGGGGCGCGCCCGGCCGCCTGGCGGGCGGCCGGCGTCTTCTACGGCGGCAACATCATGAAGCCGTGGGGCGACACGCCCACGCCGTTCGACCTCACGCGTGAGATCGCCTGCCCGCTGATCGGCTTCTTCGGCGCCGAGGACGGCAATCCCTCGCCGGACGACGTGAAGAAGATCGACGCCGAGCTGACCAAGCACGGCAAGCCGCACGAGTTCCACACCTACGAGGGCGCCGGCCACGCGTTCCTGAACTTCACGAACGCCGAGCGGTACCGCGAGAAGCAGGGGGCCGATGCGTGGACGAAGATGCTCGCCTTCCTCGACCGTCACCTGACGCGGCGATCGTGACACCCGTCGCCGCGGCTGGCGCCGAGAAAGACCCTCGATCAGGCGACGGCGATCTTGGGGTGTCAGCGGCGGCGGCGGAAGACGGAGGGTGGGGGGCTCTCGAAGGTCAGGCGGCGGCCGGCGGGATGGGTGAAGGCGAGGCGGGTGGCGTGGAGGCAGACGCGGCGCAGGGGGTCGCGGCGACTGCCGTAGGCGCGGTCGCCGACGATCGGATGGCCGAGGGCGGCGAGCTGGGCGCGGATCTGGCCGCGGCGTCCCGTCACCAGGGCGACCTCGAGCAGCGTCGCGTCGGCGGAGCGCTCGAGCACGCGATAGCGGGTGATCGCCTGGCGCCCGTGGCCGCCGGCGCGCGTCGCCCGCACGCGCAGCGCACGATCCTCGGCCAGCCGCCCGGTCAGCGTGCCCTCGTCGGCGCGCACCACGCCCTCGACCAGCGCGACGTACACGCGCTGCGGCGTCCGCGCCGCGAACTGGGCCTGCAGCGCCTGCTTCACCCCCGGCGACTTCGCGAACACGAGCAGGCCGGAGGTCTCGCGATCGAGGCGATGGACGATGAAGATGCGGCGACCGCCGCGCGCCTCGACCCAGTCACGCAGCAGCCGGTAGACGGTGCGCTGGCGCTCGCCTTCGTCGGCGATCGTGAGCAGCCCCGGCGGCTTGTCGACGACGATCAGGTCGTCGTCCTCGTGCACGAGGCGTAACGGCGCCGGAAACGGCGGGGGCGGTGGCGCGCCCAGCTCGACGCGGTCGGCGCTGGCAACGCGGACGTCGCCGCGCCTCACGACGGCGCCGTTGACGCGGACGCGTCCCCCTTCGAGCCACTGCTTGAGCCGGCGGCCGGACGTGCCCGGGTAGAGCGTGTGCAGTCGAGCCCGCAGCGTGCCGTGCTCCACGCGCCTCTGGTGCCCGCTAGTCGTCTTTCGGGGGCGTCAACGTCAGGGTGACGTGCTCGTCGTCGCGGCGCACGGTGAGGCGCAGCGGCCGATCGGTGGGGATCTCGGCGAGCGCCTCTCGCGCCGCGTCGCGGGAGATCACCGCGCGGTCGTTGACCTGGAGGATGACGTCGCCGACCGCCAGCCCCGCCTGCTCGGCGGGACTGCGGGGCGCGACCAGCGTCACCGCCGGCGAGCTCGCCGAGGGCCGCTCGGCCGCCGTGTCGGCCTCCCGGATCACGAAGCCGAACTCCAGCGCCATGCGCTCACCGGCCACCGGCGGCGGCATGGGGACGAGCCGCACCCGCATGGCGCGCCGGCCGTCGCTGCGCAGCACCGTCAGCCGGACGTCGCGATCGAGCGGCGCCCGCGAGATCAGCCGCACGAGCAGCCGCGTGTCGGTGACGGGGCGGCCGTCGAGGGCGACGACGATGTCGCCGGCCCGCACCCCGGCCTCGGCGGCCGGCGTGTCGGTCATCACCTCCACGATCACCACGCCGAAGCCCTCGCGGATGCCGTGACGACTGGCGAGGTCGTCCATCTCCTGCTCGCTGAGGTCACGGATCCGCACGCCGAGCCACGACCACGTCCGGGCGTCGGCCGCCCCCACCATCAGCAGCACGAGCGCGAGGGTCCCGACCGCCCGCGCGAGGAGCTTCACTCGCGGCCGCCTTTCAGTTCCTTGACCAACCGCTCGACGGCGTCCGCGACGGTCGTCACCCGCGCGCCGACGTCGATCGTCTCCAGCAGACGCTGACGGAGGTCGGCGTCGGGCAGCACGGCGGCGGCCACGCGGTCGGCGATGGCGCCGGCCGGCTGCCCCTCGGCCAGGGCCGTATCGAGGAGATCGGCGGGGCGCCCGAGCGCTCCGAGGAGATCCTTGCAGGCGGCGCGCATCCGCGACAGCGCCGCCGTCACGTCGCCGGCCGGCTCGGGGTCGGCGAGACGCCGCGCGCGCACGAGGCGGTACAGGGTGTCGCTCGGCAGCTCCTGGCCGAGCCGGACCCGGCACTCACCGCGCAGCAGGATGTTGTAGCGGCCGGTGGCCAGGCGCTCGCACGAGACGATCTCGCCCAGCCCGGCCACCGCGTGCACCTCCGGCTTGCCGGCATAGGTCGCCTCGTAGCCGGGCTTGAGTCGCACCACGGCCAGACGCCGGTCGCGCTCGAGTGCGTCGATCACCAGCACGCGATAGCGGGCCTCGAAAACGTGCAGCGGAAGAAGCGTGTGCGGAAAGAACGTGACGTCGGGCAGCGGAAAGATCGGGACGATCAGGTCGGGCGCCGCCATGCGGGCCGTCAGCTGATCTTCGGCAGCGAGCCCAGCGCAGCCACCTCGTTCAGCCGTCCGGTCACCGCCACGGCGAGATCGCGGAAGGCCTTGGCCGGCGGCGAGTCGGGACGGCGGACGGCGATCGGCGTGCCCTCGTCGCCGCCGACGCGTGTCTCCGGGTCGAGCGGCAGCCGGGCCAGCAGCGGCACGCCGTACTCCTCGGAGAGCCGCTGACCGCCGGTGTCGCCGAAGATCGCCGTGTGCTGGCCGCAGTGCGGACAGGCGAAGGTGCTCATGTTCTCGACCACGCCGAGGATCGGCACGTTGAGGCGCTGGAACATGCCGATGGCCTTGCGCACGTCGAGCAGCGCCACGTCCTGCGGCGTGGTGACCATGACGACGCCGCCCAGCGGCAGCACCTGCGAGAGCGACAGCTGCGCGTCCCCGGTGCCGTCGCGCTCGTTGACGAGGAGTCCGATCGACATCACCTTCAGCCCGTGCGCCTCGACCGGCAGGATCTTGTTGTCGAACATCCCCGGCCGGCCCTTGGTGCCGAGCATCAGCGGAACGTCCGGCCCGTACACGTCCGTATCGATGAGGCCGACGGTGGCGCCGCTCTGCCGCAACGCCAGCGCAAGGTTGACGGCGACGGTGGACTTGCCGACGCCGCCCTTGCCGGACGACACGGCGACCGTGTGGCGGACCTCGGGGATCAGGTTGACCGGCGCAGCGGCGGCCGCGGGCTGGCCGTGGGCGTGACCCTGCGCAGGGCCGGGCGCGTGCGTGTGAGCGGCCGGGGCCGGCGAGGCCGCGCCGCCCATCTTGACCTGCACGCGCCCCACGCCGGGAAGCTGGCCGACGAGCCGCGTGGCCATGCTGTGCATCGTGGCCTTCGTGGAGGCCGGCTGGCTGGTGAAGGCCAGGGTCAGCGACACCTGGTTGGCCTCGACCGCGAGGTCGCGCACCAGCCCCATCGTGACGATATCCCGCTGGGTTTCGGGGTCTTTGATGGCTCGGAGCGCGTCGAGGACCTGCTGCTCTGTCGGCATACCCGGACTATACAGCACGGTACGGACCGGGCAATTGGGAAGCCGACTTCCCATTCTGGGCTGCGCGTCACCCAGCGACGGTGCGAGGTCGCGCGAAATCCGCGGAATTTCTGGAGCCGACTCTGGAACGGTGATTGCTCCCCCTCGGGGTGGCCGTCTCGCTCAGAGTCGAGCCAGAGAAGGTCTGTTCGATGCCCTCCCCCGGCGAGGGCGGGTCTGCCAGGGCCCGTCCTCGCCATTGCATTTCGGGACCCTTCCTGCTACATAAGGACGGTGGTCGGCTCGGACGACTTTCGCCGTGTTCTCAGCCACTTCACCACCGGAGTCACGATCGTCACCACGTGCGATGGCGACGGCCGTCCGACGGGCCTGACGGCCAGCGCCTTCTGCTCGGTGTCGCTCGACCCGCCGCTCGTGCTGGTGTGCGTCGATCACAAGTCCCAGAGCTATCCTGCCCTGCGCGAGCGCGGCTGCTTCGCGATCAACATCCTGCACGCCGAGCAGGAGGTCATCTCCCGGCGCTTCGCCTCGACCCGGCTGGACAAGTTCGACGGCGTGCCCCACACGCTGAGCGAGCTCGGGCTGCCGCTGGTCGACGGCGCCATCGCCCGCCTCGAGTGCACGACCGTGAGCATGCACGTCGAGGGCGACCACACGATCTTCGTCGGCCGCGTCGAGCGCGCCGACGCGCCGAGCGGCGAGCCGTTGCTCTACTTCAAAGGCAAGTACGAACGACTCTCGGAACCCAAGCCAGGAGCGTGAACGTGACGCAGATTCCCCTGTCCCGACCGCCGGTCGACGACGAGATCAAGCAGGCCGTGCTGGCCGCCATCGACTCGCGACAGTACATCCTCGGGCCGCAGTGCCGCGAGTTCGAGGCCGAGCTCGCCCGCTATGTCGGCGCCAAGCACTGCATCCTGAGCAACTCCGCGACGGCCGGGTTGTGGCTCACGCTGCGCGGGCTGGGGGTGAAGGCCGGCGACGAGATCCTGGTGCCCTCGCACACCGCGTTTCCGACGATCGAGGCCATCTGCTTCGCGGAGGCGACGCCGGTCTTCGTCGACGCCGACGAGTTCTACACGATGGACGCCCACGACGCCGCCGCCAAGGCGACGCCGCGCACGGTCGGCGTCGTCCCCGTCCACCTCTACGGCCAGCCGGTCGACGTCGATGCCGCCCGCGGGCTGGCCTCGCGCCTTGGCGTGTGGATGCTGGAGGACTGCGCCCAGGCCCACGGCGCCGCCTGGAAGGACCAGAAAGTCGGCAGCTTCGGGCGGGCCGGCGTGTTCTCGTTCTATCCGTCCAAGAACCTCACAGTGATGGGCGACGGCGGCGCGATCGTCACCAACGACGACGAGATCGCTGCCCGCTGCCGGCGGCTGCGCGATCACGGCCGGACCAACAAGGACATCCACGAGGAGGTCGGCTTCAACCTGCGCTTCAACGACATCCAGGCGGCCATCGGTCGCGTGATGCTGCGCCGGCTCGACGCGATGAACGATCACCGCCGGGCGCTGGCCGCGCGCTACGATCGGGCGCTGGCCGGGCTGCCGCTGGGACTGCCCGAGGAGCGGCCGCACGGGCGCCACGTCTACCACCTCTACGTGGTGCGCACGCCGCGCCGCAACGAGCTGGCCGCGTTCCTCAAGGCGCGCAACATCCAGACCGGCATCCACTACCCGGTCCCGTCCCATCGCCAGCCCGCCGTCGAGAAGTTCGCGCCGCCGCCGCTGCCGACGACCGAGCGTCTGGTGGACGAGATCCTGACGCTGCCGATCTCGGCCGGCCACACCGAGGCCGAGATCGACGCCGTGGCGAAGGCGGTCCGCGAGTTCTTCGGCGCCTGAGCGCGACGGTCGGCTCGCCGGGCGGCGCATGACCCACCCGCTGACGGTCTATCGCCGCCTGCTGCCGCTCATGCGGCCGCACGTCCCCCTGCTCGTCGTCGGCGGATCGCTGGCGGTGGTGGTGGCGGCGATGGACGGCGCCATCGCGTGGCTGGTGAAGCCGGCCATGGACGACATCTTCATCCGCCGGGATCAGGCGATGCTGCGCCTGATCCCGCTGCTGCTGTTCGGCGCCTACGTCGTCAAGGGCTTCGCGCGCTACGGGCAGTCCTACCTCATGGCCTCGGTGGGCGAGCGGGTCATCGCCCGCCTGCGCGCGACGCTCTACACGCACATCCAGCGCATGCCGCTGTCGTTCTTCGCCGATCTGCACTCGGCCGAGCTGATGTCGCGGGTGATCAGCGACGTCAACCGGCTGTCGCGCGTGTCGTCGACCGCGCTCGTCATGGTGATCCGCCAGGTCGCCATGGTGCTGGCGCTGGGGACGGTGATGATCGCGCGCGAGTGGCGCCTGACGCTGATCGCGCTGCTGGCGGTGCCGTTCATCGCGCTGGCCGTCCGCCTCATCGGCCGCCGGCTCTATCGGATCAACAAGCGCGCGCAGGAAAAGGTCGCCGAGCTGAACATCATGCTGCACGAGGCGTTCTCCGGCATGAAGATCGTGAAGGCCTTCGGCCGGGAAACGCACGAGCGCGAGCGCTTCGAGCGCGTGAACCGCCGGCTGCTCGACCTGGCCCTGAAGGACCACCGAGCCGACGAGATCACCGAGCCGGCGATGGAGATCATCGCCGCCTTCGGCATCATGGCCGCCATCTGGTACGGCGGTCACCAGGTCATCGCCGGGACCAAGACGCCGGGCGACTTCTTCTCGTTCACGGCGGCGCTGGCCCTGCTCTACGGACCGATCCGCCAGCTCTCGCGCCTCGTGAACACGATCCAGCAGTCGACGTCGTCGGTCGAGCGCGTCTTCGAGATCCTCGACACGCCACCGGCCATCGCCGACCGGGCCGGCGCCCACGAGCTGCCGGAATTCCGCGAGAGCATCCGCTTCGAGGACATCGCCTTCCGCTACCCAGGCTCGCCCGACCTCACCCTGCGCGACATCTCGCTGGAGGTCCGCCGCGGCGAGGTGGTGGCCTTCGTCGGCATGAGCGGCGCCGGCAAATCCACGCTGATGGATCTCCTCCCCCGCTTCCACGACGTCGTCGCCGGCCGCATCACGATCGACGGCCACGACCTGCGCGACCTCACCCAGGCCTCGCTGCGCGCGCAGATCGGCGTGGTGACGCAGGAGACGTTCCTGTTCAGCGACTCGATCCATTACAACATCGCCTACGGCCGGCCCGGCGCCACCGTCGAGGCGATCAGCCGCGCCGCCCGCCAGGCGCACGCCGAGGACTTCATCGTCGCCTGCCCCGAGGGCTATGCCACGCTGGTCGGCGAACGGGGTGTTCGGCTCTCCGGGGGCCAGCGCCAGCGCCTGGCCATCGCGCGCGCGTTCCTGAAGGACCCGCCCATCCTGATCCTCGACGAGGCCACCTCCGACCTCGACGCCGAGAGCGAGTTCATGGTGCAGCAGGCGCTGACCGAGCTGATGCGCGACCGCACCGTGCTCGTGATCGCCCACCGCCTGTCCACCGTCCGCAACGCCGACCGCATCGTGGTCATCCACGAGGGGCGCATCGCCGAGGTGGGCCGCCACGACGAGCTGCTGGCGCGCGACGGGGTCTATCGGCGGTTGTACGCGCTCCAGATGGAGGGCGTGGCGGGGTAAGTCGCTCGCGTCTTACGCGAGCGATCCGAGGCCCAGCGTACGCTGCGCGCCTATTTCTCGCGGAAGCGATTGACGATCGGCAGGCGCCAGTCGCGGCCGAACGCGCGGGGCGTGATCTTGACGCCGATCGGGCCCTGGCGGCGCTTGTACTCGTTGCTGTCCACCATCCGCACGACGCGGCGCACGGTCTCCTCGGCGAAGCCGCGCGCGACCATCTCGGCCACGCCGCGGTCCTCCTCGACGTAGGCGTGGAGGATGGCGTCGAGCTCGGGGTACGGGGGCAGCGTGTCCTGGTCGGTCTGATCGGGCCGCAGCTCGGCCGACGGCGCGCGGTCGAAGATCGAGCGCGGGATGACGTCGCGGCCGGCGCGCGCGTTGACGTGGCGGGCGACCTCGTACACCAGCGTCTTCGGCACGTCCTTGATGACGGCGAAGCCGCCGGCCATGTCGCCGTAGAGCGTGGAGTACCCGACGGCGATCTCGCTCTTGTTGCCGGTGGTCAGCACGAGCCAGCCGAACTTGTTGCTCAGCGCCATGAGCAGGGTGCCGCGGATGCGGGCCTGGATGTTCTCCTCGGCGACGTCTTCCTTGAGCCCCTTGAACGGCGCCGCCAGCGTCTTCTTGAAGCCCGTGAAGACAGGCGTGATCGGCAGCGTCTGGAAGTCGATGCCGAGATTCTTGGCCAGCCGCTTGGCGTCGCGGCGGGTTCCCCCGGACGAGTACGGCGACGGCATGGTGACCCCGGTGACGTTCTCGCGGCCGAGCGCTTCCACCGCGATGGCGGCGACCAGGGCGGAGTCGATGCCGCCCGAGAGCCCGATGACGACGTGCTTGAAGCCGTTCTTGCGCACGTAGTCGTGGGTGCCGAGGACGAGCGCGTGGAAGACCTCGTCGACGGGCGCCAGCGGCGCCAGCACCTCGCGCGGGGGCAGCGGCGGCGCCGCCGGCGCCGGCAGCGAAGTCAGGAGGCGGCGCGGTGTCTGGGCGGCGTCGAGCTTCTCCTTGCGCCGCCGCGAGTCGCGCAGGCGCGCGTGGAAGACGCCGTCGAGGTCGAGGTCGGCCACCACGAAGTCCTCGGCGAACTGGCGGCCGCGGGCGACCGTCTCGCCGCGCTCATTGACGATCAGGCTGCCGCCGTCGAACACCAGCTCGTCCTGGCCGCCGGCGGTGTTGACGAAGGCCAGGCAGACGACCTCGTCGGCGGCGCGCGTGGCGATCATCCGCTCGCGCTGGTGGCCCTTGCCGGCGTGGTACGGCGACGCGTTGATCGTCACCACCAGCTCGGCCCCGGCCAGCGCCTGGAGCGTGGTGGGCCCCGTCGGGTACCAGATGTCCTCGCAGACGTTGACCGCGAAGCACGTCTCCCCCACGGTGAAGACCGGCGCCTCGGCGCCGGCCTGGAAGTAGCGGTTCTCGTCGAACACGCCGTAGTTCGGCAAGTACTGCTTGTGATAGACGCCGGCCAGGCTGCCGTCGTGCAGGACCGCGGCGGCGTTGAAGATGTCGTCGCGCTTGTCGACGAAGCCGACCACGACGGTGAGACCGTTGGTGGCGCGGGTGATCTCGGCCAGCGCGCGCAGGTTCGCCTCGATGAACGCCGACTTGAAGAGCAGGTCCTCGGGCGGATAGCCGGTGATCGCCAGCTCGGGAAACGCCACCAGGCGGCAGCCGAGCGTGCGCGCCTGCTCGAGACCGGCGCGGATCTTGGCGACGTTGCCCTCGAGGTCCCCGACCGTCGGGTTGATCTGGGCGAGGGCGACCCGGTAGCTGCGCATGGCGGTATTGTACCCGCCGGCCGCGGTGGCGGGCGCATTGTCAATCCCCGTACCGCCGTGCTATATGCTGCCTTTCACGAGCCGCGCAGGCACTGCCGCCTTCGCCGTCCCCGATCCGGGTCACCAGGAGGCACGCGATGAGGCATGGGTCCCTTCCGCTGCTGGCCGTCCTGCTGCTGCTCGCGCTGGCCCCCAGCGCCGACGCCCAGCCCAAGGACACGCTGACCATCGCGCTCGTCGCCCACGCGCCCACGCTCGATCCCCACATGCACTTCGAACGGGTCGGGATCCTCGTCAACATCAACATGTTCGACTCGCTCCTCCACCGCAGCGCCAAGCTCGCCTACGAGCCGGCGCTGGCGACGTCGTGGAAGGCGATCAACGAGACGACCTGGGAGTTCAAGCTCCGCAAGGGGGTGAGGTTCCACAACGGCGACACGCTGACGGCGGAGGACGTGAAGTTCTCCTTCGACCGTGTGCTGGAGCCCGGCAAGACGACGAAGAAGTCGCCGCAGTACGGGAACGTCCGGGCGATCAAGGAGGTCCGGATCGTCGATCCGGACACGATCCACGTCGTCACCGACAAGCCGTTCCCGCTCCTGCTCGAGCGGCTCGTGTTCTTCCCGATCGTTCCCAAGAAACACGTCGAAAAAGTCGGCGACGACGCGTTCGGCGCCAGCGCTCCCATCGGCACCGGCCCCTGGAAGTTCGTCGAGTGGAAGCGCGACCAGTACATCCGACTGGATGCCCACGACGGCTACTGGCGCGGCAAGCCACCGTTCAAGCATCTGATCGTCCGCGCCATCCCGGAAATCGCCACCGAGGTCGCCGAGCTGAAGACCGGCGGCGTCGACCTCATGCGCAACGTCCCCGCCGACCTCGTGCCCGAGCTGAAGACCGGTCCCCAGACGTACGTCTCCTCGACGCCGATCCTTCGTGTGCACCAGATCGAGCTCGACATGCGCTCGGCGCCGTTCGACAAGAAGCTCGTGCGGCAGGCGGCCAACTACGCGATCGACAAGCAGGCGATCATCCAGAAGCTGATGGGCGGCCTCGGCCAGCAGGTGGCGACGGTCGTGCAGCCGCCCGCCTTCGGCTTCGACGCCGAGGTGAAACCGTATCCCTATGACCCCCCGAAGGCGAGGGAGCTGCTGGCGCGCGCCGGATATCCGAACGGCGTCGACGTCACGCTGCACAGCGCCAGCGTCGAGTTCCGTCCCCTCTTCGAGGCGATGGCCCAGATGCTGACCGAGGTCGGCATCCGGGTGAACACGCGCATGTGGGACCCGGGTCCGGCCTGGAACAAGTTCTTTCAGAGCGAGGGCAAGGCGACCAACGGCATCTACTTCAACTGGGGCAACTACTCGGTCTTCGACGCCGACGCCGTGCTGCACCCGCTGTTCCACACCGAGCCGGGCGGCTGGATCGGCAAGTGGTACACCCGGGTGGAGGGTCTCGACAAGCTCATCGACGAAGGACGCTCCACGCTGAACCAGCCGCAACGCAAGCGGACGTATTCTCAGATCCAGCGCGTGATCCACGAGGAGGCGCCGGCGATTTTCCTGTTCACGCAGTACGACACGCTGGGGATCGCCAAGCGCGTGGAGTACGCGGCCCGCGGCGACGAGTGGCTCTGGCTCTTCGACGCCAAGCCCCGGCGCTGAGGCCCGTCACGGCCGGCCGCCGCCGATGACATGACGGCCTTCGTCGTCCGCCGGCTCTTCCGGCTGGTGGTCGTCTGCGTCGGGGTCTCGCTGGTGACGTTCGCAATCCTGCACGCCAGCGGCGATCCCGTCTCGCTCATCATGCCGGAGGCGCCCGAGGCCGACCGCGCGGTCCTGCGGCAGGCGCTCGGCCTGCACGACCCGCTCATCGTCCAGTTCGCCCGCTTCGTCGGCCGCGCGGCCGGCGGTGACTTCGGCAATTCATTCTTCCACCGGACGCCGGCGTTCGGGCTGGTCATGGAGCGCATGCCGACCACGCTGACGCTCACGCTCCTGTCGATGGCGCTGGCGATCGTGGTGGCGCTGCCGGTCGGCATCTACGGCGCCGTCCGGCGCGGCCGCGCCGTGGACCAGGTGGCCACCGGCGCGGTGTTCCTCGGCCAGTCCATGCCGGTGTTCTGGACCGGCATCATGCTGATCCTGCTCTTCTCCGTGCAGTGGCGGTTACTGCCGGTGTCGGGCTGGGACTCGTGGACGTCGGTGGTCCTGCCGACGCTCACGCTCGGCGCCTTCACGGCCCCGCTGCTGCTGCGCATCGTCCGCTCGAGCATGCTGGAGGTGATCGGCCTCGACTACGTGCGCACGGCCCGCGCCAAGGGCGTGGCGGAATGGCTGGTGATCGGCCGGCACGCGCTCAAGAACGCCGCGTTGCCCCTGGTGACGGTGACCGGGCTGCAGTTCGGCCTCCTGCTCGGCGGTGCCGTCATCACGGAGACGGTCTTCGCCATTCCCGGCGTGGGCCGGCTCATCGTCGGCGCCATCCGTCAGCTCGACTTTCCCGTCGTGCAGGCCGGTGTCTTCATGCTGGCGATGATCGTCGTCAGCGTGAACTTCACGGTGGACGTGCTGTACGTCTACCTCAACCCGAGAATCCGGCTGCGCTGAGATGGCCGTCGGCTCGCTGCCCTCCGCCACGCTCGCCTACGCCGACGAGGTTCCGCGGCCGGCCACCGCCTCGCGCGCCTGGCGCAAGTTCGCGCGCAACCCGGCCGCCCTCCTCGGCATGCTCATTCTCCTGGCCGTCGTCGGCGCCGCCGTGGCGGCGGACTGGGTCGCGCCGCACGATCCGGCCCGGCAGAGCCTCCGGCGCCGCTTCACGCCGCCGGTGTGGGCGCCAGGGGGCAGCGCCACCTATCCGCTCGGGACCGACCAGGTCGGCCGCGACATCCTGAGCCGCATCATCCACGGGGCGCGCATCTCGCTGCTGGTCGGCGTGCTGGCAGTCGTGGTCAGCGTGCTGGTCGGCGTGACGCTCGGCCTGGTGAGCGGCTTCGTGGGCGGCCGGCTGGACACGGTGATCATGACGGTGGTGGACATCACCTGGTCGTTCCCGCAGTTGCTGCTCGCGCTGGCGTTCGTCGCCGCGCTCGGCCCCAGCCTGGTGACGATCGTCCTGGTGCTCGGCTTCACCGGCTGGGAGCGCTACGCACGCGTCGTGCGCGCCGAGGTCCTCGCCCTGCGCGAGAAGGACTTCATCGAGGCCGCCCGCGCGATGGGCGTCGGCTCCGCGCGCATCCTGCTGCGCCACGTGCTGCCGAACACGTTCTCGTCCATCGTGGTGCTGTCCACCCTGCAGGTGGCGCAGGCCATCCTGCAGGAGGCGGCCCTGTCGTTCCTCGGGGTCGGCTCGGGCCGGACCTATCCGACCTGGGGCCAGATGATCGCGCTCGGCCGCGACTTCGTGAGCGTCGCCTGGTGGCTGGCGACCTTCCCCGGCCTCGCCATCCTGGCCACGGTGCTCGCGATCAACCTCGTCGGCGACCGCCTGCGCGACGCGCTCGATCCTCGAACCTGAACTCCCCCCGAGAAGGATTGCGCGGGCAAAGCCCGCGCTCGGAGCGGTGATATCATCGGCGCGATGACGGCGAAGGTTCCGTGGCTTCCGTCGAGGCTGCCGCCCGGCGCGCGCCCCGAGCGCTGCCCGCGCTGCGGCAAGGCAGGCTTCATCCCGTGGACGCTGCGCCGCGACGACCGGACGAAAGTGGTCTTCCGCACCTGGGTCTGCGTGGAGTGCCAGGTGACGCAGGAGCGCCCCGAGCCGGAGTGACGACGGCCGCCGGCGAGGGCTCGGCCGACGGGCGCGGCAGCTACAGCGTGTTGAGGTAGTCGATCAGGCGGCGCAGGCGCGAGTAGGACGAGCGGTTGAAGGGGACGATGAGCCGCGGCAGCTCGGGGAACTCGTTGAGCTCTTGCGGCACGGGTCCCGGCGCCTGGAGGGCCGGCCCCTTGAGGATGTCCTCGAACTGCGTCTGCATCTCCCGCAGCTGCTCGTCGGTCAGCATGCGCTTGAGCCGGAAGACCAGGTCGTCCCCGAGGATGCGGGACGAGTGGAAGACACGGTAGAAGCCGGTCACCTGCTCCACCGCGTCCTCCACGCGGTCGGCAATGCGATAGAAGGCCACGTCGTTGGGATCGATGAGGCGGCGCTCGACGAGCGCGCCCTGCACGAAGCGGTCCCAGATGCGCCAGTACGGTTTGGGCCCGACCTCCACCAGCACCACCGGAACGATCGTGGACTTGCCGGTCTGCATGAGCGTGAGGAGCTCGAAGCACTCGTCCATCGTGCCGAAGCCGCCCGGGAAGAGCGCCACCGCGCTCGCCTCCTTCACCAGGAACAGCTTGCGCGTGAAGAAGTACTTGAACGTGATGAGCTTGGGATCGGAGGCGATCCACGGGTTGGCTTCCTGCTCGAACGGCAGCCGGATGTTGAGGCCGAAGCTCTGCTCGCCGCCCGCGCCCTCCTGGGCGGCGCCCATGATGCCGGCGCCGGCGCCGGTCACCACCATCCAGCCTTCCTCCACCATGCGCCGGCCGAACTCGCGCGCGGCCACCGCCGCGTCGTCGGTGCCGGCCGTGCGCGCCGAGCCGAAGACGGTGACCTTGCGCACGGCCCGGTAGGGCGCGAACACCTTGTAGGCGTACCGCAGCTCCTTGAGCGCGGTGTTGGTGACCTTGAGGTCGCCGGTCGGCGTGCCGTCCTCGTGGAGCTTCAGCACGGTCGTGAGCATGTGCTGGAAGTAGCCACGGCGATCCGGCGGGATGCCGGCGGCGTCGAGCAGCTCGACGATCAGTCGGTTCGCGGCGTCGTTCTGGAGTTGATACCGGCGTGACTCAGCCACGATTCGAGTATACCGTCACCGCCGCCCGGTGACCGTCAACCAAAGCCCGCTGACGATCAGCACGCCGCCCGCCAGGGTGAACGCCGTCAGGGGCTCGTGCAGGAGCAGCACGCCGAGCACCGCCCCGGCGATCGGCTGCAGCGTGATGAAGATCGCCGCCCGCGGCGCGCCGATGCGGCCGAGCCCCCAGTTCCACACCAGGTAGCCCAGCGCCGTGATGACGATCGCCAGGTAGAGCGCGCCTCCGACGCCGCGGACGTCGAGGCTCGGACGGGCGCCGGCGAGCCACTCGATCGCCGCCAGCGGCGCCATCGCGATGGCGCCCCAGACGATCGAGCGGGCCGTCACCGCCAGCGCGCTGTGGCGCAGCAGCACGGCGCGACCGAGCAGGGTGTAGGAGGCATAGGCCAGCCCCGACAGCACGAGCAGCAGGTCGCCGCGCCAGTGCGGCGCCACGCCGTGCGTCACGCCGGGGATGCCGTTGACGACGACGACGATCGCGCCGAGGAGGGCGAGCCCGGCCCCGGCCGCCTCGCGACGGGTCAGCGCCTCGCCCAGCAGGGCCGGCCCCAGCGCGATGATCGCCACCGGCTCCACGATGATCAGCAGCGCGGCGTTGGTCGCCGTCGAGTCGGTCAACCCCCAGTTGCCGAACGCGAACGGCGCGGCGAACCCGCAGATGCCCATCCAGGCCATGCGCCGGGCGTCGGCGCGGCCGGGCGCGGCGGCAGTCGGCTCCACGATGCGGGCGACGGCCACCACGATGGCGCCGCCGACGACCAGCCGGACGAGACCCAGCAGGGCGGGCGGGATGTCGTCGAGCACGAGCCGGGTGGCGGTGTACGACGTCGCGTAGACGAGGTTGGCCACGACGAGGAGCAGGTAGGCCGCGCGCACGGCGTCCTACCTTACGGGATCAGGCCAGCGTGTGCCTCACCATCTTGCTCTCGACCATGTAGATCACCATCTCGGCGATGTTGGTGGCGTGGTCGGCCACGCGCTCGAGGAAGCGCGAGATGAGGATGAGCCGGATCGCCCGCGGGATGGTCCGGGCATCCGACATCATGAACGTCAGCAGCTCGCGGAAGATCTGCTCCTTCAACGCGTCCACCGCGGCATCCTCGGCGCAGACCTGGCGCGCCAGCTCGGTGTCGCGGGCCACGAACGCGTCGAGGCTCTCCTTGACCATCCGCTGCGCCTTCTCGGCCATGCGCGGCAGGTCGATGTAGGGCTTGAGCTGCGGCTCCAGGTTGAGCTCCACCGCCCGCTGGGCGATGTTGACGGCCTGGTCGCCGATGCGCTCGAGGTCGGTGACGATCTTCATCGCGGTGGTGATGAACCGCAGATCGCCGGCGGTGGGCTGGTGCAGGGCCAGCAGCTCCACGCACTTCTCGTCGACCTCGACGTCGTAGGCATTGACACGATGGTCGCGCTCGATGACCTCCTGGGCCATCGCGCTGTCGCGCTCGAGCAGCGCCGTCATCACGCGGCGGATCTGGTCCTCGACGAGGCCGCCCATGGCCAGCAGCGTCTGCTTGAGCGCCTCGAGCTCCTCGTGGAAGTGTCGCTGCATGGTGGCTCGCTCCTACCCGAACCGGCCGGTGATGTAGTCCTCGGTCCGCTTGTCGCGCGGGTTGGTGAACAGCGCCCGGGTGACACCGAACTCTACCATCTCGCCCATGAGGAAGAAGCCGGTCGCCTCCGAGACCCGGGCAGCCTGCTGCATGTTGTGGGTGACGATCACGATGGTGAGGGCGCTGCGCAGCTCGAGGATCAGCTCCTCGATCCGCGCGGTGGCGATCGGGTCCAGCGCCGAGCACGGCTCGTCCATCAGGAGCACGGTCGGCTCCACCGCCAGCGCCCGCGCGATGCACAGGCGCTGCTGCTGGCCGCCGGAGAGGCTGACGCCCGACTTGTCGAGCTGGTCCTTCACCTCGTCCCACAGCGCCGCCTGCCGCAGCGCCCGCTCGACCGCCTCCTGCAGGTCCGCCCGTCGGCGCACGCCGGCCAGCCGCAGTCCGGCGGCGACGTTGTCGAACACCGACATCGTCGGGAACGGATTCGGCCGCTGGAACACCATGCCGATGCGACGGCGGACCTGCACGGGGTCCACGCCGGCCGCGTAGAGGTTCTCGCCTTCCACCAGCACGGTCCCGCTGACGGTGGCGCCCGGCACCACCTCGTGCATGCGGTTGAGGCAGCGGATGAACGTGGACTTGCCGCAGCCCGACGGCCCGATGATGGCGGTGACCGCCTTCGGCGCCATCGTGAGGTCGATGCCGTGGAGCACGTGCACGCCGTTGAACCACGCGTTGAGCGCGCTGACGCGGATGCCGTCGATCATGTGGTCACCTCACTCCGCTGAAGCGGCCGCGCGTCGCCAGCCGGGCCGCCAGGCTCACCACGAACACCATCCCGATGAGGACGAGCGCGCCGGCCCACGCCTGGCGATGCCAGTCGTCGTAGGGCGCGATCGCGTAGGCGAGAATCTGCAGCGGCAGCGCGGCGATCGGCTGGTCGAGCCGCTGGTGCCAGAACCGATTGCCGAAGGCGGTGAACAGCAGCGGCGCCGTCTCGCCGGCCACCCGGGCGACCGCCACCATCACGCCGGTGATGATGCCGGCCCGCGCGGTCGGCAGGACGACGCGCAGCACCACCTTCCACTCCGGGATGCCCAGCGCCAGCGCGGCCTCGCGCAGCGACGAGGGCACGAGGCGCACGATCTCCTCGCTGGTGCGGACGACGATCGGCAGCATGATGACCGCCAGCGCGACGGCGCCGGCGAACGCCGAGAACCGACGCATCGGCAGCACGACCAGCGTGTAGGCGAAGATGCCGACGACGATCGACGGAACGCCGTTGAGCACGTCGGCCAGGAACCGCACGACCCACGGCAACCGCCGGTCGCGCGATTCGGCCAGGTAGACGCCGCCCAGGATCCCGATCGGCAGGCCGATGCCGGCGGCCATGCCCACGAGGACGAGGCTGCCGACGATGGCGTTGGCCATGCCGCCGCCGTCCTCGCCGACCGGCTTCGGCAGGTGCGTGTAGAAGTCGACGTTGACGGCCGACGCGCCCTGGAAGAGGAGAAAGCCGAAGATCATCAGCAGCGGCAGGATCACCGCCCCGGCGGCGAGCGCCGTCAGCCAGGCCATGATCACGTTGACGACACGCCGCCCGGCCGGCTTCACTCGCGGACCGCCTTGACGGCCCCGCCGACCGACCACACGAGAAGCCGGGCCAGCGCGTTGACGGCCACCGTCACCACCAACAGCAGCAGCCCGATCTCGATCAGCGCCGAAAGGTACAGATCGGACGTCGCCTCGGTGAACTCGTTGGCGATCACGCTCGCCATCGTGTAGCCCGGCGCGAACAGCGAGAGCGCAACCTCCGGGCGGTTGCCGATGACCATCGTCACCGCCATCGTCTCGCCCAGCGCCCGCCCGAGCCCGAGCAGGATGGCGCCGATGATGCCCGAGCGGCCATAGCGCAGCACCGCCAGCCGCGTCGTCTCCCAGCGGGTGGCGCCGAGCGCCAGCGCGGCCTCGCGCTGGCTGTTCGGCACCGCCAGCAGCACCTCGCGGCTCACGGCGGTGATGAACGGCACGACCATGATCGCCAGGACGATGCCGGCGGCCAGCATGCCGACGCCGTAGGGCGGGCCCTGGAACAGCGGCAGGAAGCCGAGCGTCTTGCCGAGCGCGGGCTGGACCCACGTGCGCAGCAGCGGCGCCAGCACGAAGATGCCCCAGAGCCCGTAGACCACGCTCGGCACCGCGGCGACGAGCTCGACGAGAAACGCCACCGGCGGCCGCACCCACCCGGGCGCCAGCTCGGCCAGATAGATCGCCGCGCCGACCCCGAGCGGCACCGCGATGAGCAAGGCGAGCAGCGAGGACAGGAGCGTGCCGTAGACGAACGGCACGGCGCCGAAGTGCTCGGCGACCGGATCCCACACCGACGTCACCAGGAACCGCCAGCCAAACGCGCGCAGCGCCGGCATGGCGCCGACGATCATCTCGACGGCGAGCCCGACCACCAGCAGCAGCACGGTGGCGCCGGCGGCGCGCAGCAGGAGCCGGAACAGCCGATCGCCGAGATTGCGGTGCGCCGCGCGGGTGGGGACGGCGGGCGGCAGGGACAGCCCCGCGGCCGTCCCTACCCCGTGCACGGCGCTCGAGGCCATCCGGCCGCTAGCGCGCCGCCAGCAGCGGCTTGCCCTGGTAGTTGATCTCCTTGATGCGCGCCTCGATCTGCTTGACGACCTGCGGCGGCAGCGGCGCGTAGAGGAGATCGGCGGCGGACTTCTGCCCCTCGTGGCTCATCCACCAGAGAAAGTTCACGATGGCCCGGCCCTTGGCCTGGTCGGGCTGCTCGCGATAGACCAGTAGCCAGGTGAAGCTGGCAATGGGATAGGCGTCGTCGCCGGGCGGGTTGGTGAGCGACACGCGGAAGTCGGCCGGCATGTTCCTGGCGGCGCCGGCCGCCGCCGCCGTCGTGGACTCGATCGTCGGCTCGATGAACCTGCCCGCGGCGTTCCGGACCAGCCCCACCGGCAGCTTGTTCGTCGCGGCGTAGGCGAGCTCGACGTAGCCGAGCGCCCCCGGCGTGTTCTTCACCTGGCCGGCGACGCCCTCGTTGCCCTTGCCGCCGAGGCCGACCGGCCAGTTCACCGACGTGCCCTTGCCGACCTTCTGCTGCCACTCGGCGCTCACCTTCGAGAGGTAGTCCACCCAGATGTAGGTCGTGCCGCTGCCATCCGAGCGGTGCACGACCACGATCGGCTGGTCGGGCAGCCCCACGCCGGGATTGGCGGCGGTCAGCCGCGCGTCGTTCCACTTCGTGATCTTGCCCAGGAAGATGTCGGCGATGATGTCGGGCGTGAAGCGCAGCTTGGGGCTGCCCGGCAGGTTGTAGGTGACCACATCGGCGCCCAGCACGGTCGGGATGTGCAGCAGCTCGCCCGGCGCCTGCTTCAGCTGCTCGTCGGTCATCGGCCCGTCGGTGGCGCCGAAGTCGACCGTGCGAGAGGAGATCTGCTTGATGCCGCCGCCGCTGCCGATCGACTGGTAGTTGAACCGCGCCTCGGGATCGACCCGGGTGTAGGCGTCGAACCACTTCGAGTAGATCGGGTACGGGAACGTCGCGCCGGCGCCGTTGATCAGCGTCTGGGCGGCCGCCGCGGGGGCCAGCGATCCCGTCACGAGCAGGGCCAGTGCCGCGATCCAGGTCTTCATCCAGTCCTCCTGTGTGAGTTCGTCCCCATGGTGCTCCCGGCGTGTTTCACGGCCGTTATGCGCACGTTACAGTTGTGTTACGACGCCGTGTCGTGGAAGCGGTAGCCGACGCCCCGGACGGTCTCCACCCCGGGCGCGGGCACGCGCGCGGCAGCGAACTTGCGCCGCAGCCGGGCGACGTGGACGTCCACCGTGCGCGGCTCGACGAAGCCGTCGCGGCCCCACACGGCATCGAGCAGCTCGTCGCGCCCGAAGACGCGGCCCGGAGAGGCGGCCAGCAGCGCGAGGACGTCGAACTCGCGGGGCGTCAGCGAGACGATGCGGCCCTTCATGCGTACCTCGAAGCGCTCGCGATCGATCTCGAGGTCGCCGACCTTGACCTGGATCTTGCGTCCGACCGGATCGACGCGTCCCCGGCGCGTGACCGCGCGAATCCGGGCGATGAGCTCGCGCGGCGAGAAGGGCTTGGTCACGTAGTCGTCGGCGCCGACCTCGAACCCGAGAACCTTGTCGCCCTCCTCGACGCGGCCGGTCACCATGATGACGGGAATGGCGCGGGTCTCGGCGTCCTGCTTGAGGCGGCGGCAGATCTCCCAGCCGTTCAGCTGAGGAACCATGATGTCGAGCAGGACGAGGTCGGGGCGCGCCTCGTGCGCCTGCCGGACGGCCTCGGTGCCGGTGGCGGCGACGACGACGTCGTAGCCTTCCTTGCCGAGGTTGTAGCGGAGGAGCTCCGCGACGTCGCGCTCGTCCTCGACGACGAGCACACGACCGGAGGAATGGCCGGCGGGTCCGGTTTTCACGGCTCCGAGTCTCGGTGGAGACCGTTACGCCTCGATGACGCTCGCGTAAATCTTGCGTAACGCCTGCTGCGCGGCAATCTTCACCGCGCCGTCAGTCGGACGTCGAGAGCGGTCGCCGCCGCCACCGCCATCGGGACACTCTCAACCTCTCACCCACCGCACCTTCGACAACGTCTTTGTGACCTATGTGCCGAAGCACGGGCAGCGCGTCTCGAATCTCCTGTCCCGGGGTATCGTGCGGCTCGACGGCTCGCCGGGTCCCCCACCGCCTACGCGCCGTTCCTGCCCACACCGGAGGCCGGCGGCGTCCCGGAGCCACCCTCGCCGTGCGCGGAGCCGGACAGGCGCGTCGCGAACTTCGACCGACTGCCCAATACCGTCTTTCAAATCACCGGGCCCGCCGTGCCCTACGACAGCTACACCGGCGACATGGTGCACCGCTTCTTCCACCTCGCGAGGCGGCAAGGTGGTCCACTCCTACGCGGACCATGCCTCCATCCTGAAGTTCATCGAACGCAACTGGGGCCTCCAGCCACTCACCAGCCGCAGCCGTGACAACCTGCCCAATCCAGTGTCGGCGGCCGGCAACCCCTACGTGCCGCT
This sequence comes from Candidatus Rokuibacteriota bacterium, assembly GCA_005887895.1. Lineage (GTDB taxonomy): Bacteria > Methylomirabilota > Methylomirabilia > Rokubacteriales > CSP1-6 > AR5. The sequence continues at coordinate 69,052 of VBPC01000164.1, forward strand.
CAACATGCCCGCGATCGGTGACCTGTTCGACATGTTCGACGCGAAGCCCGGGAGCAGAGAGGACTGACCATTGTGTCTGCGCCGGGCGGCCGGGATGACCCGGCCGCCCGGCGTCGGTGGTACCATCGCCCTTCAGGGTGGCGTAACACTCACGTAACAATCCGCCGTCGATTCCTTGGGTATCATCGTCCGTCGCCGTCGACCTGGAGGATCGTCATGCGCTTTTCGCCGCTCTCCTTCGTGCTGGGTCTCGCCGCCGCATCGCTGGTCCCGCTGATCTCGCGCGTCTTCCGCCCATTCGCCGTCGAAGCCACCGCCGCCGGCCTGGGCATGCTCGAAGACGCGCGCCGCATCGTCGCCGAGAAAGTGGAGACGCTCGAGGACATCGTCGCCGAGGCGCGCGCGCGACGTGAACACCTCGACGCCGAGGCCGTCACCGCGTCGCTCGAAGTGATGGCCGGCGAGGCTTCCGACGAGCCGGCGGTGGCCGGACGCGCGCGGCGGCGCACGAACGGCGGCGCCCGGCGCCGCTCTTCGTGATCGTTCCGCGATGAGCGCGCTGCAGGTCGCCCACGATATCCCTGGTCGCCTGCGGCTGCGGCTGCCCGTCGGCGCGCCGGTCGAGGCGCTGCAGACCGCGGTCACGGCCCAGCCCGGCGTGACGAGCGTCGAGTGGTCGCCGCGCACGCGCAGCCTGCTCGTGCTCTACGATCCGGAGCGCGGCAACCGGGCGGCGATCGCCGAGGCCGTCGCCCAGGCGACCGGCCTCGACAGGCCGCCCGAGTCGGATCCCCCCGCGAGTCCGGCGGTGACGGCCCCGGCCGAGCCCGGTGCCACCCTCGTCCGCGGTGTCCGTGAGATGTTCGGCGAGGTCGACCAGCGCGTGCAGAGCGCCACCCGCGGGCTGATCGGTCTCGGCGGCCTCTTCCCGGTGGCCCTCACCGCGTGGGCGGTGGCCGAGGTCGTGCGTGGGCGCGTCGCGCCGCTGGCGTGGTCGAGCGCGCTCTGGTACGCCCACGGCCTGTTTCGCAACGACCAGCTGCCCGCGGCGCGGGACTGAGCGCGTGGCGTACGAGATCGCCCACTCCGTCCGCGGGCGCCTGCGTGTTCGCTACCCGGTACCGTGGCTGCGTCGGCGCGGCAGCGCGCTCGAATCCGGCCTGCGTGCGCTGCCCGGCGTGCGCGCGGTCACCGGCAACCCCCTCACGGGCAGCGTGCGGATCGACTACGACCCCTTCCAGCTCGCCGAGCACGGAATCGTCCAGGCGCTCGAACAGATGAACGAGCGGCTCGGCGGCCCCCCGCCGGTGCCAAGGCCGGCGGGGCGCCGCGGCCGGGTCGCGGCGAACAAGACACCGCTGTTCGGCGCCCTCGCGACGACGTCCGTGCTGGCGGCGACGTTGTTGCCAGTCCCTCCCGCGCTGGTGGCGGGGCTCGTGCTGGCCTCGGAGGTGCCGTCGATCCTGCGGGCGGCGTCCGCGCTGGGGCGGCGGCGACTCAACGGCGACGTCCTCGAGGCCTCGACGCTGCTTCTGCTGACGGCCCGCCGCCACTACACGGCGTCCGCGCTGCTCACCTGCCTCCGGAGCGTGGGCGAATACGTCGTCGCGCGGACGGTGGTGACGGCGCGGCGGTCGCTGCACGACGTGATCGCCCCGACCGACGCGGTCGTGGCTCGCGTCGAGGGCGACACGACCCGCCCCGTGCGGGTGCGCACGCTCCGGGTCGGCGACGTCATCGTGGTCGGGGCCGGCGAGCGGCTGCCGGCCGACGGCACCGTGGTCCGCGGCGAAGCGCTCGTCAATCAGCAGACGATGACCGGGGAGGCCCTCCCGGTCGAGCGGCGCGCCGGCGACAGCGTGTTCGCCGCGACGACGGTCGAGCACGGCGAGATCGCCGTGCGCGTCGACCGGGTCGGCCTGGACACGGCGGTCGGTCGCATCGTGCGCGCGATCGAGCGGACCGCCGACGAGAAATCCGACATCCAGGCCTTCGCCGAACGCCTGGCCGACCGCGACGTCGGGCGCACGCTGGGTCTGGCGGCCCTCGGGGCCGGCATGTCGCGCAGCATCGACGCCGGCACCGCGATCCTGGTGTCCGACTACGGGATGGCGGCCCGGGTCGGTATCCCGACCGCGATCGTGAGCTCCATCGACCGCGCGTCGCGCCACGACATCCTCATCAAGGGACCGCGCGTGCTCGAGAACCTGGCCCGCGTCGACACCGTCGTCTTCGACAAGACGGGCACGCTGACGGTCGGCGCGCCGCGCGTGACCCGTATCGCACGGTACGGGCCGCTCTCGGAAGACGAGATCGTGCGCCTGGTGGCGGCGGCCGAACGACCGTTCCGCCATCCGGTGGCCCGTGCCATCGCCCGGCTGGCGGCCGAGCGCGGGATCGAGGTTCCCGAGGTCGCCACCACGGCCGAGCGGGTGGGCCTCGGCGTGGAGGTTCGCGTCGACGACGCTCACGTCCTGATCGGCAGCCGACGCTTGATGGAGGCGCACGAGATCGTGCTCCGCCCGGCCGCCGCCGACGAGGCCGCCGCGCACGCCGTCGGCGCCTCGCCGCTCTTCGCGGCCGTCAACGGACGGCTGGCCGCGATGCTGGTCTTGCAGGACGAGCTGCGCGACGACGCGCCGGAGGCGGTGCAAGCGTTGCGGGCGCGCCAGATGCGCAACGTCATCCTGCTCTCGGGCGACCATGCCGAGCCCAGCCGCGTGATCGCCGAGTCCCTGGGACTGCGCCACCACTACGCGGACCTGCTGCCGGAAGACAAGGCCCGGCTCATCCGCGAGCTGAAGGCCGAGGGACGCGTGGTGGCGATGGTCGGTGACGGCGTGAACGACGCCCTGGCCCTGGGCGAGGCGCACGTGGGCATCGCCGTCCCCGGCGGCGCCGAGGTCGCGACGGAGGCGGCCGACGTGGTCCTGCTGCGCGGTGGCCTCGATCGCGTCGTGCTCGCGCTCGACCTGGCGCGGGAGAGCATCGCCGGGGTGCGCCGCACGCTCGGGATTGCCGCCCGCGCCAACCTGATGGTCGTGGGCCTGGCGCCCTTCGGATTCGCCCGGCCCGTGGCGAGCATCTTGCTGACCCACGGCACCACGGTGGCCGCGGCCCTGCTGAACACGTCACAGGCCGGCCGGTTGGTCTCGAGCAAGCTCCTGCATAGGCCGGACGGATCGTAAAAAGAATGTCCGCGGGGCGTCATCGGCCTGTCACACTGACTCCGTACCCTGATGGGCAGAACTACTGGATTCTGCCCTCGAAGGGAGGGAGCGGTGATGATCGTCACACTGCTGATGGGGCTCGTCGCCGACCTCGTGTTCGAGTCCGCCGCGTCGATGCGCCGCTCGTTCGACGCCGAGATCGATCGCTACTTCCAGGATCGCGGCTTCCACTCGACTCCGCCCAAGCACACGCCCACGCGCTAGCGCGCCTTCCCACGGCCCGCCGCTGGCGGGTAAACGAGGCATGACGGTGTCGCCCACCGTCGTCGCCGTTTCCGTCGCGGTGCCGGGCCGTGCCCGGCTGCGCGTGTCGGCCGTCCGCGGCCAGCCGGTCCTCGCGGCCCGCCTGGCCGACCGGATCTCCGGCGACACCGGCGTGCGCGAGGTCCGCGCCAATCACCTGACCGGCAGCGTGCTCGTCTCGTTCGACCCCGCGCGCGTCGATGCCCGCGCGGTCATGGCGGCCGTGCGACGTCACGCGCGCGGCGTCAATGGCCACGGCAACGGTCACCGGACCGCCACTGAAGGCTGGCACCTGCTGCCGACGGGCGCAGTGCTCGAGCGGCTGGCCAGCCCGGGACCGGCCGGGCTGTCGAGCGAGGAAGCGGAGCGGCGGCTCGCCACCGTCGGCGCCAACCGACTCCCGATGCCCGAGCCGAAGTCGCCGCTGGCGATCCTCAGCGGACACCTCACCTCGCTGCCAGTGCTGCTGCTCGGCGGCGCCGCCGCGCTGTCCCTTCTCAGCGCGGCGCCGATCGAGGCCGCGGTCATCCTCGCCGTCGTCGCCGCCAACGCCACCGTCGGCTACGTCACCGAGCGTCGGGTGGAGCGGGTGCTGACGTCCTTGCAGAGCACGACGACACCCCGGGCGTCGGTCCGACGCGACGGAGCGGAGACGGTCCTGCCGGCCGCTGCCGTCGTGCCCGGCGATGTGCTCGTCCTCAAGGCCGGCCACGACGTGCCCGCCGACGCCCGGGTGATCGAGTCGCTCGGCCTCAGCGTCGACGAGTCCGCGCTGACGGGCGAGAGCGTGCCGGTGGCGAAGGTGGTGTCGGTGCCGGCCGGCGCCAACGGCGCCCTGGCCGATCGAGTCAACATGGTGCACGCCGGCACCGTCGTCGCGGACGGCTCCGGGCTGGCCGTCGTCACCGCCACCGGCCGCCACACCGAGCTCGGACGGATCCGCGCCCTCGTCGCCGGCACCGGCTCGCCGCCCACGCCGCTCGAGCGCCAGCTGGATCGCACCGGCCGTCGACTGGTCGGCGTCTCCCTCGGTGCCTGCGCGGCGGCGCTGGGCCTCGGCCTGCTGCGCGGAGTGCCGCTGCTCGAGATGGCCCGCAGCGCGATCTCCTTGGCGGTGGCCGCCGTGCCGGAAGGACTGCCGGCGGTGGCCACGACGACGCTCGCCCTCGGCACGCAGCGCATGCTGCGACGCGGTACGCTCGTACGGCGGCTGGCGGCCGTGGAAAGTCTCGGCGCCGTGACGGTGATCTGTGCCGACAAGACGGGGACGCTGACCGAGAACCGGATGACCGTCGACTCCTGGTGCGTCGGCCGGCGCGAGTACGGTCAGGGCAAGGAGCTGGCCGTCGAGGCGACGGTCGACTTCGCGCTGGCGCGCGCGCTCGGTGTCGCGGTCCTCTGTAACGAGGCCGAGCTGGCCGAGGACGGCACCGAGGGCAAAGGCAGCTCGACGGAAGCCGCGCTCCTGATCGCCGCCCGCGACGCCGGCCTCGACTACCGCGCCGAGCGTCGACGTCATCCGCTGCTGCGCATCCGCCGGCGCAACGACGGCGACAACTGGATGGCCACCGTCCACGCCGGGCCCGCCGGCGATGTCGTGATGGTCAAGGGCGCGCCCGAGCAGGTCCTGGCCCGGGCCGAGCGATGGCTCGACGACGGCGTCGAGCGACCGCTCACCGACGACACCCGGGCCGAGCTGCGGCGGATCTACGATCGCATCGCCGCCCGCGGCCTTCGCGTGCTGGGCCTGGCCGTCAAGACGGCGGTCCCGGCGGAGGCGGCGTCCGACTTCGACGCGCTGGTCTGGGTCGGGCTCGCGGCGCTCACCGATCCCATCCGGCCCGGCGTCGGCGCCGCCATCCGCGCCTGCCGGGGCGCCGGCATTCGCACGATCCTCCTCACCGGGGATCACGCCCGCACGGCCGCCGCCATCTACCGCGAGCTCGATCTCGGCAACGGCGCGCCGCACGTGTTCGACGCCTCGCACGTCGACGAGGTGAGCCCCGACACACTCCGCACGCTGGTGCACGAGGTCGACGTGTTCGCGCGCGTGTCGCCCGCCGACAAGTACCGGATCGTGCGCGCGCTGCAGGCCGGCGGCGAGGTCGTGGCCATGACCGGCGACGGCATCAACGACGCCGCCGCCTTGCGGGCGGCCGACATCGGCGTGGCGATGGGAGCGCGCGGCACCGACGTGGCGCGCGACGTCGCCGACGTCGTGCTGCTCACCGACGACTTCGACGGGATCGCGGCCGCCGTCGCCCAGGGCCGGACGATCCGCTCGAACATCGGCAAGTCGCTCCGATTCCTCCTCGCGACGAACTTCAGCGAAATCCTCGTCACGCTCGGCGCCCTGGCCGTCGGCATCCCGCGGCCGATGTCGGCGATCCAGTTCCTGTGGATCAACCTGTTGACCGACGTCGCCCCCGCCCTGGCCCTGGCGGTCGAGCCCGCGGAGCGCGACGTCATGGGCCGGCCGCCGCGCGACCCGGCGGCGCCGATGCTGTCGAAGGCGACGCTGCTCGGCATCAGCAAGGACGCCGGCGTGCTGGCAGCGACCACGCTGGGCGTCCACGCGCTCGCGCTGGCGCGCTATGGCGCCGGACCGCGCGCCACCACGCTGGCGTTCTCGACGCTGACCAGCGCCCAGCTGCTGCACGCGCTCAGCTACCGTTCGCGGGCGGCACGCGATGCCGCCGGCGCCGGCCGCTCGGCGTTGCCGGGCGTCGTCGGCGCCACGCTGGCGGCGCAGCTGGCCGCCATGGCGCTGCCGCCGCTGCGCGGCCTGCTGGGCCTGACCCCACTCACGCTGACCGACTGGGCGCTGATCATCGGGGCCAGCGCGCTACCGTTCGTCCTGAAGGAGATTCGCGGTCAAGGAGAGCTCGATGGCACCTCGACACGACAACGCGCGGCGCCGAACCGTTCGCCGTCGCCCCGCTGATCGCCGCCCTGGCCCCGCGCGCTCGGCGGAGTCCGAGCGCGTGCAGCGCGTCATCCAGGAGGCCATCGACGGTGGCGAGATCATCGCCGTCGGCGTGCTGCATCTCGTGAGGAAGACGATCGTCTCCGCGCTGTCCGGCGTGCAGAACGTCGGCGCCGAGCTCGGCGCCGCCACCGTCACCGCCGTGCGCGGCTCGATCAAGGCCGCCTACAGCATCGGCGGCGATCTCGGCACGGTGGCCCGCGAGGCGATCCGCGGAACCGTCACCGCCGCCGAGGAGATCGGGGGCGACCTGAGCGGGGTCGCCCGGTCGGCCGCGCGCGGTGCCGTCAAGGCGACCGGCGACGTCGGCGGCGACGTCGCCGTCGCGGCGCGGCGCGCGGTCGAGGGCACGGTGGTGGCCGCGAAGGAGCTGGGCGTCGACGTCCGCGGGCTGGCGCAGAGCGCCGCCGACGGCGCGCTGGAGGCGGCGGATCGCATCGGGGGCGCAGCGAGCCGGGCGGTGCGGGACACGCTGTCGGGAACGGTCGCCGGCGTCAAGTCGCTGATCAGCGAGGTCGCCTCGCCGAGCCCGCCGCGACGGCGACGTCTCCCACCAAAGCGGACGCCGGGAGCCGCACCCCACACATCGGCAACAGATTGAGGAGGAGGCACTCATGGCACGCCGCAAGAACGACGAGACATCCATCGAAGGAAGGGCTCAGTCCATCGTCTCCACCGCGGTGGGCGCCGCCGAGGCGCTCTCCGTCGGGGTCCTGCATCTGACGGAGCGGACGGTGATCGAGGCGTTGCACGCCGTGGAGGACATCGGCGGCGAGCTCGGCTCGGCGGTGGTCCGGGCGGCGCGCGGCTCGATCAAGGCGGCGGAGGACATCGGCGGCGATCTGGTCGAGGTCGGCAAAGGCGTCTCGCGCGGCGTCACCGAGCCGGCGCGGCAGATCGGCAGCGAGGTCGCTCGACTGGCGACCGGCCTGTGGACCGGGCGCGCGCGGAAGGGACCCGCCAAGGCGGTGGCCCGCCGCGCACGCCGGCGCTCGGCGGCCTGAGCCGCCGACCCGAGCGACGAGGCCGCGCGCGTGGCTCAGCGCTTGCGGGCGCGGATGAAGGCGCTCATGAACTTGCCGTTCACCTGCGGAGCGATGGTGTCGGCATCGAGGCCGGCGCCGGCCAGGAAGTCGCGCGCGTCCTCGGCGCGGTAGACCCGGGTCGGCTCGACCTCGATCTGCGTGAAGCCGGCCTTGGCGAGCTTGGCTCGATAGTCGTCCTCGCTCAGCGCGCCGGCCACGCAGCCGATCCACAGCTCGACGCTGCGGCGCAGGGACGGCGGGACCTCGCCGCGGACCACGACGTCGGAGACCGCGAAGCGGCCGCCGGGCCTCAGGACACGGAACGCCTCGGCCAGCACCCGGTCCTTGTCGGCCGACAGATTGATGACGCAGTTCGAGATGACGACGTCGACGCTGGCGTCGGGCAGCGGGATGCTCTCGATCTCGCCCTTGAGGAACTCGACGTTGTCCACGCCGGCCTTGCGCTGGTTCGCGCGGGCGAGCGCCAGCATCTCGTCGGTCATGTCCAGGCCGTAGGCCTTGCCGCTCGGCCCCACCCGTTTGGCGGACAGCAGGACGTCGATGCCGCCGCCCGAGCCGAGGTCGAGCACGACCTCGCCCGGGCTCAGCTGGGCCAGGGCCGTCGGATTGCCGCAGCCGAGCGAGGCGGCGACCGCCTCCGCCGGCAGCTCGGCGGTCTCCGAGCCACCGTAGAGATTCGAGCTGATCGGATCGGCCTCGCGCGTCGACGCGCTGCCGCAGCAGGCGGCGCCTTCGGCGCTCGTCACCCGCAGCGCCGCCTTGCCGTACTTGTCTCGCACGACCGCCTTGATGTCGTCGTCAGCCATCGGCGTTCCTCCGGGCGGGCGCGCGCGGAGACTCGAACCCGCCGCGATCAATATACACTGACCGTCCGATGCGCCTCGTCGTCGCGCGCGATCCCGATCAGCTGGCGGAGATGGCCGCCGACCTCTTCCGTGATCGCCTTCGTGCGCGGGCCGACCTCGCCCTGGCGGTGCCGGCCGGGCGGACGCCGCGGCGCATGTACCGGCGGCTCGAGACCCTGCAGGCGACCGAGCCGGTCGACTACTCGCGCATGCGCGTGTTCTCGGTCGACGAGCTGTGTCCGCCGGCGCCGGCCGACGGCTACTTCTGGCGGCAGGTGCGCACGGAGTTCCTTCGCTGGGCCGCCGTCCCCGCCGGGCGCTGCCGGCCGTTCGCGGTGGACGCCGTCGATCTCGCCGAGATGTGCCGCGACTACGAGCGCGCCATTGCGGCCGCCGGCGGGCTCGATCTGGTCATGCTGGGACTCGGGCCGAACGGCCACATCGCCTCGAACGAGCCGCCGGCGGCGTTCGACTCGGTGACGCGACCGGTGCGCCTGCTGGCCTCGACGGTCGACTACATCCTCACCGACGAGATCATCCAGGGGGCGGTCGGCGATCGTGCGGTCACGCTCGGCGTGGCGACGATCCTGGCCGCCCGCGAGGTGATCGACCCGACTGACCGCGCACGATTTTCGAGCCGCGCCCCGGCGCAGCCGGGGCGCGACGAGCGTCAGGGGAGTTGGGGGCCATATCGTGACCCCATGTCAATCAAACGACGGGACACAGCATCTCGGCGAGGGCCTGGTAGTGGCTGGTGCGGTTGCCGGCGAGCACGGCGATCGGCGCGCCGGCGAGCGATGCGGGGGGCGCGGGGAAGACGGGGGCGCCGTCCGCCAGGGTCACCACGCCGCCCGCTTCGAGCACGACGGCCGCGGCGCCGACGATCTCGCCCACCGACGTGCGGTGATCGTGCACGAGGTCGAGGGCGCCCATGGCGACGTAGCAGAGATGCAGCGCGGTCGATCCGAACTCGCGCAGGCGATACCGGCGCAGCCAGTCCTCCAGCTCCGGGGGCACGCCGGGCTCGTTCGGACTGCCGACGGCCACCAGCGACCGGCCCGAGAGCGTCGACGGCCGCGCGTGCAGCGGCCGCTCGTTGAGCCAGGCACCGCGTCCCGCGCAGGCGGTGAAGAGCCAGCGGGACACCGGATCGTAGACGGCGCCGACGAACGGCAGGCCGTCGAGCAGCACGCCGATCGAGACGCAGAAGGCCGGCAGCCCCCCGCCAAAGTTGCCGGCTTCGTGGAACGGCGCGACGACCCACGCGTAGCGTCCGGGCGAGCGTCGGCCGGCCGGGACGCGCTCGGCTCCCACCACCGCGTCGTCCGGGAACGCGGCGGCGATCTCGGCGGCCAGGCGCTCGCGGATCTCGAGCCCGGCCCCCGCGGTCAAAAGGTCTTCCGCCGTGCTCGGCGTGCGCGCGCGGTGGAATCGCTCGAGTGCCGTGCGACCGCCGCGCACTGCCAGGTCCGCCGCGAGCTGCTGGCGCGCGCCCGTCCCGATCCGCTCGTCGGCGCTCATGGCAGGCGCCTCAGTCCGGCGTCGCCCAGGCCTCGCGCCGACCGGCGCGCTGCTCGGCGAGCGAGGTCATCATGTCGGGATCGTGGGGCTGCGCGCTGAGTGGATCCTCGAAGAAGAAGACGGCGTCGACCTCGCGGGTGGCCACCAGCGCGGCCAGCCCGACCTTGTCCTCCATGAGCCGAGCGGTGCGGCGCGTGGCGAGCAGAGGAACCGGGCCAGCGTCTCCCGGTTGAACGTCGCCCAGGCGACCAGGTCGGCCTTCTTTCCGTCGTGGGCGATCACGGCAAGCGTTGGCATGGGCGCCTCCCGCCGTCACTGTGCCGCGGGCGTGTTGCCGCCGTACGACCGGATGACGACGTTTACGTGACGGTCGGGCGCGTCTCGGCCGCCATCCGACGAAGCGCGTCGGCCGGGCCGTCGCCGGCGACGGGCAGGGTCACCCGCACGGTCGTCCCCTGGCCCTCCTCGCTCTCGATGGCGAGGTCGCCGCCGTGCGCCAGCACGAGATGTTTCACGATCGCCAGCCCCAGGCCGGTGCCGCCCAGCTCGCGGGAGCGGGCCTTGTCGACGCGGTAGAACCGCTCGGTGATCCGTGGCAGATCGGCGCGCGGGATGCCGACGCCGGTGTCGCTCACCGCGATCTCGACGTGATCGCCGAGCGGGCGCGCGCGCACGGTCACCGCACCGCCGGTCGACGTGTACTTCACCGCGTTGTCCACGAGGTTGATGAGGATCTGCGCCAGCCGGTCGTGATCGGCGGCCCCGCTGAGCCCGGCCGGCACGGCGGCGGCCAGGGTCACCCCGCCCTCGCGAGCCTTGGCGGCGATGATCGCCAGGACCGAGTCCACGACGGGCGCCAGCGGCGTCGCCGCCAGCCGCAGCGAGACCTTGCCGAGCTCGATGTTCGACAGGTCGGTGAGGTCGTTGAGCAGTCGGCCGAGGCGCTCGGTGTGACGGAAGGCGATCTCGAGGAAGCGGCGGGCGTGCTCGGGCTCGTCGAGGGCGCCGCCCAGCAGCGTCTCCAGATAGCCCTGGATCGCGGTCAGCGGCGTGCGCAGCTCGTGCGAGACGTTGGCGACGAACTCGGTGCGAACGTGCTCCAGCCGGCGCAGCGTCGTCACGTCGTCCACGACCATCACGAGACCGGGCGGCTCGCCGGTCAGCAGCAGCGGCACGGCGGTGACGCGCAGGAACCGCTCGACCGGTGCCGTCAGCCGCACCTCGCGCCGCGCGACGTCGCCGGCGCGGCGACTCTCCCGGAAGATCTCGTGCAGATCGGCGTTGCGGATCACCTCGAGGAACGGCTTGCCGTCGCCCCGTCCCTGGCCGACGCCGAACATCGCCCGGGCCCGCTCGTTCATCAGGAGGATCGACTCGTGGCCATCGACGGCGATCACGCCCTCGACCATCCCGTCCAGGATGGCCGTCGCCTTGGCGCGCTCCGCCTGCAGCGTCTCGATCTGCTCACGCAGGCGCACCGCCATGACGTTGAGGGCCCGGCCCAGCGCGCCCAGCTCGTCCACCGAGCGCACCGGCGCCCGCACCGCGAACTGCCCCTCGCTCATCTGATGGGCGATCGCCTGCATCTCGATCACCGGACGCGTCACGCGCCCGGCCACGAAGATCCCGATGCCGAAGGCGACGGCCAGCGCGATCAGGCCACCGGCCAGCATCACGCGATGCAGCTGCGCGTAGGACGACGTCACCGCGGCCAGCGGCAGCGCCAGCCGCAGGACGCCGACGACGCGCTCGCCGTCGCGGACCGGCAGCGCCACGTACATGAGCGGCGTCTGGATCGACACGCTCGTCCGCAGGTCGTGACCGATGCGACCGGCCAGCGCCGCCTGCATCTCGGGCCGGGCCGCGTGGTTCTCCAGGCGGCCGAGATCCCCGGCGGCGACCTCGGAGTCGCCGAGCACCCAGCCGTCCAGGCCCATGACGGTCACCCGCGAGTCGGTGAGTCGCGCGGCCTGCCGCGTGAACGCGGCCATTTCGTCGAGGCCGGCGCGGCGGCGCACCAACGCGCGCGTCTCGTCGTGGAGCAGGCCGCCGGCCGTCGCCAGCCGCGCCTGCAGCGACTCGACGGCGAACCGATCGAGCGCCCGTGTGAGATAGAGCCCGGCCGCCAGCGTCGTCACGGCCACGAAGCCGACGAGGGTGAGGACGAGCTTGACGGCGATCCGCGCGCGAACGAGGTGGGCGATCCGGGCCGGCATCAGGCGCTCACGCCCTCCGCGCCCTGCCGAGCGAGGCCCTGTCGGTCAGGGACCGTACGGGCGCTCGTCGGTCGGCGGCTGGTAGCCGCCGGGAAACGACTGGAGCGCGCCGGTGGACGGCCGCGGTGCCGTCAGCGGCGGAACGTAGAGATCGCCCTCGGGTGTGCGGCGCTCCCAGTGGGGCGGGACGACGACGCCGGTCGGCTCGCCGGGGACCTGGACGACCCGAGCCGGCACCCACACCATGGTGTCGCGCACGACCGGGGACGGCGCGACCATGGGCAGCGGCCGCATCGACATGCTGTTCATCTGGTTGACGGCCTGCGAGGTGGTGGTGGGGCCGAGCGGCACCAGCAGGGCGCCCCCGAGCAGGCAGCCGGTGGCGGCGCGATCCACCCGCCGGGTGAGGCCGTCGAGCCATGTCCTCACGTTCGTCACGTCCCCAGTCTACGCCGCTCTCATTCCTTCTCGAAGCGGTACCCGACCCCCTTGATCGTGGCGATGCGCCGCTCGGCGTCACCGAGCTTCGAGCGCAGCCGGCGGATGTGGACATCGACGGTGCGGGACTCGATCATGTCGGCGTGCGCGTAGCCCCACACACGGTTCAGCAGGTGCTCGCGCGTGAGCACGCGGCCGGCCGCCGCCAGCAGCGCGTGGAGCAGGTCGAACTCCTTCGGCGTCAGCTCGACGGCGCGGCCGCTGACGCTGACGGCGTGACGGGCGGGGTCGAGGCTCACCGGCCCGACGGCCAGCGGCCGCGCGGTCTCGGTCGGGCGCGCCCGCCGCAGCACGGCGCGCACGCGCGCCACCAGCTCCTTGGGCGAGAACGGCTTGGCGAGATAGTCGTCGGCGCCCAGCTCGAGGCCGACGACGCGATCGACCTCGTCGGCCTTGGCGGTGAGCATGATGATCGGCAGCGCCGCGGTGGTCGGATCGGCGCGTACCCGCCGGCACACCTCGAGACCGTCGATGCCGGGCAGCATCAGGTCGAGCACGACCAGATCGGGCAGCCCCTTGCGCAGGCGGGTCAGCGCCTCGGTGCCGTTGCCGGCGGTGTCACAGCGAAAGCCGTCGCGGGTGAGATGGTGGACGATCAGGTTCCGGATGTCCGGCTCGTCCTCGACGACCAGGACCTCGGCGGCCACCGCGTGGCCTCAAACGCCGCCCAGACGCAGGAGCAGCCAGCAGGCGGCGGCGACCAGCGCGGCGGCGGGGATCGTGAAGATCCACGCCCAGACGATGCGGCCGGCGACGCCCCAGCGGACGGCGGAGAACCGCTGGATCGCGCCGACGCCCATGATGGCGCCGCTGATCGTGTGCGTCGTCGACACCGGGATGCCGCCGAGCGCGGTGCCGATGAGCGTCACCGCGCCGGCCGTCTCCGCCGAGAAGCCGCCGATGGGCCGCAGCTTGGTGATGCGCATGCCCATCGTCTTCACGATGCGCCAGCCGCCGGCCATCGTTCCCAGCGCGATGGCGGCGTGGGCCGAGAGGATGACCCAGGTCGGCACGAAGAACTCCTTGCCGAGGTGGCCGGTCGTGAAGAGCAGCACCGCGATGATGCCCATCGTCTTCTGGGCGTCGTTGGTACCGTGGCCGAGGCTGTAGGCGGCCGCCGAGACGAGCTGGCCGCGCCGGAAGATCCGGTCGATGCGGCCCGGGGTCTCCCGGTGGAAGATCCAGATCGTCGTCAGCATCATGAGGAAGCCGACGGTGAGACCGATCAGCGGCGCCAGGACCATGAAGATACCGATCTTGATGAGGCCGCTGGCGACCAGCCCGGCGAAGCCCGCCTTCGCCACTCCGGCGCCGGCGAAGCCGCCGATCAGCGCGTGCGAGGACGAGGTCGGCAGCCCCCAGTGCCAGGTGATCAGGTCCCACACGATGGCGCCGATCAGCCCGGCCAGGATGACCCACTGGTCCACGATCTCGGCGTGCACGACGCCCTTGCCGACGGTGGTGGCCACGTGCACGCCGAAGCCGAACGCCGCCACGAAGTTGAAGAAGGCCGCCCACACCACCGCCTGCAGCGGCGTCAGCACGCGGGTCGACACGATGGTGACGATCGAGTTGGCGGCGTCATGGAAGCCGTTGATGAAGTCGAAGACGAGCGCGACGAAGACGATGAAGACGACGGTGGAGAGCACGGCGGGCCTCAGGCCATCTTGAGGATGATCCCCTCGATCACGTTCGCCACGTCCTCACAGCGATCGGTCACGGTCTCCATCGTCTCGTAGATCTCCTTCCACTTGATGACCTCGATGGGGTCACCCTGCTCGTCGAACAGGGCGGCCAGGCTCTCGCGCAGCAGCCGGTCGGCGCTGTTCTCGAGTCGATTGACCTCCACCGCGTGCTCGTGGAAGCCGGGATCCATCGCGCGCAGGCACCGGATGGCCCGGTCCATCGCCTCGACGGTCTGGACGATCACGTCGACCAGCGCCCGCGAGGACGAGGTCGGCTCCTTGATGCGGTAGACGACCAGGCGCTCGGCCACTGCCTCGATGTAGTCGAGGACGTCGTCCAGGTGAGTGGCCAGGTCGTGGATGTCCTCGCGGTCGATCGGCGTGATGAAGGTGGTGTTCAGCCGCCGGACGATCTCGTGGGTGACCTGATCGCCCTGGTGCTCCACCTCCTTGATGGCGTTGGCCTTGGCGCGGGCGTCGCTGAAGTCGTGGACCATCTCGTGCAGCAGCCCGGCGGCCTTGATGATGTGCTGCGACTGCTGATCGAAGAGGTCGAAGAATCGCACTTCCCGGGGGATCAGGTTGAACATGTCAGCGCGAGTGTAACGGAAAGGTCCCCCGGGCGCCACCAGTGGACACGGCGGCTCCGCGGTCGCCGTCAGCCCGTGCGCAGGTCGAGCGGCGGCAGCCCGAGAAGGCGGCGACGCGCGAGGGCCCACAGCGCGGTCAGCGCGCTCGTGAGGGCCGGCGCGCTGCCGGCGAGGCAGCGCACCAGCGCGGCGCGCCGTGGCAGCCGCGCCGCCGCCAGGAGCGTGCCCGCGATCGGCGTCGCGGCCGCCACCTCGGCGAGGAGGGCGTCGAGGCCGGCGTCCGCGACGACGACGATCGTCGCAAAGTACGGCCGGCCCTCCGCGAGGCCGAGCGCCGTCCAGTCGGTGCCACCGCCGAGCACGAAGCGGTCGTGGAGCAGGAGCCCGCCTCCATCGCGCACGGTGAGGGCGCTGTCGAGCCGCCGGAAGCGCCAGGCCTCTCCGCGGGCGACGCGGCCGGCGGCCCAGGCGTCGACCGCGAACAGCGTGGCCCCCGCACCGACCTCGACGTCCATCGTCTGGCGCACGGCCGCCTCGGCCGAGGGAATCGTGTGCGCGGGGACCCACTCGGCGATCGCGTCGCGGGCCAGCGCCAGACGCACCGACTGCACGGCCGGGGCGCCGGTCGTGCGATAGATCCGCGTCGCCGACGGCGTGGTCAGGCAGGCGTGGGCGCCGGCGCCGATCGCGACGTCGACGGCGAGGCGGTCGCCGCCGAGCACGCCGCCGGTCGGATTGAGCAGCGAGACGACGGCGGCGGGGCCCTCGAGCGCGACGGGCGCCAGGACCTGCAACGGCAGCATCGAGCGACAGGCGGCCAGCACGGTGGCGTCGCCGCGCCGCTCGAAGGCCAGCCGCAGCGCCCCGTCGCGGCCGGTGCGCGCGGGGTCGGCGGACGACGGCGCGGTGAGCGGCGGCTCGACCGCCGGCAGTCGAGCGATCACGCGGGCGCGAGGAGCAGATCGTGGCGAAGCCAGCGCAACACCACGTCCACCCCCTCGCCACTCTTGAGGTTGGTGAACACGAACGGCCGTTCCCCCCGCATGCGCCGCGCGTCGCGCTCCATGACACCGAGGTCGGCGCCGACGTGCGGCGCCAGGTCGATCTTGTTGATGACCAGCAGGTCCGAGCGCGTGATGCCGGGCCCGCCCTTGCGCGGGATCTTCTCGCCCTCCGCCACGTCGATCACGTAGATCGTCGCGTCGACCAGCTCGGGGCTGAAGGTCGCCGCCAGGTTGTCGCCGCCGCTCTCGATCAGCAGCAGGTCGAGGCCGGGAAACGTGCGGGTGAGCGCGTGGACCGCTTCGAGATTCACCGACGCGTCCTCACGGATCGCGGTGTGCGGGCAGCCGCCGGTCTCCACGCCGAGCACGCGCGCGGCCGGCAACGCGCCGCGCCGCACGAGGAACTCGGCGTCCTCCTTCGTGTAGATGTCGTTGGTGATCACCGCCATGTCGACGCTGTCGCGCAGCCGCCGGCAGAGCGCCTCGGCGAGGGCCGTCTTGCCGGAGCCGACCGGGCCGCCGATGCCGACCTTGAGGGGGCGCGGAATGCTCATGAGCGAAACAGCCTCGCGTCGAGCGTGGCGTGGCGAAGGCTCGCCAGCTCGAGCCCCGGAGTGAAGGACCACATGTCGTCGGCGCTCGCCGCTGCCGCCGCGGCGGCCAGGCGCGCGATGCGCGGCCGCATCGCCGCCAGCACCCGCTGGCCGTCGACCTGGCCCAGCGCGACGACATCCGGCGCCGAACCACTCGAAGAATGTTTTCATCGCCCGTTCAAAATAGGAAGTAGCGCTGGGCCATGGGCAGCACCCTCGCCGGCTCACACATCAACACCTCGCCGTCCGCGCGCACCTCGTACGTCTCGGGATCGACCTCGATCCGCGGCAGCGCGTCGTTGTGGATCATGTCGCGCTTGCCGAGGCCGCGGCAGCGGCCGACGGCCACCGCGCGCTTCGTCAGCCCCAGCCGGGCCGGCACGCCGGCCGCCGCCGCCGGCTCCACGCCGGCGCGGCCGAGGGCGGCGCCGAAGACCGGGGCATGATGGCCGGCCGTCAGGCCATCGTCGACGGCGCGCGCCAGGGTGGCCAGGAAGGCATCGCCGCCGAGCGCGGCCGCGACGCGCAGCGTCTGCCGGCCCATCTGACGACTCGCCGCGCGCAGCTCGGGCACGGCCTTCATCGCCTCGAGACGCTCGTCGAGCGTCATCCAGCCGGCGACGTCGGCGGCGGCGGCCTGGCGCACGGCGCCCGCCGCCGCCACGGCGTCGGCCGGCCCCGCCGAGCCCTCGAGGTGCGCGGTGACGAACGCCTCGAGGCCGGCGCGGTCGCGCACGACGCCCTCCTGAACGTACGTCTCCAGCCCGAAGGAGTGCGCGAAGCCGCCGGCCGGGAATAGTCCGTCGGCGAACTGCAGGAGCGTCAGCCAGGCCTCAGTCATGGCGGTGGCCGTGGCCGAGCGGCACGAACACCGCGCGCGTCCGCTCGAACGGGACGCCGAGCCGCGTCAAGACCTGGTCCATCGCCGGATCGTCGGGCACCAGCAACCGCGCTCCATCGAGCGCCAGCGTGAAGTGCCGGTTGCCCACCTCGAACGCCACGCGCAGCCCCTCCTCCCGTGTGCGCGGCGTCACCGCCAGCACGGCCTCCGGCGCCGCCTCGACGACGACGTACCAGTCGGCGGCGACATGAATCACCTCCCCCGGCGTGAGCACGCTGCCGGTCGGCAGCGCGAGCGCCAGCATCCGCCCCCCGCGCGTGACCACGCGCCGCCGCCCCCACCGCCGCTCCTCGGCCGTCAGCACCAGCACATCCCGCTCGCGCCCCGCCACCCCCTCCGCCTCCACATGCCCAGGCGTCTCGGTGATCACGACGGCAGCGTCGTTCACCACCATAGGTCCACCCCCCCTCGCCCCCGAGCCTCGCGCGAGGCGACGCCGGGCAGCAGCGGCCGACTCCGACTCCGCAATCGTCTTCAGGTTCATCCGGCGCCGAACCACTCGAAGAATGTTTTCATCGCCCGTTCAAAATAGGAAGTAGCGCTGGGCCATGGGCAGCACCCTCGCCGGCTCACACATCAACACCTCGCCGTCCGCGCGCACCTCGTACGTCTCGGGATCGACCTCGATCCGCGGCAGCGCGTCGTTGTGGATCATGTCGCGCTTGCCGAGGCCGCGGCAGCGGCCGACGGCCACCGCGCGCTTCGTCAGCCCCAGCCGGGCCGGCACGCCGGCCGCCAGCGCCGCCGCCGAGACGAACGTGAGACAGGTCGACGCGCGGGTGCGGCCCAGCGCGCCGAACATCGGCCGGTAGAGCAGCGGCTGCGGTGTCGGGATCGACGCGTTGGGATCGCCCATCGCCGCCCAGGCGATGAAGCCACCCTTCACCACCAGCTCCGGCTTGACGCCGAAGAACGCCGGCTTCCACACGACCAGGTCCGCCAGCTTGCCCACCTCCACGGAGCCCACGTGGTCGGCGAGGCCGTGGGCGATGGCCGGATTGATCGTGTACTTCGCGACGTAGCGCTTCACGCGGCGATGCGGCCCATCGCCTGCGAGTCCGACGACATCATGCTGATGGCGCCGAGGTCGTGCAGCACGTCCTCGGCGGCGATCGTCTCCGCGCGGATCCGCGACTCGGCGAACGCGAGGTCCTCGGGGATCGCGGCGTTCAGGTGGTGGCAGACCATCAGCATGTCGAGGTGCTCGGCCATCGTGTTCACGGTGAACGGCATCGTCGGGTTCGTCGACGACGGCAGGCAGTTCGGCTCGCCGCACACCCGGATGATGTCGGGGGCGTGACCGCCGCCGGCGCCCTCGGTGTGATAGGTGTGGATCGTCCGCCCCTTGAAGGCGCGGATCGAGTCCTCCACGAAGCCGGCCTCGTTGAGCGTGTCGGTGTGGATGGCCACCTGGATGTCGTACTCGTCGGCCACACCCAGCGCGCAGTCGATGGCGGCCGGGGTGGTGCCCCAGTCCTCGTGCAGCTTGAGCCCGATCACGCCGGCGGCGATCTGCTCCCGCAGCGGGTCAGGCGCGGACGCGTTGCCCTTGCCGAGGAAGCCGAGATTGATCGGGAATTCCTCGGCCGCCTCCAGCATGCGGTGGATGTTCCACTCCCCCGGCGTGCACGTCGTGGCCGCGGTGCCGGTGGCGGGGCCGGTGCCGCCGCCGACCAGCGTGGTCAGCCCCGCGCTGATGCCCTCGTTGACGATCTGCGGGCAGATGAGGTGGATGTGGCTGTCGAGGCCGCCGGCGGTGACGATCTTGCCCTCGCCGGCGATGACCTCGGTGCCGGCGCCGATCACCATGCCCGCCGTCACCCCCGCCATGAGGTCCGGGTTGCCGGCCTTGCCGATACCCGCGATGCGCCCGTCGCGGATGCCGAGGTCGGCCTTGACGATGCCCCAGTGATCGACGATGACCGCGTTGGTGATGACGCAGTCGAGCACCTGCTCGGCCCGGGTGGCGCGCGCGGACTGGCCCATGCCGTCGCGGATCACCTTGCCGCCGCCGAACTTCGCCTCCTCGCCGGCTACCGTGAGGTCGCGCTCGATGCGAATCAGCAGATCCGTGTCGGCCAGGCGAACCCGATCGCCCGCCGTCGGCCCATAGAGGTCGGCGTACTGCCGGCGCGGAATGCGCAAGCTCACGGGGTCCGCTCCCATTCGCCGAGTCGCCTGAGCGCAGCATCCTTCGCGCCGCCCTGGGTGAGCGCGTTGAGGCCGAACACGCGGCGGGCGCCGGCCAGCTCGACCAGTCTCACGCGCTTCTCGTCGCCGGGCTCGAAGCGCACAGCGGTGCCGGCCGGGACGTTCAGGCGCATGCCGAAGGCCTGGGCGCGATCGAAGCGCAGCGCCCGGTTGGCCTCGAAGAAGTGGAAGTGCGAGCCGACCTGGATGGGCCGGTCGCCGGTGTTGGCCACGGTCAGCTCGACCGTGCGCCGGTCGGCGTTGGCGACGATGTCGCCCTCGGCCAGGAAGTATTCGCCGGGTATCACGGGTGCCTCCTCTCGGAGTCCAGCAGCTTGTAGTAGAAGGCCGAGCCGTCGAGGGCGCCGCCGGCGCTCTCGCAGTAGCGCGGGATGACGCCGAGGCGCTGCCAGCCGAGCGACGCGTAGAGCGCCTCCGAGGGATCGCCCTCGCGCGTGTCGAGCACGAGCGTCAGGCGGCCCCGCCGCCGGGCGTGCTCCTCGAGCGCTTCCATGAGCGCGCGGCCGACGCCCTGGCGGCGCGCCGACCGCAACACCAGCACCTTGGCCACCTCGGCGCGGTGACGGGCGTTCTCTTTCCCGGCCGGGTCCAGCTGCGCGGTGCCCACGATGGCGCCGTCGGCCGGCCGGCGCGCGACCAGCAGCAGGCGCGCGTCCGCGTCGAGGGCGGCGAACACCGTGCGCCAGTACGCCGACGCGGTGGCGGTGGCCAGCGGCGGCAGGAACCCGACCGAGGCGCCGGAGTCCACGGCGTCGCGCAGGATCTCGATCAGCACCGGCTCGGCCGCCCGCGCCGCCGACGGCGTCAACGCCTCGATGAGGACGCCCATGACTCAGCGAATGGGCCGGTGGATGGTGACGAGCTTGGTGCCGTCGGGGAAGGTCCCCTCGATCTGCACCTCGTCGATCATCTCCGGCACCCCCTCCATCACGTCGTCGCGGCGCAGGATGCCGAGGCCGGCCTCCATCAGCTCGGACACCGTGCGGCCGTCGCGAATGCCCTCCAGGATCTCGGCGGTGATGATCGCCAGCGCCTCGGGATGGTTCAGCTTGAGGCCCCGCGAGCGCCGGCGACGGGCCAGCTCGGCAGCGGTGAAGATGAGCAGCTTCTCCTGCTCGCGCGGGGTCAGGTGCATAGACCGGGAGTCTTACACGGCGAGGTGGTGCTTCACCATCTCCACCTTGAGGTCCCGGGTGGCGCCGGCGGCGACCACGCTGCCCTTGGCCATGATCACGTAGGTGTCGGCCAGCCGCTCGGCGAAGTCCAGGTACTGCTCGACGAGGAGCACGGTGACCCCGAGGGTGCTCTTGATCCGCCGGATCGCCTCCTCGATCTCGAGGATGATCGAGGGCTGGATGCCCTCGGTCGGCTCGTCGAGGATCAGCAGCTTGGGCCGGGTGAGCAGCGCCCGGCCGATCGCCAGCATCTGCTGCTCGCCGCCCGACAGCACGCCGCCCTTGCGGGCGAGGAAGCGCTTGAGGGCCGGGAACAGGTCGAGCGCATCGTCGATCGACTTCGCCCGCTCGCAGCCGAGGAGCGCCATGCGGAGGTTCTCCTCGACGCTGAGGTGCGGGAAGACCTCCCGGCCCTGCGGCACGTAGCCGATCCCGGCGCGCGCGCGGCGGTCGGAGGGCCAGCGGGTGATGTCCTGACCGTCGAAGACGATCCGCCCGGCCCGGACCGGCAGCAGGCCCATCACGGCGCGGAGGACGGTCGTCTTGCCGACGCCGTTGCGGCCCATCAGACACATCACCTCGCCCGCCGGCACGCGCAGGTCGACGCCCCACAGGACCTGGGAGCCGCCGTAGGCGACGTCCAGCCGCTCAACGGACAGCATGGGTCTCCTTGCGCTGGCCGAGATAGACCTCGAGCACGCGCGGATCGTTCTGGATCTGCGCCACCGGGCCCTCGCAGAGGACCGTGCCCTGGTGCAGCACCGTCACCGTGCGGGCGATCTGGCGCACGAACTCCATGTCGTGCTCGATCACCAGGACCGATCGGTCGGCGGCGATGGCCATGAGCAGCTCCCCGGTGCGCGCGGTCTCCTCGTCCGTCATGCCCGAGAGCACCCCGGCCTGCCGGCCGGCCTTGGCGGCGAGTCCCACGCGCTCGAGCGTCTCGGCGATGCGCCGGCGCTCGTCGGCGGCGTCCGCGCTCTCCCACAGGCCGGCGAACACGCCCTTGCTGTGGCGCTTGAGCGACAGCTCGACGTTGTCCCACACCGAGAGGTTGACGAAGACCGACGGCGTCTGGAACTTCCGTCCGATGCCGAGGGCGACGATGTCGTTCTCGCGCAGGCGGGTGACGTCGGTCGCGTGGCCGAAGATCACGCGGCCGGCGGCGGGCCTGACCCGGCCGGAGATCACGTCGAGCAGCGTGGTCTTGCCGGCGCCGTTGGGGCCGATGACCACGCGGAGCTCGCGCCGGTCCATGAAGAAGTTGAGATGGCTCAGCGCCTTGAAGCCGTCGTAGTCGACGGTGACGTCCTCGAGATAGATGATCGCGCCGCCGGTCATGGCGTCGGTGTCCGGGTCGCGGCCTCGGAGCCGGGCATCTCGCGGTGTCGCAGGGCGGCCGGCCACCGCGGTAGCCGCTGGGCGAGACGGGCCGCCACGCCCACCACGCCGTCGGGAATGAAGAGCACCACGCCCATGAACAGCGCGCCCAGGAACAGCAGCCACAGATCCGGGTAGCTCGTGGTCAGCCACGACTGGATCCAGTTCACGCCGAAGGCGCCGAGCATCGCGCCGACCAGCGTCCCGCGACCGCCGGCGGCCACCCACACCACCATCTCGATCGACGGCAGCACGCCGATCTTGGCCGGCGTGATGATGCCGACCTGGGGCGCGTAGAGCGCGCCGGCCACGCCGGCCAGCACGGCCGAGACGACGAAGACGAAGAGCTTGTACTGTACCGGCGAGTAGCCGGAGAAAAGCACGCGTGTCTCGCTGTCGCGGATGGCCACCAGCACCTTGCCCGCCCTGGAGCGCGTGATCCACCGGCACAGCACGTAGGCGGCCGCCAGCGCCAGCACGGTGACGACGTAGAGCCCGCGCTGGGTCGCCGGCGCGCTCAGCGAGAAGCCGAGGATCGTCTTGAAATCGGCCAGGCCGTTGGTGCCGCCGAGGTTCATCTCGTTGCGGTTGAACACGAGCCAGGCCGAGAGCGCCAGGGCCTGGGTGATGATCGAAAAGTAGACCCCGCGAACCCGGCTGCGGAACGCCAGGAAGCCGAACACGAGGGCCGCCAGCGCCGGCACGACCACGATGGCGAGCAGGGTGAACCACGCACTGTAGAACGGCCGCCAGAAGAGCGGCAGCGCCGTCACGCGGTTCCACACCATGAAGTCCGGCAGCGCGGTCTGGTACACGCTCTTGGTGCCGATCTCGAGCATGAGGTGCATGCCCATCGCGTAGGCGCCGAGACCGAAGAACACGCCGTGGCCGAGGCTGAGCACGCCGGCGTAGCCCCACAGCAGGTCGAGGCCGAGGGCGAGGATCGCGTAGGTCAGGAACTTGCCGAACAGGTTCAGCGTGAAGTTCGACACGTGCAGCGGCGAGCCCGCCGGCAGCGCGTTGCAGGCGGGCAGCACGACCGCCAGCGCGATCACCGCCGCCAGCACCGCCAGCCACTCACGCTTCGGCATTGCGTCCCCGGGCGGCGAACAGACCGGCCGGCCGCCGCTGCAGGAAGAGCATCACCGCGACCAGGATCGCGACCTTGGCGAACACGGCGCCCAGGGCCGGCTCGATGCCCTTGTTGAGGCCGCCGATGCCGGCGGCGGCCAGGATGGT
The DNA here is from genome assembly GCA_005887895.1 of Candidatus Rokuibacteriota bacterium. Lineage (GTDB taxonomy): Bacteria > Methylomirabilota > Methylomirabilia > Rokubacteriales > CSP1-6 > AR5. The sequence continues at coordinate 92,415 of VBPC01000164.1, forward strand.
GCCGGCCAGCTTGCCGACGCCGCCGGTGACGACCACCATGAACGAGTCCACGATGTAGTTCTGGCCGAGCGACGGGCCGACGTTGCCGATCTGGGTCAGCGCGCACCCGGCCAGCCCGGCGAGGCCGGCGCCGAGCGCGAACGTGAGGGCGTCCACGCGGCCCGCGCGCACGCCGAGGCACGCGCTCATCGGTCGGTTCTGGGTCACCGCCCGGATGCGCAGGCCGGCGCCGGTGCGGAAGAGCAGCCAGTACATGGCGGCCACCGACACGGCCGCCAGCGCCATGATGAACACGCGGTTCCACGGCAGCGTGAGCCCGGCCATCACGGCCACGCCGCCCGACAGCCACGAGGGCGAGGCCACGTCGACGTTGGCCGCGCCGAACCACAGGCGCAAGCCTTGCTGGATGATGAGCGAGGCGCCCCACGTCAGCAGCAGCGTCTCCAGCGGGCGGCCGTAGAGGCGGCGGATGACGCCGCGCTCGAGCACCACCCCGACCAGCGCCGCCACCAGGAAGGACACCGGCAGCGCCACCAGGAAGTAGGCGTCGAAGTACTGCGGCCAGCGCTCGCGGAAGACGTTCTGCACGACGAACGTCGCATAGGCGCCGAGCGCCATCAGCTCGCCGTGGGCCATGTTGATGACGCCCATGATACCGAAGACGATCGCCAGCCCCAGCGCCATCAGCAGGAGGATCGACGCCAGCGAGGCGCCCTGGAACGCCGTCTCCACGGCCGTGGTGAGGATCGTCCAGCGCTCGATCTTCTTGATGGCGGCGGCGGCGGCGGCGCGCTCGCCGGCCGAGACCGAGGCCTCGCCGGCCAGGCGCACGAGCGCGGCCGTCGCGCTCAGCGAATGCAGGCCGCCGAGCGCGTGGGCGGCGGCCGTGCGGACGCCGGCGTCGGTGGACGCGAGCTGCGTGAGCGCCAGCGCCTCGAGGAGCGCGTGGCGCACCCACCGGTCGTGCTCGCCGGCCAGCGCTTCCTCGATGACGGCGACCTTCGCCGGATCGGCCTGGTTGCCCAGCCTGATGGCGGCGCCACGACGCACGCCCGGGTCGGGGTCCTTGAGCTGCACGCGCGTCTCGTCGGCTTCCAGGAAGGGCTTGATGGCGATCCGCAGCCGTCGATCGGCCGCGACCTCGCTGAGCCCGGCGACGGGCACGACGCCCAGCGCGGCACCGTCGTAGGGAGCCTTGATCTCGATCAGGTCCTGATCGCCCTTGGTCGACCTGGCGCCGCCCACGAGGATCTCGACCTTGCCGCCCACCTTGCGCGCGTAGACGTTGCCGTCGCGCAGCGCGCCGAGGAAGGCGAGCCACTTCGGGTCGCCGGTGCCACCCAGCGTGGCCACGGCCGCGTCCCGCCGGTCGGCGTCCGCGCCAGCCAGGTCGGCCAGCGCGCGCTCGACATCGGCGGCGGGCGCGGCGGCGTGGCTCACGGCCGGGGCCGTGAGCCACGCCACGAACAGCACGAGGGCGAGCGCTCGGATCATGCCTTCTTCTGGTAGGTCCCCTTCTCCTTGACCCAGTCGCAGCCCTTGTCGGGGCTGGTGTACTGGCTCCAGGGCTCCGCCTTCACGAGGCCCTTGGAGCGCGACACGACCTTGAACTGGCCGTCCTTGAGGATCTCGCCGATCAGCACCGGCTTGTAGGTGTGATGGTTGGCCTCGTCCATCTTGATCTTGCCGCCGGGCGCCAGGAACTCCTGCCCGTAGACGGCCTTGCGCACGGCATCGACGTCGGTCGACTTCGCCTTCTCGACGGCCTGCTTCCACACGTAGACGCCGAAGTAGGCGGCCTCCATCGGATCGTCGGTCACGCGCTTGGCGCCGCCGGGGAGGTTGTTCTTGACCGCATACTCCTTGAACGCGTTCACGAACTTCTTGTTCTGGG
>VBPC01000192.1 GCA_005887895.1 Candidatus Rokuibacteriota bacterium
CGCCGTCGTCTACTTCATCTGCACCTACTCGATGTCGCTGCTGGCCCGCCGCCTCGAGCGGCGCACCGCCTGACCTGCGACCGAGGTCAGGGCCAGAGCGTGCCGGGAGCGAGCCCGAGCCCGGTGAAGGGTGGAAGGTCGACGGACTCGGCGCCGGTCACAGCAGGTCCGAGAGCATAGCGGTCCTCGCGCAGCATGAAGGTCTCGATCGTCCGTGCATCGGGATCGACCAGCCACAAGAACGGTACTCCATATCGCGCGTAGAGCCGCGTCTTGGTGACGCGATCGATCGTGCGCCGGAGCACCCTCGATCCCGCGCTTGCTGATACGGTTCAGCTGGTCCGTCGCGAGGTAGATGAGATCCGGTTGCGCGATTGACGTGTCGGCGAGAATCACGTCGAGCGGTGAGGACAGCAGCAAGCCGCGGGATGTGCATCGGCCCAACGGGTCAACGCCGTGAACAGACGTGCACTGATGATTTGATGCTGGGGGGTCGAGACTGGCGTCACCGACAGTTCGCCGTCGTGGATCTCGTAGCGGCGACCGTCGTCGGGCAGGGCTTCATAATCGTGGTACGTCAGCGTCTTTGTCATCGGCTGGTCCCCTACTATTGGCCCGTCGACGGTCCAGTCAATGCCGTGAATTCGATAGACTCCCGCGCGGATGCCTGAGCGCGTGCTGGCGAACGGAGTGCGCCTGCACTGGCGCGAGGCCGGCGATCCCGCCAAGCCGCCGCTGATCTGGATCCACGGCGGCTCCGTCGAGGACTCCTCGGTGATGCTGCCGGACCTCGAGCCATTCTTCGACCGCGTGCGGGCGCTCTGTCCCGACACGCGCGGGCACGGCCTCTCGTCCACGTTCGAGCGCGCCGAGGACTACGGCTATGCGCGAAAGGGCCAGGACATGCTCCTCTGGCTGGACGCGCTCGGCCTCGAGCGCGCGGTGTGGGGCGGCGCCTCGATGGGCGCGGCGCTCTCGCTGTGGATCGCGGCGCACGCCGCCGGGCGCGCGCGGGCGGTGATCTCGATCAGCGGGCCGCCGTACGCGCCGCCGCCGGAGGACGTCGCCTGGTGGCGCGCCCACCGGCCACTGGTCGAGACCGGACGCTTCGCCGACTACTTCGACGCCAACGTGCGGCTGCGCATGGGGGACGACGCCCTCGCGCGCTTCAAGGCGCGCCCCGACCGCTACGCCGAGACGATCGAGCGCCTGCACACCTACCACTCGGTCGGCTCGTTGCTGGCCTTGCTCGACGAGACGTACGCGCGCCGGGACTGGCTGTCCGACTGCGCGCGCATCGCCTGTCCGGTGCTGGTCATCGCCGGCAGCGAGGATCGGTTTCCGACGGTCGCGATGTCGCGGCGCGTGGCGGCGACGATCCCCGGGGCGCGACTGGCCGTCATTCCGGGTGGCGGGCACTTCCCGAACCGGACGCACCGGGCGCAGGTCCAGGCCGAGATGGCGCGCTTCCTCGACGAAATCGGCGTATAACCTGTCTTCTCAAGGAGGAATTCATGAGGCGCGCATCCGTCATGCTCGTGGCCGCCCTCCTCGGGCTCCTGGCCCTCGCCGGCGTGTTGCCGGCCCAGCAGCCGCCGATAAGGCTCGGCCTGGCCGCCGCCGTCTCCGGAGGTTCGGCGGCTTCCGGCGAGGCGATCAAGCGCGGGCTGTCGATCGCCCTCGACGAGGTCAACGCCCGCGGCGGGCTGCTCGGGGGCCGCAAGCTCGAGCTGGTCGTGCGCGACGACGAGGGCAATCCGCAGAAGGGCGTGACGATCGCGCGCGAGCTGGTCGAGCGCGAGAAAGTCGCGGCGGTGTTCGGCGGCCTGCACACGACGGTGGCGCTGGCCCAGGTCCCGGTGTGGCACGAGCTCTCGACGCCGTACGTGGGCACGTGGGCGGCCGGCACCAACATCACGCAGAACGGCAAGAAGCCGAACTTCGTCTTCCGCGTGTCGGCCAACGACGACGAGGTCGACAAGTTCCTCGTGCGCTACGCGGCCGAGCACCTCAAGCGCGGCAAGCCGGGCTTGCTGCTCGAGAACACCGCCTGGGGCCAGTCCAACGAGACGGGCCTCACCAAGTGGTTCGCCGAGCGCGGGGTCAAGGCGGTCGGCGTCGAGAAGTTCAACTGGAACGACCCCGACATGAGCCCGCAGCTGCTGCGCCTCAAGCAGGGCGGCGCCGACGTCGTCATGCTGGTCGCCAACGCGCCCGAGGGCGCCCAGGTCGTGAAGTCGAAGGCCAAGGTCGGCTGGGAGGTTCCGATCGTCTCGCACTGGGGCATCTCGGGCGGTCGCTTCGCCGAGCTGACCGGCGAGCTGTCCGACGGGGTCGTCTTCGTGCAGACGTACTCGTTCTTCGGCAAGCAGAACGCCCGCGGCGAGGCCGTGCTCAAGGCGCTCAAGGACAGGTTCGGCGTCAAGGGGCCCGAGGACGTGACGGCGCCCGTCGGCACCGCCAATGCCTACGACGCGCTGCATCTCGTTGCGCTCGCCATCGAGCAGGCCAAGTCGGCCGACGGCGCCAAGGTGCGCGACGCGCTGGAGGACCTCAAGGCGGAGTACGCGGGGCTCATCAAGACCTACAAGCGGCCGTTGACGCCGGAGCAGCACGACGCACTGACCGAGCGCGACTATCTCATGGTCGTCTGGAAGGGCGGCAAGATCGTCCCCGTTCACTGATTCCCGGGGGCCCCCAGGATGGCCCCCAGGCCCCCAAACGCTCGGGCCCCGGCGGAGCCGGGACGGCCCTCGGGAACCCAACAGGCTCTCGCGTGATCATCCAGCTTCTCGTGAGCGGGCTCGCGCTCGGCAGCATGTACGGGCTGGTCGCCCTCGGCTATCACATGACCTGGGCGACCAGCCGCACCCTGAATTTCTCGCAGGGCCACGTCGTCATGCTCGGTGCCGTGGTCGCCTACGGCGTGCACGTGGCGGCCGGCTGGCCGCTCGCCGTCGCCGTGATCGCGACGCTCGCCGCGTCGGCCGCGTTCGGGCTGGTCGTCGAGCGGATCGCCGTCCGGCCGTTCTTCACCGCCGGCTCGCCGGTGTGGCTGCTGTCGACCATCGCGCTTGGCATCATCGTCGAGAACGTCGCGATGGTGACGTTCGGCAAGGACGCCCGCGCGTTTCCCTCGACGCTCGCGCTGAAGCCGGTGTTCCTGCTGGGCGCCGGGGTCTATCCTCAAGAGTTGCTGCTGCCGCTCGCCGGCGTCGTCCTGATGGGCGGGACGCAGCTCTTCTATCACCGCACGTTCTATGGCCGGCAGCTCAAGGCGGTCGCCTGGGACCGCGAGGCGGCCGGCCTCATGGGCATCCACGTCCCGCGCGCCGTCGCGACCGCGTACGCGCTGTCCGCCGTGCTCGCCGGCGTGGCCGGCGTGCTGCTGGCGCCGCTCCTCAACGTGTCGCCGACGATGGGCACGCTGATCGGCCTCAAGGCGTTCGCGGTGGCGATCCTCGGCGGCCTCGGCTCGGCGGCCGGCATCGTCGTGGCCGGCTTCCTCTACGGGCTGGTGGAGGCGCTGGTGGCCGGCTACGTCTCGACCGGCGCGCGCGAGATCGTCGGCTTCGCGCTGGTCATCGCCATGCTCACCGTGCGGCCGTGGGGCCTCGGCGGGCGCCGCCCCACCCGGCGCGTGTGAGGCGCGCGCTCGGCTGGACGGCCGTCGCGCTGACCGCGGCAGCCGTGCCGCTCGTCACCGCGAACACGTACTACCTCTACCTCGCGATGACCGTCGCGATCTTCGTGGTGGTCACCTGCGGGCTCAACGTCCTGGCCGGGCTCAACGGGCAGATCTCGCTCGGCCACGCGGGCCTCTACGCGATCGGCGCCTATACCGCCGCCCTCGGCGCGACGCGCCTGGGCCTCGGCTTCTGGACCGCGCTGCCGCTGGCCGTCGCGGTCACCGCCGCCGTGGGCGCGGGGCTGGCGCTGACCGGGCTGCGCCTTTCCGGCCCGTACCTGGCGATGGTGACGATCGCGTTCGGCATCATCGTCGAGGGCGCGCTCGTGGAGTGGGTCGCGCTGACGGGCGGGCCCGGTGGCATCTTCGACATTCCCAGGCCGGCGCTCGGGGGCACGCCGCTGCCGCTCGGCCGCTATTACTGGATCGTCACCGTGACCGCGGCGCTGGCGCTCCTGCTCACGCGCAACGTGGCCGCCTCCGCCTGGGGCCGCGCGTTCGTGGCGGTGAAGGATTCCGAGCTGGCCGCCGAGTCGCTCGGGCTCTCGCCCTATCGCGTGCGCACGGCGGCCTTCACGCTCTCGGCGGCGTTCGCGGGCGCCGGGGGCGCGCTGTTCGCATTCCTCAACGGCTATCTGAGTCCCGACAGCTTCACGCTGCAGACGTCGATCCTGTTCCTGCTGATCGTGCTGTTCGGCGGACTGGGGACGCTGGCCGGGCCGCTCGTCGGCGCGACCGCGCTCGTGCTGCTGCCCGAGCTGATCCGTCAGTTCCTCGAATACCGGTTGATGCTCTACGGCGTGCTGCTCCTGCTCTCCGTCTACTTCCTGCCGCGCGGGGTCGTCGGAGCGCTCGCCCGTCGACGTGATGCCAGGCCGGCGGCCGGGGACGTCTCGTCGTTCGACGCACCGCTGGCTCGGGAAGGCGCTCCGGGAGGCGAGCACGCCCGCGACGAGTCCGTGATCGTCGCGCTGGAGGGTGTGACGAAGGCGTTCGGCGGGCTGCGGGCGGTGGCCGACGTGACGCTGAGGGTACGGGCGGCGACGGTGCATTCGGTGATCGGGCCGAACGGCGCGGGGAAGACGACGCTCGTCAATCTCGTGGCGGGATTCGACACGCCCGATGCCGGGCGCATCGCGCTCGCGGGCGCGCCGATCGCCGGGCAGGCGCCGTCGTCGATCGCGCGTCGTGGGCTCGTGCGGACGTTCCAGACACCGCAGCTGTTCGAGGCGCTTTCCGTGCTCGACAACGTGCGAGTCGGGGCCGTCGGCCACCGTCTCGGGTCGCTCGCCATCGCCCTGCTCGGGCTGCGTCGCGACGCCACCGCCGCGGACGCGAGGGCGCGGGCGGCGCTGGCGGCCGTCGGCCTGGGCGAGTGGACGACGACGCCGGCGGCCGACCTGCCGTTCGGTCATCGGCGCCGCCTGGAGATCGCCCGTGCGCTCGCCGCCGGCGCGCGCGTGTTCGTGCTGGACGAGCCGGCCGCCGGACTGGCGCCCGCCGAGGTGGAGGCGCTGGACGCGCTGCTCGCGCGCCTGCGTGCGGCCGGCCTCACGATCGTCCTCATCGAGCACCACGTCGATCTGGTGATGGCGATCTCCGATCGCGTGACCGTTCTCGACGAGGGCCGCGTGATCGCCGACGGCGCGCCCGCCGCCGTCCAGCGTGACCCCGCCGTCGTGGCCGCCTACCTGGGGACCAGTCCGTGAACCCCGTTTCGAGGCCCGCGCGCGCGAAGTCGAGGCGCACCCCGGCTTCGCCGGGGTGCGCCGAGGGTGGGGGTTTGAGGGGCATGTCGGGGCGCGCGCGCGCGAAGTCGAGGCGCGCCCCGGCTTCGCCGGGGTGCGCCGAGGGTGGGGGTTTGGGGGCCATTTCGGGGCCCCCATGTTGAAGATCCGCGGGCTGGCGGTGAGGCACGGCGAGATCGAGGCGCTGCACGACGTGTCGCTCGACGTGGGCGAGGGCGAGATCGTCGCGGTGATCGGACCCAACGGCGCCGGCAAGACGTCGCTCCTGCGCACGGTGGCCGGCGCGCTGCGTCCCGCCCGCGGCAGCATCACGATCGACGGCCGGCCGATCGCCGGCGCGCCGGCCTGGCGCGTGGTGCGGCACGGCATCGTGCTCGTGCCCGAGGGTCGCCGGATCTTCGGCGATCAAACGGTACGCGCCAATCTGGAGCTGGGTGCGGTGAGCCACGGCCGCTTCGACGACATGCCGCGGGTGCTCGCGCGATTCCCGGCGCTACGCGAGCGGCTCGAGCAGCCGGCCGGCGCCCTCTCGGGCGGTCAGCAGCAGATGCTCGCGATCGCGCGCGGCCTCATGGCTCGTCCGCGGCTCTTGCTGCTCGACGAGCCCTCGCTGGGGCTGGCGCCGCGGCTGGTGCGCGAGACGTTCGACGAGGTGCGCCGCATTCGCGCCGAGGGCGTGAGCGTGCTGCTCGTCGAGCAGCTCGCGGCGCTGGCGCTGGGCGTGGCCGACCGCGGCTACGTCCTCGACCGCGGCCGGGTGGTGGCGGCGGGCGCGGCGCGCGATCTGGCCGCCGATCCGCGGGTCGTCGCCGCCTACCTCGGCCGCCGGGTGGTATGATGGCCAGCCCATGTCCGTCCGGATCCTGACCGCCGTCGCCCTCCTCGCGCTCGGCCTCGCCGGCTGCCGCAGCGAGCGGGTCAGCGCCGACGAGCCCAAGGTCAAGACGCCCGGTCCGCCGCCGCGCGTGGTGCAGGTGATTCCCGCCGCGGAGCGAACGCTGCCGCGCACGGTGTCGGCGACCGGCACGCTGGCCGCCGACGATCAGGTCGTGCTCGGCACCAAGGTCGCCGGCCGGCTGGCCGAGATCACGGTCGACCTCGGCACGCGCGTGCGGCGCGGGCAGGCGATCGGCCGGCTCGACCAGAGCGACTTCAGGATGCGCGTCGATCAGGCGCACGCCGCCCTGCAGCAGGCCCGGGTCCGCCTGGGGCTGGCCGCCACCGGCAGTGAGGAGCGCGTCGACGCCGAGCAGACAGCCATCGTTCGCCAGGCGCGGGCGATGCTGGACGACGCGCGCCTCACGCGCGACCGCAGCGTCAAGCTCATGCAGCAGGACCTCATCGCGCGCGCCCAGCTCGACACGGCCGAGGCGAACCTGCAGGTGGCCGAGGGGCGCTACCAGGACGCGCTGGAGGAGGTCCGCAACCGGCAGGCCATCATCGCTCAGCGGCGATCCGAGCTCGAGCTGGCGCGTCAGCAGCTGACCGACACCGTCATCCTGTCGCCGATCGACGGCGCCGTGAGCCTGAAGATGGCCTCGGTCGGCGAGTACCTCAACGCGGGGGCCCCGATCGCCACGCTGGTGCGGGTGCACCCACTCCGCCTGCGGGTGCCGGTGCCGGAGCGGGAGGGCGCGGGCGTGCGGGTCGGCTACGTGGTGAAGCTCACCGTCGAGGGTGACCCCACGGTGTACGGCGGCCGCGTCGTCCGGCTCTCGCCGATCGTCGAGCAGCAGAACCGCACGCTCATGGTGGAAGCCGAGGTGCCCAACGAGCGCGCCTCGCTCCGGCCGGGCTCCTTCGCGCGTGTCGACATCGTCACCGACGTCAGCCAGCCGGTGATCACCGTTCCGGCCAGCGCGATCATCGTCTTCGCCGGCGTCGAGAAGGTCCTGGTCGTCCGCGACGGCAAGACGGCCGAGGCGCGGGTGACGACCGGCCGCCGCTTCGGCGAGGACGTCGAGGTGCTGCAGGGCGTGAAGCGCGGCGACGTCGTGGTGGCCCGGCCCGGCAACCTCACCGCCGGCCAGGCCGTGACGGCCACCCGCTAGCCCCCGTGCAGAAGCTCGCCGAAGTCTGCATCAAGCGCCCGGTGTTCGCGACGATGCTGGTCATGGCCTTCGTCGTCGTCGGCGCCGCCAGCTGGTTCCGCCTCGGCGTCGACCGCTTTCCCTCCGTCGACTTGCCGACCGTCAGCGTGCGGGTCGAGCTGCCCGGCGCCTCCACCGAGGAGATGGAGACGCTGGTCGCCCAGAAGCTCGAGGAGCAGATCAACACGATCCAGGGCATCCAGGAGCTGCGGTCGATCTCGGGCACCGGCACCGTCGTCCTCATCGTGACCTTCAATCTCAACCGTCAGATCGACGTCGCCGCCCAGGACGTGCGCGACAAGGTGGCCATCGCCACCCGCAACGTGCCGCGCGAGATCCTGCCGCCGGTCGTGTCCAAGTTCGACAACGACCAGGCGCCGGTGGTGACGGTGGCGCTGTCCGGCGAGCGCGACCTGCGGGAGCTCACCGAGCTGGCCGACAAGATCGTGCGCCCCCAGCTCGAGCGCTCGGCCGGCGTCGGCGAGGTGCGCATCATCGGCGGGCTGCTGCGCGCGATCAACATCTGGGTCGATCCCGACCGGCTGGCCGCCTACCAGATCCCGATCACCAGCGTCCGCGACGCCGTCGTCCGCCAGAACGCCGACCTGCCCGGCGGCAACGTGACGTCGGGGCTCAACGAGACCTCGCTACGCACGATGGGCCGGATCGTCGAGCCGAAGGCCTTCGGCGACCTCGTGGTGGCGACCCTGAACGGCGTGCCCGTGCGCGTGCGCGACATCGGCTACGCGGAGGACGGCACCAAGGAGCAGCGCTCGGCCGCCCGCCTCGACGGCGTGCCGACGGTGATCATGGAGATCCGCCGGCAGTCGGGCGAGAACACCGTGGCGGTCATCGAGGGCGTGAAGACCCGACTGGCCGCGCTGCGCCAGCAGGTGCCGCCCGACGTGAAGCTGGCGGTCATCCGCGACCAGTCGCGCTACATCTACGCCGCGCTGCACGAGATCAACCTGCACCTCGTCCTCGGCTCGATCCTGGC
>VBPC01000193.1 GCA_005887895.1 Candidatus Rokuibacteriota bacterium
GTTGACCGTGCTGCTCTGCAGCTGAAGGTGGCCGCCAGACTCGACCGTGATGCCGCCGTTGACGGTGATATCCGCGACGAGGCACAGTCCATCGACGTCGAGTCCGCCGTTGACGGTCGAGCCCGGAGGCGGAGTACCGTCGCTCGGGCAATGAAACGCGGCCGCGAGCGCGGCCGGCACCGGCAGGACCATGATGATCGCCAGCATGAGCAGGCCGAAAACCCCGACGAATACGCGAGCTCGAACGTTCGTGTTCACGGGCACTCTCCTTCCACCACGTTTGTCTTCGTCACCTCACGTGCTCGTTCCCTGACAGGCGGAAGCCTCGCTCCTCTCTGCCCCACCGACCTGCCGATCGCAGAACAAACGCCCCCGGCTTTCGGGTCGGTCGTCCCGCTGCCACCAAAACAGCAGCGAGAGCAACCGGTGTGCCGGAGCGCTGAGTGCGCTCTGATGCGTGATTCTGCTGCCGAGGCTGACACGGGGTTGCGAAGACAGTGAAGCGGACTATCGAGTCCCCGTCACCCGCTGCATGGCCGGTGGTCCACTTCGGGGGCCGCACCTTGACAGGGATTGACGCACCGCGGATGATCCGTTCAACTCCGGTCGCGGGAAGGATACGAGCATGAGCACGCTGCAGCGCGCGGAAGCCTCCGAGCACGCGATGGCCCAGGAGCTCGATCGGATCGTCGTGAAGTCGGCGATCTACGTCTCCGGCGAGCACGATCCCCGCCAGCCCGTCCCGCGGCCTCCCGACGCGGGCCGGCGCTACATGATGATGGGTGACGATCCGCGGCTGCCGACGATGCCGGACCGGCCGACGCTGTTCGATTTCTTCCGCCTGCGCCTCGGGCCGACCCAGCATCCGCTGCAGAGCGCCCGGCTGGCGCTGAAGAACGGCGCCGGCGAGAAGGTCGTGCTGGCGTGCCTGCTGCACGACATCGCAATCGCCGGCTTCATCCGGGCCGACCACGGCTACTGGGGCGCCCAGCTCGTCGAGCCCTACGTCGACGAGGAGGTCAGCTGGGCCATCCGCCACCACCAGGCGCTCCGGTTCTTCGCCGACGAGTCCGTGGGTTACCAGTACCCCGAGATGTACGTGAAGCTGTTCGGTCCCGACTACGTGCCGGAGCCGTACATCCAGGAGGCCCACCGGTACGCGCGCAACCACCGCTGGTACATGACCTCGCGTCTCATCACGGTGAACGACCTCTATTCGTTCGACACCAGCATCCGGGTGGAGCTCGAGGAGTTCACCGACGTCGTGGGCCGCAACTTCAAGCAGCCGAAGGAAGGCCTCGGCTTCGACGCGAGCCCGTCCGCCCACATGTGGCGCACGATGATCTGGCCCACGAAGTACCTGTAGGGCTAGTCGGTGAGCGACCGGTAGACCTCCACCTCCACCGCGCCCTCGGTGAGGCCTTCCTTCTCGCGCCGCTCGCGATAGGCGGCCAGGTGCGGGGCCTTGCGGTGGGCGTCGAAGGCGGCGTCGTCCTTGTACTGCTCGTAGAACAGGAACAGGTCGGGGTCCTTGCTCGAGCGGTGCGGCCGGTAGGCGAGACAGCCCGGCTCGTTCTTGCGCACCACGCCGGCCTGCTCGCGCAGCAGCGCCGCCAGCGCGTCGCCCTTGCCCTTCGCCGCCCGGATCTTGGCCACCACGGTCAGCACGTCAGCCATCGTGTCTCTCCTCTCGGGGGGTCCGAGATGGCCCCCAGACCCCAACGCTCGGGCCGCCCCGGCGTCGCCGGGGCGGCCCTCGGGAGTGCGAGCGTCTTGCTGCTGCGTGGTATCGTACGCCACCTCGTCCCGTCGCTGGAGGTCCACCATGAGCCGGATGCTCGCGGGTCTCGTGCTCGCCCTGATGCTCGCCCAGGCGCCGGCGCCGGCCGCCCAGGAGCGGCCGCGCAGCGGGGGCGAGCTGCTCTTCGTCGTCGCCGCCGAGCCGCCGGGCTTCGACGGCCACCAGGAAGAGACCTTTGCGATGCTGCATCCGATCGGCCCGCACTACAGCCTGCTGGTGCGCGTCGATCCGGCCGATCGCACCGGCACGAAGTTCGTCGGCGACGTCGCGGAGTCGTGGAGCGTCTCGCCCGACAAGCGGACGTACACGTTCAAGATCCGTCACGGCGTGAAGTTCCACGACGGCAGCCTGCTCACCGCGCACGACGTCAAGGCCTCCTACGACCACATCGTCTTTCCGCCGGCCGGCGTGCGGTCCAGCCGCCAGGCCCAGTACAGCAACGTGGAGGCGATCGAGGCGCCGGGGCCCGACACGGTGATCTTCCGGCTCAAGTATCCGCAGACCTCGTTCATCGCCGGCGCGGCCTCGCCGTTCAACTTCATCTACAAGGCCGAGGTCCTGGCCAGGGATCCGCACTGGTACGAGAAGAACGTGATGGGCACCGGGCCGTTCAAGTTCGTGGAGTACGTGCGCGGCTCGCACTGGGTCGGCAAGAAGAATCCCGACTACTGGGACAAGGGCAAGCCCTACCTCGACGGCTATCGCGCGATCTTCATCACCAGCAGCTCGGCCCAGGTGGCGGCGATCCGCGGCGAGCGGGCGATGATCCAGTTCCGTGGCTTCACGCCGGCCGACCGCGACACGCTGGTGGCCGCGCTCGGCAGCAAGATCACCGTGCAGGAGAGCCCCTGGAACTGCTCGATCCAGGTGGCGCTGAACCAGCAGAAGAAGCCGTTCGACGACCGGCGCGTGCGGCGCGCGCTCTCGCTGGCGCTCGATCGCTGGGAGGGCTCCAAGGCGCTCTCGCGCATCGCGCTGGTCAAGGAGGTGGCCGGCATCCAGGTGCCCGGCACGCCGTGGGCGACGCCGACGGCCGAGCTCGAGAAGCTGGCCGGCTACGGCCACGACATCAACGCCGCCCGGGCCGAGGCGCGCCGCCTGCTCAGGGAGGCCGGCGCCGAGAACCTGTCCTTCACGCTGCTCAACCGCGGCGTGCCGCAGCCCTACGAGCCGGTCGGTATCTGGCTGATCGACCAGTGGCGGCAGATCGGCCTCAACGTCAAGCAGGTCGTCCTGGAGTCCGCCGCCTGGCTGGCGGCCCAGAAGAGCGGCGACTTCGAGGTCTCCACCAACGCGCCGTGCAACTCGATCGTCGAGCCCGACCTGGACCTGCACTGGTTCCTGACGACGTCGCCGGTGAACTTCAGCCGGCACAAGGACACGCTGATGGACGAGCTGTACCTCAAGCAGTCGCGGGCGACCGACCCCGAGGAGCGCAAGCGCTACCTGCGGGCGTTCGAGAAGCGGCTCTACGACGAGGAGGTGCACTACATCATGACGTTCGAGTGGCATCGCATCGTGCCGCACCTGGCCAAGGTGCGCGGCTGGACGATCACGCCGAGCCACTTCCTCAACTGCCAGCTCGATACCGTCTGGCTGAGCGAGTAGGGCGACGATCATGCGGTTCGGGATCTTCGGCAGCGCCCAGGCCCGGCGGGGCGGGCCCGACGTCGACAGCGGCGCGGGCTTCAAGGATTTCGTCGAGTACAACATCGAGGCCGAGTCGCTCGGCTTTCACAGCTCGTTCCTGGTCGAGCACCACTTCACCGGCTTCGGCCAGGTCTCGGCGACCCTCAACTTGCTGACGTGGGTGGGGGCGCGGACGACGACGCTGCGGCTGGGCACGGCGGTCATCACGCTGCCCTGGCACAACCCGGTGCTGCTGGCCGAGCAGACGGCGACCATCGACCTGATGTCGGGCGGCCGCCTCGACTTCGGGATCGGCCAGGGCTACCGTCACAACGAGTTCGCCGGCTTCGGCATTCCGATGGACGAGGCCGACGAGCGCTTCGAGGAGTCGCTGGCCGTGCTGCGCAAGGCGTGGACGTCCGACACGCCGTGGTCGCACCGGGGCAAGTACTGGCGGTTCGACAACGTCGTCGTGGAGCCGCCGACGGCGCAGAAGCCCCACCCGCCGCTGTGGATGGGCGGCGGCCGGGCGGCCTCGATCAAGCGCGTGGCCGAGCACGGCTGCAACCTGCTCCTCGACCAGTTCGCGCCGATCGAGCAGATCGGCGAGCGCATCGGACTGTTCAAGGCCGAATGCGAGGCGCGCGGCCGCCGCTTCGATCCGATGAGCGTGGCCGTCACCCGCTCGATCAACGTGGTGACGACGGCGGCCGAGCGGGCGAAGGCGCTGGAGGCGCGGCTGGCGGCGCGCCGGCGGGTGGCGCAGCTGGCCCAGACGCCCGACGGCCAGAACCCGTCGAGCATCCTGTCCTACGCCGACACGCTCGAGGCCAGCGAGGCGGGCGCGCTCTACGGCACGCCCGACGAGATCGCCGCCAAGCTCGAGACGCTCCGGGCGGTCGGCGCCGAGTACGTGCTGCTCAACAGCACGGGCGGCGCGGCCACGCTGCGGCGCTTCGCAGCCGAGGTGGCGCCGGCCTTCGCCTCGACCGGGCGCTGACCCGGCGGCCTATCCCAGGAACGCGCCCACCGCGCTGGCGAACGCTTCCGGCTGCTCGTAGGGCAGCATGTGGCCGGCGCCCTCGATCAGCTCCACGCGCGCCGACGGGATCAGCGCCTTCCAGCGCGCGGCGTAGGCCGGCACGATCAGCCGGTCGGCCGCGCCCCACAGGATCAGCGTCGGCGCCGTCAGGCGATAGAGGCGCTTGGACAGGCGCCGATTGGGGACCGGGAAGAGGATCTTGCCGGCCATCGCCAGCCGCCGCTGCGAGGCCACATAGAAGTCCTTGAGCGCCTCCAGGTCGGAGAGATCGGCGCCGCCGGTCAGCAGGGCCTGGCCCTTCTGGGCGTCCACGAACAGCAGCTCGGCCAACTCGAACGGCAGCAGCGCGAAGATGTCGGGAATCGGGTGGTCGTCCAGCCAGAGGCCGGCGGCGCCGACCAGCACGAGCTTGCCGAGGTCGCGCGGGGCCAGGCAGGCCATCTCGGCGGCGATCATGCCGCCCATCGAGTGGCCGACGAGGTGCGGGCGGCTCAGGCCGAGCGCGTCCACGACGTCCCAGCCGTGGAGCGTGAAGTCCAGCATGTCCTCCAGCAGGTCCTCGCCCGTGGAGTCGCCGTAGCCGGGCCACTCCGGGGCGAACACGTGATAGCGCCGGGCCAGGTCGTCGAGGAACGGGTTGTCGGCCAGCAACCCGCCGGCGCTGTGCAGGAAGACCACCGGCGCGCCGCTGCCGGCTTCCAGCACGCGGCAGCGAATGCCCTTCTTCGTCTCCAGCGTGCGCCACTTCATGAGGGCCACCCCTCGCGCGGCTTCTCGGCGCCGGGCCGCCGCTCCTCGGGACGGATGCGCTCGTCCATGGGATGGATCCACCAGCGCTCGTCGTGCTTCCACTCCGGCCACAGGTCGCGCAGGCGCGGCATCACCTTCTCGGCGAACAGCTTGCTGGAGTGGCGCGTCTTCCAGTCCGGCATGTTGCCGTTGTGCATCAGGCAGAACAGGTGACCGATGCGCAGCCCCTTGATGCACTCCTCGAGCTGCTGGCGCACGGTCTCCGGGCTGCCGGCGATCACGAACCGCTCGTCCACCAGCTGCTTCCACGTGAGGTTCTCGAGGATCTTCTGCCGCGACTGCGTCAGCTGCGACAGCGCCCCGTACTTCACCGTGGCCATCGTGCGGTACCCCGGCGGGTCGGCGAAGGGCGGGAAAATGTGCAGGCAGCGGTTGAAGAAGTAGAGGCAGTGCTCGGCGTAGAGCGCCTCGGCCTCGGCATCGGTGTCGGCCACGCAGATGATCTGGGCGAAGGCCGCGCGGTAGGGCGACTCGTCCTTGCCGCGCTTGGCCACCCGTTCCCAGTAGCCGTCGAGCAGCGACTTGCCGCGCAGGTAGCCGAAGAACGACAGGTACGAGTAGTTGTAGTCGTGATCCAGGCAGAAGTCCCACGTCTCGATGGAGCCGCCGCCCGGGATGTAGATGGGCGGGTGCGGCTTCTGGATCGGCTTGGGCCAGCAGTTCACCCAGCGCAGCTGGTTGTACTTGCCGTCGAAGGCGAACGGCTCCTCGCCGGCCCACGCCTGCATGATCATGTCGTGGGCCTCGCGGTACTTGTCGCGCGTGAGCGCCGGGATCTGACCGTAACAGAAGTTCGTGTCCATCGATGTGCCGACGGGGAAGCCGGCCACCAGCCGGCCGCCCGAGATGACGTCGAGCATCGCGAACTCCTCGGCCACTCGGATCGGAGGATTGTAGCCGGCGATCGAGTTGCCGATCACGCAGAGAGCCGCCCGCGACGTCCGCCGCGACAGCGTGGCGGCGATGAGGTTGGGCGAGGGCATGAGGCCGTAGCCGTTCTGGTGATGCTCGTTGCAGCCGATCCCGTCGAACCCGAGTGACTCGGCGTACTCCAGCTGGTCGAGGTACGTGTGGTAGACGTGGTGGCCCCGCCGGGGATCGTCCCGGAAGTCGTCGGGCAGGTACGGCCACGGCATCAGGTTGAACCAGGTGAATTTCATGGACGCTCCTCTATACTCTGCCGGAGATGAGCGCCATGGTAACCCATCGGGTCGGTCTCGTGATCGGCCTCGTCGCGCTGCTGGCGGGGCCGGCGGCGCCGGCCGTCGCCGCGCCCGAAGGCCAGCTGACGTGGGCGGTGCACGTCTCGCTGGCGCCGACGTGGTTCGATCCGGCCGAGACGCCCTCGGTCATCACGCCGTTCATGATGCTCTACGCCATGCACGACGCGCTGGTGAAGCCGATGCCGGGCAACCCGATGGCGCCCAGCCTGGCCGAGTCGTGGAGCGTGGCGAAGGACGGCCTCGCCTACGACTTCGTGCTGCGCAAGGGCGTGAAGTTCCACAACGGCGATCCGGTCACCGCCGAGGACGTGAAGTTCTCGCTCGAGCGCTACCGGGGCGGCGCCGCCTCCACGCTCAAGGCCAGGGTGGCCGGCGTCGACGTGCTCGATCCGCTGCACGTGCGTATCCGGCTCAAGCAGCCGTGGCCCGACTTCATGACGTTCTACGCGACGCCGGCCACCGGCGCCGCCTGGATCGTGCCCAAGCGGTACGTCGAGCGGGTCGGCGACGACGGCTTCAAGAAGCATCCGATCGGCGCCGGGCCCTACCGGTTCGTGTCGTTCACGCCGGGCGTGGAGCTGGTGCTGGAGGCCAACGAGAGCTACTGGCGCAAGACGCCGACGATCAAGCGGCTGATCTTCCGCTCGGTGCCCGACGACACGACCCGGCTGGCCATGCTCAAGCGGGGCGAGGCCGACATCGCCTACTCGCTGAAGGGCCCGCTCGCCGAGGAGGTGCGCCGCACGCCGGGCCTCACGCTGAAGGCGACCAACCCGACGTTCACCGAGTGGATCACGTTCATCGAGCAGTTCGATCCGAAGTCGCCGTGGGCCGACCGGCGCGTGCGCCTGGCCGCCAACCTCGCCATCAACCGGCAGGCGTTCAACGAGGCCGAGTACCTCGGCTTCGCCCGGGTCACCGCGAGCATCATCCCGCGCGACTTCCAGTTCTTCTGGGCACCGCCGCTCTATCCGCACGACCCGGCCGCCGCCCGCAAGCTCCTGGCCGAGGCCGGCTATCCGCGCGGCTTCGACGCCGGCGAGATTGCCTGCGACGCCGTCTACGCGGCGACGGTGGAGGCGGTGGTCAACGACTTCCAGGCGGTGGGCATCCGCGCCCAGGTGCGCGCGCTGGAGCGGGCGGCCTTCTACAAGACGGACGCCGAGAAGGGCTTCAAGCGCCTCGTGCGGCCGGGCAGCGCCGCCGGCGGCAACGCCGCCACCCGCATCGAGGCGTTCGTCATCACCGGCGGCATCCGCGCCTACGGCGGCTACCCGGACATCGACGCGCTGTTCCACGACCAGTCGGGCGAGACCGACGTCAAGAAACGCGAGGCCCTGCTGCACAAGATCCAGCAGCTCATGCACGAGCGCGTGATGTTCGCCCCCATCGTCGAGCCGGCCTTCCTCAGTGCGTACGGCCCGCGCGTCGAGCAGCCGGGCATGGGCCTGATCACCGGCATCGCGTTCTCGATGCCCTACGAGGAGCTGCGGCTCAAGCCGCGCGCTCGGTAAGCGCCGCCGCCCTGCTCAGACGGCGCCGTTCGGCGCCACCAGGATCTTGCCGCTGCGCTCGCCGCGCTGGGCGTGGGCCAGCGCGGTCTTGATCTCCTCGATGGGATAGATCTTCTCCACCGGCGCCGAGAGGAAGCCGTCCTCGACCTGGCGGGCGAGATCCGCGTACATCGCGCGGACCTCCGCGAGCGAGCGGCTCGCGAGACCGCGACCGAGGATGAAGCCGGCCAGCGTCTGGCCGCCGCCGATCAGGCCGGCGCGCGCCATCACCGGGTCCTCGCCGCTCATCGAGCCGTAGTTGACGATGACGCCGCCGTCGCCGACGCCGGCCGACAGCCGGGCGGTCGCCCGCCCGGACACGGCGTCGAGGCCCAGGCGGATCCGCGCGCCGGCCGTCTGGGTCTTGACGGCGTCGGCGAGGTCCGGCCCATCAACGAGGCAGACGTCGGCGCCGAGCGTCTTCAGCTCGCCGAAGAGCGCCGCCCGCCGGACGACGTTCACCGTCTTGACGCCGCGCGCCCGGGCCAGGCGGATCACGAGGCGCCCGACCGCCGAGTTGGCGACATTCTGGATGATCCAGTCGCCCGGCTTGAGCTCGACGAAATCACTCAGCAGCAGCAGCGCCGTCGGCGGGTTGATGCGCAGCATCGCCGCCTGGCGCAGGTTCATGCCTGGCGGCACCGGGATGACGTCGTCGGCTTTCACGCGCCGGCGCTGCGCCCAGTTCTCGCGCTGCAGGTTGACGACGAGATCCCCCGGCTTGACCGTGGTCACGCCACCACCAACGGCGGCGATGCGGCCCACGCACTCGGCGCCCGGCGTGGCCGGCAGCACCGGGCGCAGCCGATAGGTGCCGCGGCAGAACGAGACGTCGGCTGGATTGATCGAAAACGCCAGGACGTCGAACACGACCTCGCCCGCGCCCGGCGCGCCGACGTCGGCCACGTCCACGCAGCGCGCGACCTCTTCCGGCGCCCCGTAGCGGTCGATGTCGACGCGCTTCATCGCGCGGGCAGCTTCCAGCCGAGCCAGTCGCAGACCGCGCGGCCCATCACCAGCTCGAGGCCGCGGCCCTGGAGCCACGGCAGCTCCTCGGTGAACATCGTCACGCACTGCCGCCACGAGCACGGCATGCGCGTGATGTCCGTGCCCCAGAACATGCGCTCGGGACCGAAGGCGTCGTAGATCTGGCGCAGGTAGCCGTGGATGTTGCGAGAGGGATAGGGCTCGCTCGAGTAGCTGGGCGCGCCGGTCGCCTTGATCGCGACGTTGGGGAGTTTCGCCAGCGCGAGCATCTCGGGCAGGCTCGACCAGGCGGCGTCGTCCTTCGTCCCCGACGGCCGCCCGAGGTGATCGATGATCAGCTTGAGCCGCGGATGCCGCTCGGCGACCTGCGCGACCGTCGGCAGGAAGCCGGCGGCGAGCAGCGCCACCGGCAGCCCGGCGCGCTCGGCCGCCGGCCACAGCCAGTCGATCGTGCCGTCGGTCGGCCACGTTTTCTGGTGCTCCTTCAAGAAAGTGAACCGCAGTCCCAGCATCCCCGGCCGCTGCTTCCAGCCGTCGACGAGGGCGCGGCTCTCGGGACGGTCGAGCGGGAAATTGCCGAGGATCGCCAGCCGGTCGGGATGTCGGCGCGCGGCCTCGACCGCCAGCTCGTTGGCGTTGGGATCCCACGAGGCCGGCGGATGGATCACGGCGGCGTCCACGCCGGCGGCGTCCATCTCCTTCAGCAGCTCGTCGGCGGTGAAGGCCGGGACCTGCCGGTGGTTGGCGTTGGTCGGCTTCCCCGCGTTCCAGATGTGGACCTGGGCGTCGACGATCAGCATGGGACCCTACACTTTCAGGACGTCGGCGCCGGGGCCGGCCTCGAGCTCGCAGGCGTTCACCGTCATCGCGAGCATGCTGTAGTAGCCGATCGCGCCGGTCAGCTGGATCAGGCCGTCGTTGCCGAACCGCTGCTGGATCGCCTTGAACGCCGCGGCGTCCACGCGGTGCTTCTGCAAGAGCTGGCGCGTGAACTCGACGATCTGCGCGTCATCCGGGGGGAGCCCGCGCGTGTGCCGGTCGCGGATCGCGCTGATGGTCGTCTCCGGCACGCCCATCCGGCGGGCCGCTCCCGTCTGCGCGCCCCACACGTAGAGCGCGTCGAGCTCGCGAGCGACCGTCATCGCGGCCAGGACCCGCACCCGCATGTCGAGCGAGCCCTCGAAGCGCACGAAGGCGCCCAGATGGGCGACGCGCCCGGCCAGCTCGGGACTGTGCAGGAACATCGTGAACGGGCCCTGCAGCGCCCCTCGACTCGTCACGATGGCGTCGACGACCGCGTGATCCTTGGCGGCGACCTGCTCCCTGCCGGTGATCGGCGTCAGCCTGGCCATGGTCGTCGTCCTAATGCGCCGGGCCGGGCCGGACCCAGCCGCCGTGCACCGGATGGTGTGAGCAGATGAACTCCAGGAACGCCGGCCGCCCCCTGGCGTTCTCGTCGAACGCGCGCTTGAGTGCCGGGATGATCTCCGAGGGCTGGCTCACGTCCTCGGCGTGGAAGCCGACGGCCCGGGCCATCGCGGCCATGCACGCGGAGGCGTGATCCGACACCTTCCACGTGTACGGATCGTGGCCGCCGCCCCAGAAGCCGGGACCGTACCCGGAATAGCCACCGTTGTTGATGTGGATCGTCGTGATGCCGAGCTTGTAGCGTGCGGCCGCCTCGAAGTTGCCCATCATGTAGCAGACGCCGGCGTCGCCGGTGACGTGCACGCACTGGCGGTTGGGGAAGGCCAGCTTCGCAGCCAGCGCGCCGGCCAGGCTGAAGCCCAGGGTCGACACATTGCCCCAGCCGAGGTAGCCACGCGGGATCTGCGCCTCGTACACGGTGCTCGTCTGGTCCCGCGTGTTTCCAGAGTCGGCGGTCACGAAGGAGTTCTTCGGATCGAGGACCTTGGCGAGGTCGCCGAAGACCCGGTACGGGTTCATCGGCGTCTCGGTGGACTCCATCAGCGGCCGGAACTTCGCCCAGAACGCGGCGCGCGCCTCGCGGATCTCCTCGAGCAGCTTCGGCTTCTTCGCCCCGCCGCCCCGCTTGCCCAGCTCGTCGAGCAGCGCCTGGAGCGTGAGCTTGGCGTCGCCGACCACGGCGTGGCGCGTCTCGTAGCTGCGGTTGAGGTCGAGCGTGTCCACCGTGCACTGCACGATCGTCTTGCGGCCGGCGTCCGGCACCGCGTGGCTGAACCGGTTGGGGAAGAGGCTGGAGCCGATCGAGAAGAAGACGTCGGCCTGGCGCATGAAGTGCTCGGTCATCGAGCCGCGCACGCCGACCGACAGCGGGTGGTTCTCCGGGAAGGCGCCCTTGGCCTTGAGCGTCGTCATCACCGGCAGCTGGGCCGCCTCGGCGAAGCGCAGCAGCTCGGCGGTCGCGTCGGCATAGAGCACACCCTCCCCGACGTGGAGCAGCGGCTGCCGGGCGGCCAGCAGCGCCTTGACGGCGGCGGTGACGTCGTCGGGATCGGGACCCGAGCGCCAGCCCTTCACCGGCGCGTAGGGATGCTCGTCCTCCTCGTACTCACCGAGGTCGCGCGGGATCAGCAGCAGCACGGGACCGGGCCGGCCGGAGCGCAGGTGGGTGAAGGCGCGGCGAAGGTAGTCGGGCACCAGGTCGGCGCGGTCGATCTCGCCGACCCACTTGGTCACCGGCTTGAACGCGCCCGCCATGTCGAAATGGGTGTGACGGCTGTTGCCGACCCCGACGCCTTCGGCGATCACCAGGACCGGCGAGGAATCCTCCCACGCCTGGGCGACGGCGCCGAACGCCATCTGGATCCCGGCCGCGTTGAGGCCGGCCATCACCGTGCAGGCGCCGATCTGCTTGCCGCACGTCACCCGGGAGAACGCGTCGGCCACCGCGACCGCGAACCGCTCCTCGCCCATCATGAGGATCGGCACGCCTTCCTCGCCGAGCGCGTTGTTGACCGGGCTCGTGGGGTAGCAGCTCACCCACGGGATGCCCTCGGCCTTGAGTATCCGCGCGAAGCCGTTCACCGCCTTCACCTTCATGGGTCGTCCTCCGCGCCTCCTCGTACCCCGCCGACCGATCGCTGTCAAGACGCCTGCGCCTGGGCTATCCTTCACCCCATGAGCACACCGCTGAGCCCCAACGAGCTGAAGATGGACCCGGCCTCGCTCTACCGGGAGGACATCTACACGGACCGCAAGATCGGGACGATTCGCGTGCTGACGCCGGTGACGAGCGGGGGCCTGGCGGACGCGAGCCGGCCGGTGCTGTACGTGGGCGAGACCCAGCTGCTGACACCGGGCGGACTGCTCCCGCTGGCCTTCGAGCTGCCCGCCGCGTCGCTCGCCGACGCCATCGAGAAGTTCGCCGCCGGCGCCAACGAGGCGGTGGAGCGCACGCGCCGCGAGCTCGAGCAGCTTCGCCGCGAGGCCGCCTCGTCGATCATCGTGCCCGATCGGATGCCGGGCGGGCTCACGCCCCCGGGCGGCCCTGGCGGGCTCCCCGGCGGTGGCAACATCCGCCTGCGCTGACGGTCAGCCGCCCCGCAGGTCCTTCAACCGTCGCTTGAGCGACGTCATGCGGTCGTTCATCTTGTCGGAGAGCTTCGCGCTCCGGCCGCGTCGCTTCGGCTCCGGCGGACGGGGCGTGCGGGTCGGGGCTGCGTGACAGTACGCGCAGCCCCCCTTCAGGCCGTGCTTGCACTCGCTCATGGCGCCTCCCGGTCTTGGCCTCCAGCATACCTCCTGTAGAATCCTCCCCATGCCCGGCGCCGCCCCGCCCGAGTCGATGGACCGCAAGCTCGAGATCGTGACCGACGTCCCCGACCGCGCCATGGTGATCTTCGCCCATCCCGACGATGCCGAGATCGGCTCGGGCGGCGTGGTCGCGCGCTGGGTGGCGGCCGGGTGCGAGGTGACCTACGTGCTGTGCACCAACGGCGATGCCGGCACTGCCGAGCGCTCGCTGACGCCGGCCGAGCTGGCCCGCCAGCGGGCCGCCGAGCAGCGCGCCGCCGCCGATTTCATGGGCGTGCGGCACGTCGTCATGCTGGGCTATCCGGACGGGTTCCTCGAGGAGACGCGCGAGTTCCTGGGCGACGTCGTGCGCGCGATCCGCCGCCACCGGCCGCACACGGTGCTCGTCCACGATCCCTACCGCACCCGGGGCTTCCAGCACCGTGACCACCGCAAGGCGGGGATCGTGACCACCGACGCCGTCTACCCCTTCGCGCGCGACCACCTGCATTTCCCCGAGCAGATCGCCGGCGACGGTCTCGCGCCCCACAAGGTGCGCGAGCTCTGGTACTGGGGCATGGACGAGCCGAACGTGATCGTCGACGTGACCGACTCGATCGATCGCCAGATCGCCGCGCTGACCCGCCACCAGAGCCAGATGCCCGGCTTCAACGTGCCGCCCGGCGAGACGCTCGGCGAGCGCGTGAAGCGCAGCGCCGCCGATCACGCGGCCGGCTACGACTTCGAGTACGGCGCCGTCTTCCGTCGGCTGATCGCGCGCCGCTGATGGCCGTCGAGCTCGGCGTGCTGATCCCCACGCGCGAGGCGATCATGTCCGGGCGTCCCGCGACGGCGCCGCTGCTGGCCATGGCGGAGCGCGCCGAGGCAGCCGGCTTCGACTCCGTGTGGATCGGCGACTCGATCACCGCGCGGCCGCGCCACGAGCCGCTCACGCTGCTGGCCGCCTGCGCCGCCCGCACGCGCCGGGTGCGGCTGGGGACCGCGGTGCTGCTCCCGGCGCTGCGCAACCCGGTCGTGCTCGCCCACGTGGTCGGCACGCTCGATCGCGTGGCCGAGGGGCGCGTGATCCTCGGCGTCGGCATCGCCGCCGACGCGCCCGCCATCCGCCGCGAGTTCGCCGCGGTCGGCGTGCCGTTCGAGCGCCGGGTGGGCCGTTTCCTGGAAGTGCTCGAGATCTGCCGGGCGCTGTGGCAGGGCGACCACGTGAGCTTCAGCGGCAAGCACTTCACGCTCGAGGATGTCACCGTGGAGCCCAAGCCGCACCGCCGCGGCGGGCCGCCGATCTGGATCGGCGGCAGCGGCCCCACCGCGCTGCGCGAGGCGCCGCGCTTCGACGCCTGGTTTCCGACCGGCCCCAGCGTCGAGTTCTTCGCCGAGCACTTTCCCCGCGTGCAGGCCGCCGCCCGCGCCGCCGGCCGCGCGCCCGACGCCGTCACCGGCGCCGCCTACGTCACGCTGGCGCTCGATCCGGACCGCGCGGCCGCCGTCCAGCGCCTGCACGGCTTCCTCGAGACCTACTACGCGGCGCCGGCGCCGACGCTCCTCGCCCGCCAGGCGACCTATGCCGGCCCGATCGAGGGCTGCGTCGAGTGGCTGCAACGCTGGATCGACGCCGGGGCGCGCCACCTCATGTTCCGCTTCGCCGGCGGCGATCAGCTCGCCCAGGTCGACGAGGCGGCCGCCCGACTCCTGCCGCGGCTCACGCGTTCCTGAAAGGGAGATCCATGCGAAGCATCGACATCCACGCCCATCTCACGCCGCAGTGCTTCTGGCGCGCCACCGAGAACGGCGGCGACTGGCACACGATCACCCGCGAGCGAGACACGCGCGGCACGGAGTTCGCGCTGGTCGGCGGCCGCCGCCAGGCGCTGCCGCCCCGCGCGCGCTGGACGCCGGAGGAGCGGCTGGCCGACATGGACTCGCTCGGCGTCGACGTCCACGTCGTCTCGCCCTACGTCGGCTTCTACAACTACGAGCTGGACATGAAGCACGCGCTGGCGACCTCGCGAGCCATCAACGACGAGATCGCCGAGATGGCGCGGGCGTGGCCGGAGCGGCTGGCCGGCCTGGGCACGCTGCCGATGCAGGACCAGAAGGCGGCCATCACCGAGCTGGAGCGCTGCATGACGCAGCTCGGCCTCAAGGGCGTGGAGATCAACGATCACGTCACGGGCCGCACCTTCGACGAGCCGGAATT
>VBPC01000342.1 GCA_005887895.1 Candidatus Rokuibacteriota bacterium
CTCGAGACCGGCAAGTACCCGATCGTCTTCCCGACGACCGACCGCACGATCCAGCTCATCGGGCAGGCCCGCGATCGCCTGCCGTCCTGGATCCAGGTGCCCATCGCGAGCGACGACGCGCTCGGCACGGTGCTCGACAAGCAGCGCACGGCCGTGCTCGCCGAGCGCGTCGGCGTGCCGATCCCTAAGACGTGGTGTCCCGCCGATGCCGCCGAGACGGCGGCGCTCGTCCGCGCGTTGCCGTACCCGGTGATCGTGAAACCGCGCCAGACGAACTTCCTGGCTGCTCACGGGCCGCTGGTGAAAGCCGACTACAAGGTGGTCGACTCCGCCGAGCGACTGCTGCCGGCGTGGCAGGCCGTGCACGACGCGGTGCCTCGGCCCGTCATCCAGGCGATGGTGCGTGGCCGCGGCGTGGGGATCAACACCCTCTGGAACGAGGGCCGGCCCCTGGTCTGGTTCTGCCACAAGCGCGTGCGGGAGATCGACCTGCGCGGCGGCCGCTCGACCGCCGCCGTGAGCGCAGCCTGCGATCCCCGCATGCTGGAGAGCGCGCAGCGGATGCTGGCGGCGCTGGGCTGGCACGGCGTCGCCATGGCCGAGTTCAAGTGGGACGAGACGAGCAACCAGTTCTGGCTCCTCGAGATCAACGGACGCTTCTGGGGCTCGCTGCCGCTGGCCCTGGCGGCGGGCGTGGACTTCCCCTATTACCTCTACCAGCTGGCCGTCGGGCAAACACCCGAGCCGGTCGCCTCGTATGCGGAAGGCGTCCTGGCCCGCGACGCCGTGGCCGAGCTGAAGCACTTCCTGAAGGTGATGGCGCACGGCAAGGGCACCCGGCTGGCCACCCTCGCTCAGTCGCCGACGATCCTGCATCCGTGGAAGGCGTCGTTCAACTGGGTGCCCGACGATCCCGAGCCCGGCCGGCGTGAATGGCTGCGGACCCTGGCGCGGGCGTTCGGCAGAAAGAAGGCGGCATGATCCTGCGCGGCATCTGCCACGTGCACTCGCGCTGGTCCTACGACGGCTGTCACGATCTGGCCGAGATCGGCGAGGCGGCCCGTACCCGCGGCCTCGACTTCATCCTCATGAGCGAGCACAACCGCACGCTCACGGACGCGAGCATGGCCGCCTTCGTGTCCGAGTGCGAGGCCGTCACCCGCGCCAGCGGCGTGCTCGTGGTGCCGGGCATCGAGTGCGAGGCCACCCCGGACTACGTCCACGTGCTCGGCTACGGCGTGCGCACGCTCGTGAGCGAGCGACGCGTGGGCGCCATCGCCGACGCCATCCGGGCGGCCGGCGGCTTTTCCGTCCTCGCCCACCCGCTCTACCGCGACGCCGCCGCCCACGTCCCGGCCGACGAGCTGCACCGGCTCGGCGGCTGGGAGGTCTGGAACGGCAAGGCGGACGGACGCTGGTATCCGGGCGCCGACGCGCTCCGACGCCTCGTCGAGCTCCGGCGCCGCGGTGCGCAGCTCGTGCCCATGGCCGGGGCGGACCTTCACCGGCTCGAGGCCTATCCCGGCATCGTGCTCGAGGTCGCGTGCCCGGCCCCGGCGGCCGTGGAGATCCTGGCCGCGCTCAGGCGGCGGGCCTATCGCGTGGTGGGCGCGGCGTGGAGCTTCGCGGCCGCCGATCCCCTGCGCGAGCCGCCGCTCACGCTCGGCCGGCTGGCCGCCGCGGCCGCGCTCGACGTCCGGCGCGGCGCCAAGCGGCTGCACGCCTCGCTGGCTCGCCGCGGACTGCGGGCGCCGGCCGTGGCGGCCGTCGCCGCTCGGAGGCTGCTGAAATGATCCGCAACGAATCGATCATCTGCTTCGCCCACGACTGGAGCGGCGACCCGACCAGCAAGACCCACATCATGCGGATCCTGTCCGAGAAGAACCGCATCCTCTGGGTCGACTCGATCGGCATGCGGCGGCCCACCGTCTCCGGCCGCGACGCGCGCCGGCTGGCGCGGAAGCTGCGCCAGATCACCCGAGGCTTGGTGACGGTGAACGCCAACCTGCACGTCGCCAGTCCGCTGGTGCTCCCGCTGCCGGGCGTGCCGGGCGTCGACCGTCTGAACGCGACGCTGCTGAGCGCTTCCCTGC
>VBPC01000343.1 GCA_005887895.1 Candidatus Rokuibacteriota bacterium
CGTGAATGCTTCATCCGATCGCTCGATGTCTTCCCGTCGCACGTATGCGATCTCCGGGGCGTCCCCCGGCCGAAGATACGCCTGCTCGCCCGCCCCCGTCACGTAGTGCGTGCAGTGGATCACCGACTGCATCCACCGGAGCCGCGTGTCCCGCGTCGGGCTGATCTGCGCCTTCCCGAGGCCGGCGGCCGCCGTCGGCAGCGTGACGAATGAGTCGCCGCCCTCGTGCAGGTACAGCACGCCGTCGCGCGCGCGTGCGCGCACGATCTCGCCCTCGTACGGCACGTCCACGAAGAAGTCCTCCACGTCGCACGCACGGCGGCGCACCTGCGGATCGCTCGAGCGGACGACGTCCACGCCGTCGAGCAGGCCCATCCCGCGGTACATCTCGAGACAGAAGTCGGCCACCGTCTCCGCCGATGTCTTGCGGAACAGGTCGGTGACGGGATGGTCCACGTAGTTCGGGAGCTGCCCCAGCGTCCTGGCGTGCCAGTCGGCGGAGATGCGCTTGGCGTAGAGCGGGGAGAACTTGCGCTGGAGTTTGCTGACGACGGCGAAGTTCAGGTGGGCGGGCTGACCCGTCGCGCGATGGCGCAGGATGGTGCGTGTCTCGCGTGGATCGTGGTCGCTGTCGTGGCAGAAGTACACGACGCGCCCGCCGATCTCCGCCTGCAGGCGTCGCGCGGTCCGGATCTTGGCCACGAGGAACCGTCGCGGGAAGAACCCGCAGGGCTGCTGGCCGAACGCGATGATTGGCTGTATGTGGGGGGCCCCGACATGGCCCCCCACACCCCCCAGCGCTCGGGGCGCCCCCGGGAACCCGGGGCGCCCCTCGACCGTCCGCGGGCTCATCCGGCGCGGCCCTCGTCGGCGCGCGCGCGCGGCGGCAGGACCGCCTGCAGCGCCACGCTGAAGGCGATGCACGCAGCGCAGCCGATGAGGTTGTACCAGAGGTAGCCGATGTTGAGCGAGAAGTACATCGCGATGACGAGGGCCTGCGCGGTCACGGCCGCGAAGAACACCGCGCTGCCGCCCACGCGACGGAGGAAGAACGCCACCAGGAAGAGGCCGAGCATGACGCCGTAGAAGACCGAGCCGAGGATGTTGATGGCCTCGATGAGGTTCTCCGCGAACCCGGCGAAGAGCGCGAACGCCACCGCGAAGACGCCCCACAGCGCCGTGAAGCGCCGCGCCACGCGCACGTTGCGCGCCTCGTCGACGGCGGCGAGCGGTCGGAAGTGACGCCAGAGGTCGATCGTCGTGGTGGTGCCGAGCGCGGCGAGCTCGGAGGCCGTCGACGACAGCGCCGCGGCGAACATCACCGCCACCAGCAGGCCGACCGCCCCGTGCGGCAGCTGCGTCAGGATGAACGTGATGAAGACGTAGTCGGAGTCCCTGGTCTTGGCGTGCGAGTCGGCGGCCACGAGGGCGGCCTTGGCCTCGGCGCGGATGGCGTCGGTACGATGACTGGCCGCGACCATGGCCGCCCGCGCGCTCGCTTCCCGCGCGGTGTCGTCCGACGCGCGAGCCCGGAGCCACGCGCGAATCGCGGACTGGCTCTGCACGACGGCGCTGGCGTGCTGGGCCTCGATGGCGCGGAACCGGCCGTCCTGCGCGTGACGGCCCCACTCCGCCTGGTTGAAGAACACCGGGTGCGGCGCGAACTGGTAGAAGACGAACAGGAGCGCCCCCAGCAACAGGATGACGAACTGCATCGGGATCTTCAGCACGGCGTTGAACATCAGGCCCAGGCGGCCCTCGCGCAGAGAGGCGCCGCCGATGTAGCGCTGCACCTGCGACTGGTCAGTGCCGAAGTACGAGAGCGAGAGGAACAACCCGCCGAACACGCCGGTCCACACCGTGTAGCGCCGGCTCGGATCGAGCGAGAAGTCCACCGCCTGCAGCTTGCCCAGGGCGCCGGCGACGTGGGCGGCGCCGGTGAACCCGAGGCCGTCGGGCAGCCGGAGCAGCAGCACGGCCATGGCCGTCACCATCCCGGCCGAGATCACCGCCATCTGCCACTTGTGGGTCAGGGCGACGGCCTCGCTGCCGCCGGTGGCCGTGTAGACGATCACGAGCAGCCCGGTGAACGCGATGACCAGGTCGAGCGGCCAGCCGAGCACCGTGGAGATGATGATCGCGGGCGCGTAGATCGTCACGCCGGCGGCGAGGCCGCGCTGCAGCAGGAAGAGCCCGGCGCCGAG
>VBPC01000344.1 GCA_005887895.1 Candidatus Rokuibacteriota bacterium
GTAACCGGGCGCCTCAAGACGTTGACGTGGCGGGCGGGGCTATGGCCCCTCTCGCCAGCATGACCAACATCTTGAGCGACGCGAAGAAGCAGCAAGTCATTGCGCTCGGGCAGTTAGGCTGGACGCTTCGCCGCATCGAGCAGGCCACCGGGGTGCGGCGCGAGACGGCCAGCGTCTACCTCAAGGCGGCCGGGATCGCCGTCCGGGATCCCCGGCACCGCCGGCTGGCGACGCCAAATCCGGCCAGTGGGGTGTCCACCGACCCCGGGGAGCTCCCGCCGGGGATCACGGGCCCGCTGGAGTGGCCTCCGCCGGGCCGCGCTCCGTCCGCGAGCGCGTGTGAGCCGTACCGGGAACTCATCGAGGCCGCGCTCGCTCGCGGTCGCGACGCCATGGCGATCTGGCGCGACCTCGTCGACGATCACGGCTTTCCCGCCCAGTACGCCAGCGTCCGACGCTTCGTCGTGAAGCTGCGCGGGCAGCCGCCCGCCGACGCGCATCCGGTCATCGTCACGGCGCCAGGACAAGAAGGCCAGGCGGATTACTCCGACGGTCCGATGGTGCGGCACCCTGTCACCGGCAAGTACCGCCGCACGCGCCTGTTCGTGTTCACCCTGGGCTACAGCCGCAAGAGCGTTCGCCTGCTGACCTTCGCCTCGAGCACACGCCGCTGGGCCGAGCTGCACGAAGAGGCGTTCCGCCGGCTCGGCGGCTCCCTCAGGGTCGTGATTCTGGACAATCTGAAGGAGGGCGTGCTCACGCCGGACATCTACGATCCCACCCTCAACCCGCTCTACCGCGACGTGCTCCGGCACTACGGCGCCGTGCCGCTCCCCTGTCGCGTCGGGGACGCCGATCGCAAGGGGAAAGTCGAGTCGGCCATCGCTCACACCCAAGGCGCGCTCCGGGGCTTGCGCTTCGAGCGGCTGGCCGAGGGGCAAGCCTACCTCGATCGCTGGGATGCCCGCTGGGCCGATACCCGCATCCACGGCACCACCAAACGCCAAGTCGCCGCGATGTTCGCCGAAGAGCGTCCGGCCCTCCAGCCCCTGCCGGTCGAGCCGTTTCGCTACTACGAGTTCGGGACCCGGACGGTGCATCTCGACGGCTGCGTGGAGGTCGCCTATGCCTACTATCCCGCCCCGCCGGGCTGGATCGGCCGCGCCGTCGCCGTTCAATGGGACGATCGCCAAGTCCGCCTCCTCCATCCCGCCACCGGCACGCTGCTGCGCGAGCACCGCCGCCATCCGCCCGGGTGGCGCGTCAGCTCCCCTCAGGATCGGCCGCCCCGCACGCCGCCGACCACGCTCACCCTCCTCGCGCAGGCCGGCCGCGCCGGCGCCCACCTCGGCACCCTCTGCGAGACCATGCATCGCCGCGACGGCGAAGCCGGCGTCCGACGGATCCTCGGCGTCCTCAGCCTCGTGAAGAAATACGGTCCCGCCGCCGTCGACGACGCCTGCGCCGCGGCGCTCGAGCTCGGCGTCGCCGACTACCGCTTCGTGCGCCGCTACCTCGAGCGCCACCGCGCAGCGCCCGTGCCCCTGCGCCAGGTCGATCCGCTCATCCGCAGCCTGACCCACTACCGCGACGTCATCACGCGGAAAACCCAGGAGGACCTGCCGAGATGAATCTCGTCGAGCTGCAACGCGCCCTGCGCCACCTGCGGTGCTCCGGCATGGCCGCCGGGCTGGAGCCGCGGCTGCTCGAGGCCCAGACGGAGAAGCTGGCCCCGATCGATTTCCTCTCCACGCTCGTGCAGGACGAACTGCTCTGCCGGCAAGACCGGCTCCTGGCTCGCCGGATCAAGCAGGCCGGCTTCCGCGACCGCGGCAAGACGCTCGATACGTTTGACTTCGACTTCAATAAGAAGCTGAATCGCCGGCTCGTGTTCGAGCTCGCCACCGGCCACTTCATCACCCAGCACGAAGACGCCCTCTTCCTCGGGCCGCCCGGCACCGGGAAGAGTCATCTGGCCCAGGCGATCGGCTTCGCCGCCATCCAGCAGGGCCATCGCGTCCTCTACCGCGAAGCCCATGCCTTCCTCGAGGAGCTCGCCGACGCCCAGCTCGCGGGGACGCGGAAACTCTATCTCGCGCAGGTCACCACCGTCCCCCTGCTCATCCTTGACGATCTGGGGATGAAGCGCGTGCCCCACACGGCGGCCGAGGATCTCTTGGAGGCGGTGATGCGCCGGTACGAACGGGCGTCGACGCTCATCGCCTCGAATCGGCCCGTCGACGACTGGGGCAAACTCCTCGGCGATACCGCGGCGGTCACCGCGCTGCTCGATCGTCTGTTGCACCACGCGCACGTCCTCACGTGTGGGCCGAAGAGCTGGCGAACGCGACTTCGAACCGAGCCGACCGAGTCCTCAGCTGTGTCATCGCCAAAATGACGCGCCGCCTTTGGCTC
>VBPC01000194.1 GCA_005887895.1 Candidatus Rokuibacteriota bacterium
CATCGCGCAGTACAAGGAGCGCGTCCGCCACGCGAAGCCGGTCGGCAAGTTCATCAACGACCAGTGGCTGAGCGCGACCATGGGGTTGTGCGACTGGGACGACGCGGCGGCCCGGGAGCTCTCCGCGAAATCGCTGCGGACATTCTTCGGGCCGGATCGCCCCTATCTCAAGGACCAGACCCACCTCTACGAACAGCTCGTGGATTCGTGGGGCGGCGTGCCGGACCACCTCCGAGCAAACTTTGCCCGCTATCTCAAGACGGAGGGCGCCGAGGGCGCGCCCGCCGTGGATCTCTCCGGCGGCTCCGGGCAGATCGCCTCCGCGCTCTGGAACCAGATCGACGCCGACACGCTGGTCGACCGCGGCGTCCTGGTAGCCGGCAACCCGGAAACCTGCCTGCGGAGCATCGCCATCCACGAGGAGGCCGGCGTCGACGAGCTGCAATTCCTGATGGCCACCGAGACCGTGCCGCACGAGCAAGTGATGTCGTCGATCGACATGTTCGGCCAGCACGTGATCCCGAAGCTGAAGCGGTAAAGAGGAGCGCCCCGGCTTCGCCGGGGCGCTCCGAACATCTGGGGGGTTTGGGGGGTCATGTCGAGGCCCCCCATGGAACTAGACGCCCCCCCTGGAACTAAACGCCGCGCCGCACGCGGTAGTCCACGTTGTCCCTCACCCACTTCCAGAAACGGTCCTGGTTGGCGAGCTCGGCGTCCGGCCTCATCTGGGCGCGCCAGCCCTTCATGACGTCGTACTCCACCGCCCAGAAGCGCACGCGGTCCCGCTTGACCAGCTTTCGCCAGTTGTCGCCGACCTTCGGGCTCGCGTAGACCAGGCGGACGGTGACGTTCTTCGAGAGGTAGTCCAGGGGACTGAGATCGATCTGCTGGTAGGAGGCGGGCGTGCCCGACCTGATCTTCCCGTTGGGCACGTCGGGGACGCCATCGCTGACGACCATCACGGTGATCGGCGCCAGGACGAGATTCCGCTCCTTCGCGGTGCGCGCGACCTGCTGGAAGAACACGTTGAAATCAGTGAGCGTGTCGGTCGGCGGGAACCACTTCCGGAGGTCCGCCTCGATCTGCCGGACGTCCTTGTTGTCGAACTCGTGGATCGGGTGGAACGACTTCGGCTCGTTGTTGTCCTTTCCTCCGATGGCCGTCACGAAGAGATCGCGCGGTTTCGACAGGCCGCCGAACTCGTGCATGTGGCCGTAGAGGTAGTGGGCGACGAAGGTGAGGGCGTCGTCATACGCGGGTCGGAAGGATCCGCTGGTGTCGACGCCGACGAAGAGCGTCGACCGCGGTGGCTTGTTCTCCTCCGTCTCTGCGGCCGACACCACCACGGCGGCACCGAGGAGAGCGACCGCGACGAGGCGACCGGCGAGCGAGCTGCCCAGGCGACTCATAGCGTCGCCTGCTTCCGCGGCGGCGCGTGCATGTACAAGGACTGCAAAATTTGCCAGGTCTGCGTGATCTCCTTGGCCTCCTTGAACGGCAGCGAGAAGACTTGGCGCGATGCGACTAGGACCATGCCGAAGTTGAGCGCGGCCGCCGCGATCTGCAGGACCGGCAGCACCAGGTAGTCGAGAAGCTCGTCACTCTTGGTGTGGAGCCACTGGATCTCCTGCTTCAGCTCCTCCACCGGCTGCCGCCACCAGGCCGGCACCGGCTTGCTGTCGGCGTGGCGGGCGTCGCCTTCGTCCGCCATCGGCCGCCGCGAGATGAAGGCCAGCATCGGCGGTGTTCCGAACTGGCCGAACAGGAACCACGTCATGCCGCGGATCCCGATCCAGCCGAACGCCGACAGCGAGAGCGTGACGGTGAGACCCAGCTTCATGCCCGTCTGCTGGGCAATCCACGGCGTCAGCGCGTCGATGAGCTCCCGGTACAGGAATACGACCTCGAAGAACATCACGAACAGCTCCACCACGACCATCTGGACGATGTACTTCCACTCCCGCTTCTTCACGGCGTCCATCAGGGTCTGCACGCACGCGAAGCTGCCCATGACGAGCAGCAGCAGGAAGAAGTAGAGGATGGGGCCCGTGAAGCGGGCCGTCGACTCGCCACCTACGAGGTCGGCGAGGAGCTCGGTCACGGTCGGCATCAGGGTGTAGGTGAAGATCGCGGCCTCGAGCGCGCACCAGAAGATCAGCAGCACCAGCGCGATCCAGGGCACGCCCGGCCGGAAGTAGCTCTGCGTCATCCGGCCCGTCATCGTGAAGGGCATGAGCGCGACCTGGCGGATCACCTCGAGGAGGAGCTTCGCGACGAAGGTGCCGAACGTCACCGCCCATCCCAGCGCCACCCCGACGAACCGGAACATCCCCGCCCAGTACAGCCAGACGGCGCGCACGCCATCCCACCACGTCAGCATCATGGTCGGGATGAACTGCACGCGCCCCGAGCGGAACGGCAGCGTGTAGAGGGAGAGCTGCGTGCACCAGACCGCCCCGACGGCGAGCAGGGCCGGGAAGGCCAGGAAGAGGTACTTCGCGGCGACGAGCCACAGCGGACCAGGCGCGACGAAGAAATCCCACAGCCTCTGCTGCATGGGCGGGATCCACGCCAGCGGCGCGATCAGCACGTCCGTCAGCTGACGCCACGGTTCAGGAATTCCATGAATCAGCTCGAACATTGATCCCTCCTTGTGCGCATGGGTACGGCGACCGAAGCACCCTCCGCGTAGCAAGCCACCGGCCGTGTCGTAAGCTGCTGATTCGGCGACGATGACGGCCGTTCGCCGCGAGACTGCTTGGCATTCCACGAGGCGAAACGACACTCGCCGATGGATGCCCTCACGGCTCTCGCGGCCGGGCCCGGGGCCAGGCGGTGCTTGACGTCGCCGAGAGGCCCTGGCCATAATCCCGGCGTCCCGGTCGGCGCCGGTGCGTGCCGTTCGTGACGGTGAGGATTCAATGGTGGCTTCTCAGGACGCATCGTCGGCCATCGGGGTCGGCGCCCCGGGACGGAGCGGGTCGCAGGGCCTCTTGCGGGCGAAGCTCCTCGTCGCCGGCCTGATCGTGCTCGCCTTGCTCGGGGTGTTCTGCGCATCGCTGCTACGGGAGGCCACGACCACGAGCCGGACCGCCGGAGCGACCGCCCGGCGGCCCTCACTGACGCCGCCGCGCCCCGCGCTCACGCCAGCCGAGGAAGCGTACGCTCAGGCCCTGTGGGCGATCCACGGCGACGTCAAGAGCGCGGCCTACAAGCTGACCTTCAGCGGCCTGAGGTACAAGCTCAAGCAAGCGGATGGCCCCGAGTTCGGGACCGGCGTCCGAGACGCGTCGAAGAGCTTCGGCCAGGTGGAGGCGCGCGTGCGCGCGCTGGCGCCGCCGCCGTCGCTCCGTCAGGTCCACGCCCAGTACCTCGACGCCGTCCATCTCTTCCAGCGTTCCGCCGCCGAGATGCTGAAGGTCACCGCCGATGGCCGCGACGATCATCTGCTGGCCGCCCACCCGCTGAGCCAGGAAGCCAGCGAGACGCTGTTGCGCGTCGGCAACATGATCTGGCCCGGTGAGTATCTGCCGAACTGAGGAGGAACATACGCAGGAGCCCATGGTCGAAGGCAGCGCCGTCGTCAACCCGCAAAGGGGGATGAAGGTGACGAAACGAGCTCGGATGTCCGTGTTGCTTGCACTGGTGATGGTCGTGGCGCTCTCGCTGGGGGCGCCGTCCGTGCCCGCCCAGGGGCCGGTGTACTCGGTCTGGGTCGTCCGCAACAGTGTGTTCAAGGACGTCCCGGCCGGCGCCTTCATGCCCGACCGGGCCTTCGTCCCGGGTAGCACCAGCCCCATGAACAACCAGGTCTTCTTCCAGCTTCCTGTCAACGTCGGGGTCATCAAGGGCGGCAAGGACGTGATCCTGTACGACACGGGCTGGAAGCAGCAGGACTACCTCAAGATGACGAACAGCGTGAACTGGGCGCCGCTGCCCGATCTGCTCAGCCGTCTCGGCATCCAGGCCGGCGACGTCACGAAGATCGTCATCGGCCACGGGCACTGGGACCACGCCGGCCAGCTGTCCGACTTCCCCAACGCGGTGCTCTACGTGCAAAAGGCGGAGCTGGAAGGGATCCAGTGGGCACTCACCTACCCGAATCCCAGGATCGCCGCCGTCAACACGTCGCAGGGGGGGTGCGCTCGGACTCCAGCCTGCGGCTATCCCCCGCTCACCCTTCAGGAGATCTACGGGAAGGTCCTGGGTGGTAAGGCGGTGGTCGTCGACGGCACCATGGAGATCGCGCCCGGCGTGATCATCCACCCGGCCCACCGGGCCCACACCGCCGGCTCCCAGCTCCTCGAGGTGCCGACGACCATCGGCAAGCTCGTGTTCGGGAGCGACGCCTACTCGTCGTGGGAAGGCATCCGCGACTGGATGATCGCCAATCCGCAGCAGACCGACACGGTGCAGCAGTTCCTGGCCTACGAGAAGTGCTACAAGATCACGGGCGGCTACCAGAACTGCGTGGCCGCGCACGAGCCGCTCTCGTATTCGGACAAGTACCCGCTCACCAAGAATTTCTGGACCGGGCCCAACGACTCCCGCCTGGCCGAGGTGGCGCTGGCGCCGGGAGAGAAGACGCGCAAACCGTAGCGAGCCGCGCGCTTTCGGGCCGGGTGCGGAGTCTCCGGCGCTCGACGCTCCGCACCCGGCCCCGCCCGCAGGCCGCGCCGATCTTCGAGGCCCGGCTTGTCGTGGCAGCTTTACTGAGCGCGATCCTGGTCTCGCCCACGCCGGTGACGGCCCACGACCCCAGCGCGTACGGCGGGCTGTTCCGCTCGCGGGACGGCGGCGTCACCTGGTTTCCCGCGAACCCCGGGCGGATCGTGAGTGGAGCCATCGCGCTGGCCGTGAGCCCGGTCGAGCCGACCCACTTGCTGCTCGCGACGGACAGCGGGCTCCTGCGCTCGCGCAACGCCGGCCTCGAGTGGTCCCTGGAGGCGCCGTCGCTGCTCGTCGGTGCCGTGTTCGCGGTCGCCTTCGACGCCGACGGCGGCCGGGCCCTGGCATCGACCGGGACGGCGCTGTTTCGCAGCGACGACGGCCAGTCGTGGCAGGTCGTCACCGTCCCCACCGGCACGCTGCCCGCTCGGTTACTCGTCCCGGACGGCCCCGGACGCGTCTATCTCGTCGGCTGGCAGCACCTCTACGCGAGCGACGATTGGGGGACGTCGTGGACGGCGTTCGCCTCTCCGCTGCCCGAGGCACCGATCACTCAGCTGCTCGTTGCGCGCGGCCGCGGTACCGTCTACGCCGTCGCCGGTGAGCGACTGTGGGCGATGGATGATCGGACCAGCGCGTGGCGTCCTGCCGACGCCGGTCTTCCTCACGGCAGCGTCGACGCCGTGTCCGCCGACCCTCGCGACTCGCGGCGACTGTGGGCGACGGCGGGCGGCCAGGTGTTCCGTAGCGACGATGGGGCCACGAGCTGGCGGCCCTGGGGACGACCCGTCGGGGAAGCCCGGATCGCGGCTCGCGGCATCGCCCTCTCGGTCAGAGCGCGCGACGCCGTGCTGACCACGGACCGCGGGCTCTATCGAAGCGCCGAGGGCGAGCGCTGGGAGATCCCTGGCAACAACCTCCCGGCCCACCTGGAAGCGTGGCCGTTGGTCCGCGATCCGGGTGATCCCGATACGCTCTACGCCGGGTTCGCGCTCATCCCCTACCCCGAGCTCTGGCGGCTGGCCGCCGAGCGAACCTCCGCGCTGGCGCGCGTGGGACCGATGGGCTTTGCGGGAGGCGTGGCGTTCCTGGCGCTCGTCGGGCTCGCCGGCGCCGCCGCCCTCCGCGCGCTCCGGCGCTATGACCGCGACCATCGCACGCGTGCGACGCCCTCACCGGAGGGCCGGGGATGAGCCTCGCGGGGATTTGCAGACGCCACCTGGTCGCCGTCGGCATCCTGGGCGCTAGCCTCGTCGGAGCCGCGCTCTGGCTCCACTCGCTCTGGATCTGGCGCGGCTTCACCGAGTACCGGATGGAGCGCGACCGGGATATCCCCACCGCCGTCGCCGTGGGGCCCGACGGCGCCGTGTGGTTCACCATAGACTTCGCCGACGCCATCGGCGTCCTCAGGCAGGACCGCATCCAGCGCATCCAGAAGGGGAGCGAGAACTTCGAGCCGCTCGGCCTCGCCGTCGATCGCGACGGCTCCGCCTGGTACACGGACGGCCCGAGCCGCCTGATCTCGCGAATGTCGCCCGACGGGGCGGTGGCGTCGTTCGCGCTCTCGACGCCGGTGGCCAAGCTGGCCCGGATGGCCGCCGCGCCGGATGGGGCCGTCTGGTTCGCGGAGGAGTCCACCTACAGCTTCACGCGCCTCAAGGACGGGGCCTTCACCCGCCACGCGGTCAGCACGCCGGGGATCGCCCCGTTCGGGGTTGCCGTCGACGCCAGCGGGGCCGTGTGGGGCACCCTGCCGCGCGCCAATCGGCTCGTGCGAATCTCGGCGCGCGGAGAGATCGCCGAGTTCGAGCCGCCGACGCGGGCAGCCCAGCTCGGCGATGTCGCCGTTGCCGCCGACGGCGCCGTGTGGTTCCTCGAGATGCAGGCGAACAAGATCGGCCGCTTCGCCAAAGGCCAGTTCACCGAGTTCCCCGTGCCCACCCGGTCGGCCGGGTTGACGGCCCTGGCCATCGCGCTCGACGGTGCGGTGTGGTTCACCGAGCTGCGTGGTCAGCGGCTGGGTCGCCTCCGTGACGGTGTGATCACCGAGTTCCCGCTCCCGCAGGGCGACGCCCGTCCGTTCGGCATCGCCGTCGACGGCGCCGGCAACGTCTGGTACACGGATCTGAGCGGCGGGCTCGGGCGGCTCTCCACCGAGCGGGCGCGCGGGCGGTAGCCTGCTCATCCCGCTCGGCCTGAGCGTGCCGGGACGACTGAACGAGCTGGTCGTCGTCTTCGTCAGCATCGTGCTCCAGTCACAGCCGTTCGTCCTCCTCGGCGTGTTCGCCTCCGCCGTCGTCCAGCGCTACCTGTCGGCCGAGCGGCTGGCCCGATGGCTGCCCCGCAGCCGTCTCTCCGTCGTCCTTCTGGCCAGTGGCTTCGGCTTCGTCGCGCCGGTCTGCGACTGCGGCGTGATTCCCCTGGCACGACGCCTCGGGGCCAAGGGGCTGCCGCTCTACGCGGCGACTACGTTTATCCTGGCCGCCCCCGTCGTGAACCCCGTGGTGCTGGCCTCGACGGCCGTCGCCTTCCAGGGTGACTGGACCATCGTCGGGCTGCGCATGGCCATGAGCCTCAGCGTGGCGGTAACGGTGGGGCTGCTGGCGGCCACCTTGATGCCTGACGCCCAACCGCAGTCCGTGCCCGGTCCGGCGTTGACGGCCGCAAGCGGAGAGGACCGGCGCGGGGGCGCGCTCGCCGATGTCGTCGAGCACGCCGTGGCCGAGTACTTCGACATCTCGCTCTTCA
This sequence comes from Candidatus Rokuibacteriota bacterium, assembly GCA_005887895.1. Lineage (GTDB taxonomy): Bacteria > Methylomirabilota > Methylomirabilia > Rokubacteriales > CSP1-6 > AR5. The sequence goes on from VBPC01000194.1 coordinate 7,417, forward strand.
TCGTCCTCGGGGCGCTCTTCACCGCGGTGACCCAGACGTTCGTGCCTCGGGGCGACCTGGTGGCGCTCGGCAGCAGCCGGATCGGATCGGTGGTGGCGTTGATGCCGCTGGCCACGCTCCTCTCGATCTGCTCCGAGGCCGACGCCTTCGTGGCGCGGGCCTTCGCGGCGACCTTCTCGACCGGCGCGCTCCTCGCCTTCATGACCATCGGCCAGATCGTCGACCTCAGAAACGGCCTGCTGCTGTTTCGGACCCTCCCGGGCCGCCTGGTCGCGCTGATCGTGGTCGTCGCCTACGGGCTCATCTTCGTCGAGTCGCTGGCCGTGAACCGCGTGCTCCTCGGTCCATGAGCGAGCAGACCACGGCGCTCGGCCGGGCGGTGCTCCTGCTGGCGTCGGCCGCGCTGATCGCCAAGCTCTTCGCGACGGGAGAGATGGTGAAGTACATCGCGCCGGCGCTGGACCCCCTGACGGCGCTGACCGGGGTCGTGTTCGGCGCGATGGGCGTGATGGAAGGATGGCGGGCGCTGAGATCCGCTCGGCGCCGCCACGCGGCCGACCGCTCGCCGGCCTCGCGCGCCGCCGAGCACGGCCACGCCGCGGAGGGCACCCTGGACGCCGCCCTCGAGGCCGGGCTCACGTACGCGGTCGTGCTGCTGCCGCTCGCGCTGGGACTGGCCCTGGCGCCGCGCGCGCTGGGCACGTCGGCCCTGGGAGGCGAGCGCGTGACGCGCTTGCTCCTGACGTTTGCCCCCGGCTCACCGGGAGCGCCGCGCCCGCCGAAGCCCGATGAGCGGCTGGACGACACCGGTGCCCTGCTCGCCTATCTGCGGAGGGTGGCCGATGGAAGCGTCGGACAGCCGGTGCGCGTGACCGGCATGGTCATGAGGAGCGATGCGCTCGGAGCTGACGAGTTCGCGCTCCTCCGCTACGCCATCGCCCACTGCGTCGCCGACGCGCGTCCGGTGGCGCTGCTCGTGGTCGCCCCGACACTCCCGGACGTCCAGACCGATCAATGGGTCGAGATCGAGGGCGAGGTGGCGAGCCGCGAGCGCGAGGGCGACCGCCTGGTGACCATCGTGGCCCACCGGATCACGCCGGTGGCGGAGCCGCGCAATCCCTATCTGTTCGCCGCCAGAAGCGCGGTCCCGAACTGGAGCCAGAGGATCCAGCGGCCGCTCAGCCACGTCAACACGAGCTGCCCCACGCGAGCCGCCACCACGCCCACCGCGACCAGGACCAGCGCGAAGCCGAGGCTGAACACCAGTACGGTCAGGAGCCCGGTCACGGGCTTGCCGCTGGCGATGGCGGCCAGGAGCAGGGCCAGGGCGCCCGGGTCTGGCAGGAGCCCGCCGGCCACACCGAGGCCGAGCAAGATCGTCCAGCTCGGTCGGGTCTCGGTGAGGACATCGAGACGGTGGGTGTGAGCGGGCCCCCATCCATGGCGGTGATAGTGCGCGTGGTCGTGATCGGCCGGGTGCGGGTGCGTGTGCGTCGCTCCGCCATGGTCGTGAACGTCGTGCTCGTGATCGTGACGCGGAAAGAGCACGGTCCACTGGCTGCCCACCATCCACGACCCGATTCCGACAACCAGCAGCGCCGTGACGATGGCCAGGTACGCCTCGGTCCGCGCTGGCACCGAGCGGGCGGCCCCCAGCGAGGCCAGCACGGCCACGCCCACGATGCCGAGCGTGTGGGAGAGCGTCACGAACACGCCGAGGACGAAGGCGTCGACGGGCCGGCCGCGTGCGCCGACGATATAGGCGGCGGCGATTGTCTTGCCGTGGCCGGGGGTGGCGGCGTGGAGAGCGCCGAGCCAGAAGCCGGAGAACAGGTAGAAGATCCCGTCGGTCATGACGCGGATACCGGTTCCGTTAGATACTCCACCGTGCGCAGCCAGCGCAATCGAATTCGCCCGCCGCTCAGATCGTGATCGTGCGAAACCGGAGGATGATCACGGCCAGGATCACGATGGTGAGGCTCCCGAGCACCGGATTGCCGTACGAGCTCACCAGAACCTGCGCGCCGCCGAGCATGAGCGCGGCGAACGCCAGGCTCATCAGCGACACCCCGGCCACCAGGACGAGCATGAAGGCGTTGATGAGCCAGGGAACGCCGAGGTTGGGGTGAACGCTGACGAGCGGGGTGATGAGGGCGCCGGCCAGCGCCGCCAGTCCCGCTCCGAGGCAGAAGGTCACGAACCGCACGAGCCGCGTGTTGATACCCAGCGCCTGGGCCAGCTCCTCGTTCATGATCACCGCCCGAGCCACGATGCCGATCTGGGTGCGCACCATCACGAGCCACACGGCGATGCCGAGCGCCACCGCGATCAACAGCAGCACCAGGCGGTACTCGGAGTAGGTCGCCCCGCCCATGCTCACCGGCCGTCCGATCGCACTCTCGGCGAAGTGGATTTCCCGACCGAAGTAGAGCGTGATGAGCTGCACGACGACGATGTTGAGTCCCCAGGTGGCGAGGATGGTGTCGAGTGGCCGCGCGTAGAGCCCTCGGAGGACCCGCCATTCCACGACCGCGGCGACCACCACGCCGACCACGAACGCCAGGAGCAGCGCCGTCCACGGGTTCCAGCCCAGCGCGGTGGTGATGACCCCGGCGTAGGCGCCCACGGCGAGAAACGCGCCGTGGGCGAGGTTGATGATCTTCAGGACCCCGTAGACGATCAGGAGGCCGAGAGCGACGATGTACAGCACGCCGGCCGTCGTGACGACGTCGAGCAGCTGGGTGGTGAACACGGCCCCCGGCCTCCGGTGGCGTCTACTTCAAGTTAGGGCACTGGTTGCCCGGGTCGACCAGCCCGAAACTCTTGAGGACCTTGGTCTTGCCGTCGGGCTGCACCTGGGCCAGGTAGACGGGCAGCGGCGCGTGATGCTGCTTGTTCATCTGGACCTGTCCGCGGGGCCCCTTGAAGACGATGGTGGGCAGCACCTGAACGAGCTTGTCCACGTCGGTGGTCCCGGCCTTCTCC
>VBPC01000165.1 GCA_005887895.1 Candidatus Rokuibacteriota bacterium
GAGCCGGCGTTCCGCGATCGCGCGCCGCGCTTCGAGCCCATCGAAGGCTCCGATTTCGAGGGCTGGCGCTTCGACGGCAAGGTCTTCCCGGCGTTCTTCGACCGTCCCGAGCGGCGGCGCCTGGCCCGCGTGCGCAAGGACAAGGCGCGCGTCCGTCACCTCGCCACCGGCCGCTATCGCGATCCCGCCGAGGATCTGCCCGGCAACGATCCGCTGGCGATGCTGCAGGCGATGGACCGCGAAGGCATCGACGTCGCCATCGTCTTTCGCACGATGGGCTCGCACCTCATCGCGGTGGACGGTCTCGACCCCGAGCTCTCGGCGGCGACCTGCCGCGCGTTCAACCACTGGCTGGCCGATTTCTGCGAGAAGGACCGCGGGCGGCTGAAGGCGGCCGCGCTGCTTCCGCTGCAGGACGCCCGGCTGGCCGCCGACGAGGCGCGCCGCGCCGTGCGTGAGCTGGGCGCGGTGGCGCTGGTGCTCTCCAATCACATGGTCAACGGCCGGCCGTGGTACGACCGCGCGTGGGATCCGCTATGGGCCGAGGCCGAGCGCCTGGGTGTGCCGGTCACGTTCCACGGCATCCAGATGGCGTACCAGGAGCACCTGGGCCGCCGCTTCATGGACAACTTCGCCCTCGCCCACGCCGCCGGCCATCCGGTCGAGATGATGCTCGCCGCCGGCAGCCTGCTGACCGGTGGCGTGTTCGCGCGCTTCCCCGGCCTGCGGGCGGCGTTCCTCGAAGCCTCCTGCAGCTGGGTGCCGTGGTGGCTGTGGATCCTCGACGAGCGCGTGGAGAAGTTCGGCGACGCGGAGCGCTTCCCGCTGACGCTGCCGCCCAGCGAGTACTTCCGGCGCCACTGCTGGGTCGCCGTCGAGCCCGACGAGGCGCTGCTCCCCCACACGCTGGCCACGCTCGGCGACGACAACCTCGTCATCTCCAGCGACTGGCCGCACGACGACTCGGCCTATCCCCACGCCATCGACGAGTTCCTCGGGCTCGACGGCGTGAGCGACGCCACCCGGCGAAAGGTGCTCTGGGACAACTGCGCGCGGCTCTACGGCCTGCGCTGAGCGCCGACCGCCGGCGCTCAGCTCACTGCCAGCGGACGTGCACCTTCACCTTCGGATACTCCGGGGCCTTGCCCTCGACGTCGACGATGCGCAGGCCGTCCGGCGCGTCCAGCAGCAGATTGTTGTTGCTGAAGCCGAGGTACTTGCCCCAGCTCTTGGGCACGACCACCTCGTACTTGGGCGTGGCGATCTGCGCCCAGGCCGGATCGGGCCGCGCCGCGGTCAGCAGGCTCGGCACCCACGGCCGCGCCGCCAGCACGACCAGGGCCAGCGCGATGATGGTGAGGACGGCCTTCGTGTAGCGATCGATCGTCATCGAGAGATCTCCCTCCGGCCCGGGAGCTATTTCCCGGGCGCCTGGCCGTGGGACAGCCGCACGAGAAACTTCCCGAGATCGCGCGCCATGTCGTCGAAGGACTCCTTCCAGTGGTCCTTCGTGTCTCCGCCGAAGAACCCCATGCTGGCGCGCCGGCGATCGGCGACCAGCAGCATCGGTTGCCGCGACCCGGTGTCGATGAAGCGCATCTCGGCCTGGGCCCGGGCGGCGCCGGCGCCGTAGGCCCCGGCAAAGGCGCGCGCCACCTGCGAGCCGCCGCCCAGACGCGTGATGACGCCCTCCAGCCGAAGGGTCCGGTCGGCGCCGGGCTGGAACTCGGTCTCGGTCAGGTTGACGACCCGGGTGAAGAGCCCGGTGTCGCGCAGCCGCCGAACCAGCTCGTTCTGCAGGATCGTCGACATCTCGGCCGCGTTGCGGCGGTCGTCCTCGTCCTTGATGGCCGGGTCCGTCACCGGGAACTTGTCGACGGCGACCACCTTGTAGCTCTTGATGTCGAAGCCGGGCGCGAGGGCGACGAGGCCGGCGTCCTTGTCCTCGACGTTGGGGGTCAGGCCGCCTACGGTCTGGACGCTGTCCGGCGAGACCTGATAGGCGCCGTAACAGCCGCCGAGAACGAGGAGCGAGGCCGCCAGCGCGACGAGCCGTGACCGTCCCATGCGTGGATGCTTCCTTCTCAGACCCACTCGAGCCCGAGCTCGCCCAGCTTGGCGCGCGTCGGGTAGCCGGTGGCTGGATCGCAGCCGGCCAGCTCATAGTAGGTGGCGCGGGCCCGCTCGAACTCCTCCGGGGTGAGCGCCACGCCCGCCGTCGGCCCTTTGCCGCCGAGGGGCTCGAAGAGCTTCTTGGGCAGCGTGTCGGCGCTCTTGCCGATGCCCTCGCGCGCGTTGAACGCCCGCATCAGGTTGATCTTGCGCTCCCCGATCGTCAGCAGCTCGTCCAGCGTGGCGTCCCAGCCGGTGCCGGCCCGCACGAGCTCGACCGTCTCGGCCGGGCCGTAGAGCTGCCACGACGGCCCCCACACGAACTGGCAGAGGCCCAGCGTGTCGAGCGCGGAGTAGAAGCACTGCGTGCGCCAGGCGAAGCGCACCTTGTCGTCGGAGAGATCGCGCAGGTCGAGGGCTGGGAAATCGCCCAGCTGGCCGAGGCGCTTCTTCTGCAGGCTGTCCGGCTTGGCTTTCAGCATGGAGTCGTGTTCCGACGATTGATGATCCGCCCCGAATGCGTTCACGGCGTAGATCAAGCCCAGCGAGCGCTTGTGCTGCGGCATGTGAGCCGGCAGCTCCTGGCCCTTCACGGTGACGGTCAGGTCGACGGCGGCGGCGCCGAGCGTCTGGGCGGCGCGCAGGCTGCCCTCGGCCAGCAGGTTGCCGACGCCGCGGCGCTGCGCAATGGCCTCGATGGCGCGGATGACCGCGCGGCCGTCGCCCCAGGCGAGGCCGAGCCCCTGGTCGTCGAGCAACCCCCGGGACTTGGCCTCGATCGCCCACGCGATGGTGGCGCCGCAGGAGATCGTGTCCATCCCGTACTTGTTGGCGTCGGCGGCCGCCCGCGCGAGCAGCTTCAGATCGCCCACGCCGCACATCGTGCCGAAGAACGTCAGCGTCTCGTACTCGGGCCCGCCGTAGACGGGATCGACCTCGAGATCGGGATCGCGGACCTCGACCACGCGCTTGCACTTGACCACGCACGCGTAGCAGGTGTCGCGCTCCTTGAGGATCGTCTTCACCATCGTGGTGCCGTCGATCTGGCCGGCCTCGTCGAACGAGCCCTCGCTGTAGTTGCGCGTGGGCTGGCCGCCCATCTTGTTCTGGATGCCGAGCACGCCGGCGGTGCCGTACTGGCCGAACCACTCGATGCCGGGGTTGATCTCCTGCATCTCCTTGAGCCGCTTGGTGAGCTCGCGGAACTTGTCCGGCACCGCCGGCTTGGGTGGCTTGCTGCCGCGCACCACGACCGCCTTGAGCCGCTTGCTGCCCATGACGGCGCCCATGCCGGTGCGGCCATTGGCGCGGTTGGCCATGTTCATGATGGCGGCGAAGCGCACGAGGTTCTCGCCGGCCGGCCCGACCTGCGCGATCTCGATCTTGGGATCGCCGAGCTCCTCCTTCAGCAGGTGATCGACCTCCGCGGTCACCTTGCCCCAGAGATGCCTGGCCGGCCGCAGCTCGGCCTCGCCGTCGTGCAGCCAGAGATAGACGGGCTCGGGCGACTGGCCGGTGAACACGATCGCGTCGGTGCCGGCCGTGCGCATCTCGGCCGGGAAGAATCCGCCGCACTGGCTGTCGCCGATGGCGCCGGTGAGCGGCGAGCGCGCGCACGCCGTCATGCGGCTCTGGCCGGAGATCGGCAGGCCGGTGAGCGGGCTCACCGCCATGACCAGGACGTTGTCGGGCCCGAGCGGATCGGCCCCGGGCTTGATCTTCTGCATCACCAGGTACGCGGCCAGCGCGCTGCCGCCGGGATATTTCCGATAGACGTCCTCGGGAAGCGTGGTGACCTCGACGGTGCCGCGGCTCAGGTCGACGTGATGAACGGTCGCGGTGAGTGCCAAGGCTAGTGCCCTCCCGTGGTGACGATCATTGGCGACGAAGCGTACCACGGCTCTCCCGCAGCCGGGGGCATCGCCGCCCCGGTGAGGCGGCCGGCGCAGCTCGATGCGGTAGAATCGGCGTCATGAACATCTTCAAGGCCCAGGCGGTGAGGGATTCCGACACGGTCGCGCGCGCCATCCCGGTGATCGACGTGGCGCCGGCGTTTCGCGACGCCCACGGGCTCGAGGACGTCGCCGCCCAGGTGCGCGAGGCGAGCGAGCGCGTCGGGTTCTTCTACCTCGCCGGCCACGGCGTGCCGCCGGCGGTGATCGACGCCGCCTTCGCCGCCTCGCGCGAGCTCCACGCCCTGCCGCTTGCCGAGAAGGTCGCGCTCAGGCTGAACCAGAACAACATCGGCTACCTGCCGGTGAACGAGAGCATGCAGCGCGCCTCCACCGTGCACAAGGCGACCCGGCCGAACTTCAACGAGAGCTTCTTCATCAGCCACGACCGCGACGCCGATCATCCCGACGTGCTCGCCGGCACGCCGCTCCGCGGGCGGAACCAGTGGCCGGCCGGCCACGAGGGGATGCGGGCGGCGATGGTGCGTTACTTCACGACGTTGACGGCGCTCGGCGAGCGCTTCCTGCCGGTGCTGGCCCGCGCGCTCGACATGCCGCGCGACTGGTTCGCGCCGTTCTTCGCCGACGAGGCGCACGTCAACCTGCGCTTCCTGCACTATCCGCCGCAGCCGATGGACGACCCCGAGCAGTTCGGCCAGGGCCCCCATACCGACAACTCGTTCATCACGTTCCTGGCCCGGGAGGACACGCCGGGCCTGGCGGTGCGGCTGCCGAGCGGGGAGTGGCTGGCGCCGCCGCTGATCCCGGGGACGTTCCTGGTCAATCTCGGCAACGTGATGAAGCGCTGGTCGAACGACCGCTTCCTGTCGACGCCGCACGGCGTGGTGAACGACTCCGGCCGCGACCGCTACTCGATCGCCTTCTTCTACAGCCCGAACATCGACGCGCGCATCGAGGTGCTGCCGAGCTGCACGAGCCCGACGAACCCGCCGCGCTACCCGCCGGCGATCTACCGCGACCTCGTCAAGGCCTTCTACAGCGCCAACTATTTCCACCAGCAGGACCACGCGAAGACGCCGGCCGCGCTCTGAGCATTCGGCCGGCGTCCCGCGCGCGTCGTGTCAGCGTCAGTTCGCCACGGTGACGCTGACGCTCTTCGAGCCGGTCCGCGTCGTCGAATCCGTGAGGATCACGGTGATGGTGTGCCCGCCGTTCGGGAAGGCCGTGGTGTTCCACGGGATCGAGGTCGGCGAGTCGGCGCACGTTTGCTGCGCGACCTGGGTGCCGTCGATCTTGATGGTACAGATCGGCGTGCCCTGGAAGTTATGTGGCCACACGATGACCCAGTTGGTGCCGCTGACGGTGTCGCCATTCCGCGGCTGGGTGACGTCGACCGTCAGCGGGGTGTTGGCCACGTAGATACTGACGCTGGTGGTCCCCGTCCGCGGCGTGGAGTCGGTGATCGTCACCGTCAGCGTGCGTGGCCCGTCGCCGATGGCCGTGGTGTTCCACGGGATCGAGGTCGGCGAGTCGGCGCACGTTTGCTGCGCGACCTGGGTGCCGTCGACCTTGATGGTGCAGGTTGGCGTGCCCTGGAAGTTATGCGGCCACACGACGACCCAGTTGGTGCCGCTGACCGTGTCGCCGTTCCGCGGCGCCGTGATGTCTATCGTCAGCGGGGTGGTGAACTGCAGCGCTGCGATGGCCGTCCCCCAGCCATCGCTGGCCGCCGCCTTCATGTACTCGCCGGCGACCCAGACGATTAGGGGATTGCTGGGATCGACGGCGGCGCCGGAGTAGTCGCCGTATCGAAAGCCGGTGGCTCCGACGCCGGCCCGGAGCTGGGTGGAGGCCTGCAGCGTGTTGACAGGGTCCGTGGCGCGCCGGCCAGTGACGCGGACGTCCGGGTATTCCGTCGCCGACGAGCTCGAGAACACGAAATGAAGGTTTCCGTCGGCGTCGGGACGCATAGCGGGAAAATAGTAGTACTTTCCGGTTGCGCCGTAGCTGAGGTCTTGCCTCGCCGTGAGCAGATCGGTTGCGACTTCGAGCAGGCGGATACAGCTTCGCCCCGTCGATTCGCCCGGATAGCAGACTTCGGCACCCGTCAACCACAGCGTGTTGTCGCGCCACGCCACGCTCAGAGGGCGAGTGTCAAGCGTCTCGACGGTCTGACTCCCGGGCTGCTCCGCGGCTGGAGCCGACAACCACTGGCGAACGGACATCGAGAATTCGGTCGAGGTGACGGTGGTGACTCCGGGGACACCGCTGAACTTGAGCACTTTCATGATGTTGCCGCTGCCGTCGGTGAAAGTCGTCGCCCCCCAGGCATCGCTGGTGCTCGCCAGCGATTGCGCGGGATGCATGTTTCCGAAAGAGGCGGCCGGCGGTACCCGAGTGAACCTCAAGGTCCCGCAGGCGAGGAGGTCGGCCTTGTTGAGGACGTAATAACCACCACCGACCCAGGTCTCGGGGTCGAACGTGAATCCGTTGTAAGAGATGATCACCTTGTCGTCGCTCATCCCAATCATCGGGTAGTCCTGCAGGAAGACCTCCGACGTCGGGTTTCCGAGGCGATACCGGCAGAATGCACCGGTCGGATCGCTCGTGAGCGAGACGGCTAGGACAATCGAAGACGTTTCCGTCGACGGGTTATTCGTGAACTCTGTGGCGAACCAGCGACCGCTGATGGCATCGTACAGTACCCGCGGGTCACTGTCGAACCAGTCGTCCGGGCCGAGACCGAAGAAGCTGTGGAGAGAGAAGGACGTGATCGTGCCCCCGCTCTTGCTACTGATCCGCCCCACACTGTTGACGATTTCGAAGACGTGGGCGGGGCCGACGGCGAGGTTGGAATCAGGCGGCATGGTCCTCAAGCTGGCGATTACCTCATTGTCATCGTTGCTCAACCCCTCGAACTGGACGATCACGTCGGGGGCGGCGACGGCGGACCGCGCTGAAGCAACGGCGCTGAGGACCAGGAGGCTGGCGACGAGCAGACGAACCAGGCGAGCCGACTTGTGGTCTATCATCGCGGGTCCACCACGACGTCGTCGGACGGCGGTCGCACGAGATTCGGGAACCGCTCGACAGCGTCTTTCCATTGACGAAGCGCCTCGGGATTCGGCACGCGGAAGGGCTTGACCTGCACAGTTTTCTCTGGCGTGCGCTGCGCGGAGGGCAGCGTCGGCGCCAACGCACGAACGTCGACCATCGAGTGAGGCTCGATGGACTGCGCCGGCGGGAGTACGACCCGTTCCTGGGCTTGGACAGCAATCGGAGAGCCGAAGAGGACGACGGCCCAGACGCCAAGAGCGATCAGGGCCGCACATCGGGAAGTCTGCCGTTGAAACCGGCCAATTGTCGCCATGTTCACCGCCCGTCTCGATCGGGTTGCGACCGTTGGACACCTGGCGCGAAGACGCCAACGTCACGGTGCAACTCAGACGCCGGACGCGAAGGCGCGCAAATCAAGCGGTTCGTCTCGGGACCACTGAAATGGCTTGCGCGAAGCCTGCAAACACCCACAAAGATCGTGCGCGGCCGAGGTCAGTCGGTGATCCCCTAAAGTTCTCTGCACGTCGACGCGCTGATGGACTCACCAATGCCGCATCCGGAAGTACGCTTCAGGGGTGGCGAAGCGACGATGAATGGATATCTCTTACGTCTCACTCGTGACCGGATGGAGCCGCAAACGCGCCAGCGCGCCCTGTTGTGCGCGACGAACCGCGTTCTATATGTACTGGACGGCCAGCTCTCGATCGCGGGGAGCGGCTTGCCGGTCAGGTTGGACGCCAACGAGGCCTGGCATGGCGCGGGAGCCTGCTCCGCCGTGAGCGGTGCGGACGGGGCGACGGTGCTCCGGTACGAGCTGACGCGATCGGCGCCGCCGGCGACTGCGCCCGGCGCACGGTCGACGCTGCTGCTCGAGCACGACATCGAGCTCGATCCCGCCGGGCATTACCTGATGCGCTGCGATCGGGTCGACTTCGACCTCGGGGGCGAGGCGCTGCCGCACCGGCACCGCGGCGGCGGGATTCGCTGCCTGCTCGGCGGCGCGCTCGAGCTTCGGGTGGAAGGGGAGCCGGACCGCACGATCACGCCCGGCCAGGCGTGGTTCGAGAGTGGCCGCGAGCCGGTCTACGCGAGGGCATCCTCGCGCGAGGCGACCAGCTTCGTCCGCTGCTCGATCCTTCCCCGCGAGATCCGTGGCCGGAGCTCGATCATGTACGTCGATCCGAAGGACGCGGCGAGCAAGCCGCGGCGCTACACCGTGCTCGTCGACGAGCCGATCGAGCTGCCCTGAGGCTCACGTCCGATTCTTGACCGGGCGGAGCAGGGCCAGCTGCTCGGGCGTCAGCACGGAGCGGATCTCGATCGCCAGCGCCGCCATGTCCTGCAGGAGCTGCTGGCGCAGCCCGCCGATCGTGTCGAGCTGCGGCCGCAGCTCGGCGACGGTCACGGGGCCGGTGGAGGTGAGCTGGTCGAGGAGCTGCTGCTCCGCCTGCCGGAGCTGCTGGAAGAGCGGCTGGCTCGCCGCCCGCCGGGTCGTGAGCAATGCGCGGACGCGCGCGTCCTGGTCGGCGGTCAGGTTCGCGGTCTGCAGCAGCGTCGGCAGCAGCATCGCGGCGCGCCGAGGTGGCGGCCCGGGAGGCATGCCGGCCTGACCGCCGATGCCGAGCTGGGCAGCGGCGGCCCCGGCACAGAGCACGACCAGGGCCGCGGCGGCAATGAGACGTCGGATCATGGGTTCCTCCTTCCCATCGGCTGCATCAGCTGGCGGATCTCGGCCTGGAGCGCGCGCATCCGGTCCTTGACGTACGTGGCCCGGGCCAGCTGGTCGGCGGTCAGCACGCTGCGCACGTCGAGCGCGGCTCGCGCGCTCTCCTGGAGGAGCTGATCGCGCAGCTGGCTGACCCGCGCCACGGCGGCGCTGACGTCGTTGCTCGCGCCCGTCGCGAAGAGCCGATCCGCCAGATCGTCCTCGGCGCGTCGCAGCTGATCCACGAGCGCCCGCATGGCGGCCTGGCGCGCCGCCACGATCGCGCGCACGCGCGCCTCCTGCTCGGGCGTGAGGTTCGCGCTCTGCAGCAGCATGGGCACGAGCATCGTGTCGGGCGGCGGCGGCCCTCCCGGCGCGCCCGGCATCGGCGGGCCGCCGGCTGGATGGGGCGAAGCCTGAGCGGCGGCGACCGACGGGGCTGCGAGGGCAGCCAGCAGCAGGAGCATCATCACCATGATCTGGGTCCGTGGTCGTCGCATGCTGATCTCCTCGTTGCGTGTCGCCGCGCTCGCGTCACCGGGCATCGGCGGTCACCCACGCCGCCGCGCCACACGGCATGGCCAGGGAGCCCCAGCCGCACGGCTCCTCCGCGTCGGCCGGCGGCGCGGTGTCGAGAAGCCGGTCGTAGCTCTGAGCCATGAACAGCGAGCCGGAAATCGATTGCAGGAAGGCTCGTGACTCGCCGGCGCTGGACGGAACGGACACCGGTGCGCGAGCGCGCACGCCGATGCCGAGGGCGATCAGGACGGCCGCCGCCGCCACTGCGATCGCGGGCGCCCAGCGGCGATACGGGCCCCGGCCCGCCTGCGTCGCGAGGCCGTCGTCGGCGCGCAACGCCGCGGCGATCAGCCCCAGGTCACCCTCGACGACGGTCAGGCGCCTCCGGCAGTCGTCGCACGTCGCGACGTGGGCCCGGAGGCTGGGCGGTGCGTCGTCGGTCGCCACCGCGATCAGCTGCCGCCTCGACAGGCACTCGCTCGTCCTCATGACCGCCTCGCGGACAGGGACGAACGACGACCCGTCACGTTGACACGGGGTCGGCCGGGTCGCGCTCACCGTGCCGGAGCGCCCGTCGCAACGCCTCGATCGCGCGGAACAGGTGCTGCTTGACGGTGTTCTCCGAGATTCCCAGCAACGTCGCCGTCTCCAGGGTCGACAGGCCCTCGATCTGCCGGAGCGTGAGCACCTCGCGCTGCCGTCGCGGGAGCCTGTCGAAGGCCGTCCTGATTCGCCGCAGCGTCTGATCGCCGATGGCGACCTGGTCGGGGAGCGGAGCCCGGGCCGCCAGGGGCGTCGAATCGAGCGACCGGGTGCGCCAGCGCCAGCGCGGCCACCACCCGGCCCGGTGTCGATCACGCACACGGTTGACGGCGACGCGCGTGAGCCACGACCCCCAGTCACCGACCACGCCGTTGCCGTGATGGCGGTGGAGCTCGAGGAACGCCTCCTGGGTGACCTCTTCGGCTTCGTGCGGATCGCGCAGCATGAGCCGACACAGCCGCAGCACGCGCTGATAGTGCGCCTCCACCAGCGCTTCGTAGGTGGAGACGTCGGGAGGACGACCAGGGTCGGTCGGCATGCAGAGCTCCTCGCGTGTGGACGAACGAGCCTCCGGTTCGTTGACCGGGCCGGCCGGCCGCGTCGGATGCGGTTCGGTCAACCGGGTCACCGCTCGTTCGTCCGTGCCGCAGGGGCTGGAGTCCTCGCCATCGCGTCGAAAGGAGTCATGCATGAAGACGACTGCGGATGCCGACGAGTTTCTCGCGCTTCAGGCGCGCGAGCTCATGATCTACGTGGACGAGCTCGTTCGCCGTCACATCGTCACCCGCCTCGACAGTACCGCGTTCGAAACCCTGAGTCGTCAGGACGCGGTCACCATCGAGGCGCTCGGGACGCAGGGCCCGATGCTCGTCAAGGACGTCGCCGCGCTGATCCAGCTGCCGCTGAGCACGGTCTCCAGCGCCGTCAGCCGGCTCTGCGCCCGCCGGCTCGTGCGGCGGCAGACGCTCGCGGCCGACCGTCGAAACATCCAGCTCGAATTGACGTCGACCGGGGCCAAGGTCTACGCCGCCATGCTCGGGGCCGGGCTGCGGACCGCGCGGACCGTCCTCGACGCGCTCGGCCCCGCCGAGCGCTCGACGCTGCTCGCGATTCTACAGAAGGCGATGACCGCCGAGCGCCCGGACTGCTAGCCGCGCGGGATCCTGGCGATCCCCGGCAGCCGACCCAGGAAATTGCCGCTGACGCCGCCGTCGACGACGAGGTCGTGGCCGTTGACGTAGCGGGCGTCGGCGCTCAGCAGGAAGGCGATGACATCGGCCATGTCCTCGGGCGTGGCGACACGTCCGAGCGGCACCAGCGCGTCGCGTTCGGCCGCGATCGCCGTGTCCGCGTACACCTTCTCCGTCATGCCGGTGCGGACCATGCCCGGCGAGACGCTGTTGACGCGGATGCCGTCGCGGCCGAACTCCTGGGCGAGGACCCGCACGAGCATGATGACCGCGGCCTTGCTGGGGCCATAGGCGCCGAGGTTGGCGTGGGCGTTGGAGCCGGACATCGAGCCGGTGGCGACGATCGCGCCGCGCGAGGCCTGCAGCGCGGGGTGCGCGGCCTTGGCCAGCAGCCATGTCGCTCGCGTGTTCACCGCGAACAGATAGTCCCAGTCGGCGACCGAGTACTGGGCGAGCGGTCCCGGGCGACTGACGCCCGCGTTGCTCACGAGCGCGTCGAGGCCGCCGAAGCGCTCGACCGCCGCGGCGACGACATCGCCGGGCGCGTCCGTGGTGCCGAGGTCGCCGCGAAGCGGCAGCACCTCGGCGCCGGCCTTGTTCAGCTCCTCGACGACGCGGTCGAGACCGGAGGCGGCCCCGACGTCGACCGCGGCGATCTTCGCGCCGCCCCGCGATTGCGCGTCGCGCGCCAGCCTCAGACAGGTCGCCCGTCCGATCCCGCTCGCCGCCCCCGTCACCAGCGCACGCATAGGCACCTCCGAAGCCGGAAGGTCACGTGAGACCGATCTCTTTCAGATAGCGCAGGACGCCGGCGTGGATCAGCTCCCGGCGCGGTGCGGCGGCCAGCGTGTTGGCCGCGGTCGTCTCGCGCGCTTGCGGGAGACGCGCGGCCAGCGTCGCCTCGCCGCGGTGACCGTCGCCGGCCCTGTCCAGGAAGATGGGCGCGAAGTCACGCGTCTGATCGAGGCCGAGACCATCGAGCACGTAGCGGGCGAGGATCACCAGGCCGGAGCCGCGCGCGCCGAAGACGACCGGCCGGCCGCGCAGGTCGTCGATCGCGCACGCCGGCGCGTCGGCGCGCACGACGAACATGCCCGGGGTCGAGTACATCGCGGCGAGGATCGTCAGCGTCGCCGGCGGCCGGCCGACGCCGAGGGCGCCGGACTCGAGCAGCGGCACGTTCTCGGTGCTGCCCTTGGTGTTGCGCGTCGTGACGTCGAGCGCCGGATCGACCTCGTTCAGGGTCGCCGCCACCGCGTCGCCGTAGACCGGGAAGCCGCCGCCGGGGGTGGCGGTGCCGAGGACGAGGCTCATGTCTTCGCCGCCCGCGCGATCGCCGCGATCTTGTCGGCGAAGTTCACCTGGCTGTTGTCCTCGGGCGTGTAGCCGATCTTTCGCCGCGCGCTGGCCAGGCTCCAGAACCGGTGCGTGTTGCCGCTGATGCCGTAGACGATGAGGAACGGGATGCCGTTCTCGTCGGCGATGTCGGCCGTCTCCACCATCTTGATCGCCTGCTGCGTCTGATCGCGCGCGGAGAGATAGGCGCCGAGCGCGCGGTGCATCGTGGGGAGGTCGCCCGGCTTGACGTGGTCGATGTCGTCGTCGCGGGGACCGCCGATCCGCCACTGCACGACCTCCAGCTTGCGCCCGTCCACCTTGCCGGTGGCGAAGACGAAGCCGAGGAGCTCGTAGGAGGCCTTCGACCAGCCGTACCAGTTGTCCGAGCGCGGCGGCATCTCCGGCGTCACCATGTCCACCCGGCCGTCCCACACCAGCCGCTCGTAGTAGTCGGCGGCGTGGTTGGAGCTGCAGACGACGACGCGGCGCACGCCTTCCTCGAGCGCGACGCGATAGACGTTGTAGGCGAGCGCCACGTTGGCGTGCTCGGCCACGAACTTCGCGTCGCTGTTGTCCTGCCAGCTGTCGGCCGTCATGCCGGGCGCGCGCACGAAGCCGCAGTGGATGACCGCGTCGGCGCCGCGGAAGTGCTGACGATACGCGTTGCGGTCGGGCACCGTGAGGTCCGAGACGATCAGCCGCGGCACCGGCGTGCCGTCGCGGGCCGTGTTCTTGATGTCGATGGGCACGAGGTCCCAGCGCGCGTCGAGCGCCTTGAACATGCGCTGGGCGACGTAGCCGGCCGCTCCGGTCAGGACCACGCGACGCCTGGCCATCACTTCGCCTCCACGACCCGGTGGCGCTGGACGCCGAGCCCGGTGATGCCCATTTCGACGAGATCGCCCGGCTGCAGGTACTGCGGCGGCTTGAGGCCGTGGCCGACGCCGGCCGGCGTGCCGGTGGAGATCACGTCGCCCGGCTGCAGCGACATGAAGCGGCTGACGTAGGCCACCAGCGTCGCGACCCTGAAGATCATCTTGGCGGTGGTGCCTTGCTGGCGGCGGTTGCCGTTGACCCTGGTCCACAGCTCGAGCGCCTGCGGATCGCCGACCTCGTCGGCGGTCACCAGCCACGGCCCGGTGGGGCCGAACGTGTCGGCGCTCTTGCCCTTGGTGGTGGTGCCGCCGTGCTCCATCTGGAACGCGCGCTCGGAGACGTCGTTGACGATGCAGTAGCCGGCGACGTGGCTCAGCGCCCTGGCCTCCTCGACGTAGCGCGCCTCGCGCCCGATGACGGCGGCCAGCTCGACCTCGTAGTCGAGCTTGAACCCGCCGCGTGGGCGCACGATGACGTCGTCGGGTCCGCAGATGGCGCTCGGCGCCTTGATGAAGAGCGTCGGCTCCTTGGGCAGCGCCATGCCGACCTCGGCCGCGTGATCGGTGTAGTTGAGGCCGATGCAGACCATCTTGCCGATGCCGGCCAGCGGGCAGCCGAAGCGCGGCCGCCCGCGCACGACCGGCAGGCGGGCGACGTTGGCGCTGCGCAGCCGCTTGAGCGCGGCCGGCGCGAGCGCCGCCGGCGTGACGTCCTTCACCACGCGCGAGAGGTCGCGCAGGGTGCCCTCGGCGTCGACGAGACCGGGCTTTTCCTGTCCGGGGCGGCCGTAGCGGACGAGCTTCATCGGGTGGCTCCTTCGGGCGTCGCGGCCGGACACGCCGCGTCGATGAGGGTGGGATCGATCGTCGCCTCGGCCGGCTGCCAGGCGGGGTCGAGCGCGCGCATGGCCTCGCGCAGATCGCGCGAGGCCAGCAGCAGGGCGCGGCCGGCGCGGCGCAGCAGGGTGACCTGGGCCTCCGGCAGCGCGAACGACGTCGGGAAATTCTCCAGACACTCGCGCAGGCGGGCGTCGGCGACGGCGTCGAAGGACAGCTCGATGGCGTGGTAGTCCACGGCCGGCAGCACGCCCTCGAGCCGGGCCTCGCGGCAGGTCTTCTGGATCTCCCGCTCGCACGACGCGCGCGAGCGCGCGTCCTGCGTCTGCTGCACGAAGAAATCGCGGATCAGCTGCACCGTATCGAACGAATAGTTGTCCATCGGGCCCGAGGCGACGAAGCCGAGGACATCGACGAGGCCGGGCGCCGCCGCACGCTGGTCCCACGCCTTGCGGGGCCGGGTCTTGGCGTTGGCGGTGATGACGACGACGTGGCGCACGGGCTCGCCGAGCCGGGCGAGCACGCTCCACTCGGTGTCGCCGGTGCTCAGCGCGACGTAGGGGCCGCGCAGGCCGATGTTGTCGGCGAGCCCGCCGTCGAGCAGGTGCACGAAGCGGCGGTCCTGCCGTGGATCCTGATAGGACCAGAGATCGCGCGCCCGCGTGGAGCGGGCCAGGGGGTTGCGGGGGCTCAGCCCGCTGTCCAGCCACTCCGGCCGCTGATAGCCGCAGCCGGCGGCGGCGAAGTTCTGGAGCGTGAGCGGGCTGAGCAGACCCGGAAATGCCGACGACGCGGCGACGCCGGTCGCCACCGTGGTCCTGGTCAGATCCGAGCAGAGCAAATCGAACTGCTCCTGGGTGAACTCGAAGCGGCGCCCCAGCGTCATGTCGGTGGCGTTGAGGATGACGAACGGCTTGCGGCCGGCGGTCACCAGATCGCCGAACGTCTTCCGCGCGAAGACGGTCTCGTCGTAGAGCTCGACGGCGAGATGGATGCGGTCGAAGTCCGGCCGGAGCAGGCGCAGCCAGTTCCACGGCGCCAGCGCCCGCGCCAGCAGGCCCCGCTCGATGTTGCGGTAGAGAAAGGCCTTGGGGAAATCGTCGAAGAAGGTGTCGCGGAAGAGCGCGTAGTAGGCCGCGGTGAAGCTGCCGCCGGAGACCGAGGCGATGACGTCGACGTCCTGCAGCAGCGGTCGCCGGCCGGAGCCGTACGTCACCTCGCGCAGGCCTTCCATCACACCGAACGAGAAGGCGGCGGCCCGGGTGCCACCGCCCGAGAAGGCGAGGATGACGAAGAGGTCGTCGCCGTTGTCGCGGTCGGCGGTGAGATTCGCGTAGCGATACCCGACGGCGGGGTCCTGGCGGTCCAGCCTGGCGTTCATGGTCGGCGTGGCGCAGGCGGCCAGCGCCGTCACCACCGCCGCGCCGAGGAGCCGCCGCCCGCGGTGACGCACCTCAGGCCTTCTTGTCGAAGCGGACGTGCAGCGGCGCGTTGACGTCGGTGTCGCTCACGTCGCGCGTCTGCCAGAGCGGGACGTAGTTGTCGGGACCGCGCAGGCGGAAGCGATGCATGCCCTCGCTCACCTGGAGGATGCGGGGCTGGCCGGTCGGCTCCTGGTTGTGGCCGTAGGCGACGCCGTCCACCAGGACCTCACGGCGGTCGGGAAAGTCGACGATGACGAATTCCATGCTCGGTGGCCGGACGTCACTCCCCGCGGAAGCGAGGCTTGCGCTTCTCCAGCATCGCGCGGCGCCCTTCGCCGGCGTCGGCGCTCTGGCGTGCACGCAGCGCGGCGGCGTCGAGGTCGTCGTGGGCGACGGCCGGCCGGGCGGCCACGGCGCGCAGGATGACCTGCTTCATGCCGGCCAGCGCGAGCGGCGCGTTGTCGGCGATCGTGCGGGCCAGCGCGGCGGCGGCCGCCTCGACCTCGGCGGCGGCCACCACCTGATGCACCATGCCGATCTCGTAGGCGCGGCGTCCATCGACGGGCCGGCCGGTGAAGAGCAGGTGGCGCGTCTGCGCGGGGCCGATGATCTCCAGCAGCTTCTGGCCGAGCGGGAAGGGCACGATCATGCCGATCCGCGCCAGCGGCATGCCGATGCGCGCGGTGTCGGCCATCACGCGCAGATCGCAGTGCAGCGCCAGCTCGCAGCCGCCGGCGATGGCGTCGCCGTGCACGACCGCGATGGTGGGATGGCGCGAGCGCTCGACCCGCTGCAGCACGGCGACCACGTCGCCCTCCGGGTCGCGGGCGCCGCCGCGCGCTTCCATCTCCTTGAGGTCCATGCCCGCGCAGAACGCCGGCCCGGCGCCGCGCACGATCACGACGCGCACGTCGCCCCGCGTCTCGAGGTCGTCGAAGGCCGCCCGCAGGCCGGTGAGCATGGCGCCGTTCATGGCGTTGCGCTGCGCGGGCCGGTTCAGGGTGACGGTGGCGACGGCGTCGGCGACGGTGGTGAGAACCTCGTCGGACATGGCGGCGATGGTATCATCCCGGCCCATGACGGTGTTTCCCGGCTTCACGCTGCCGGACGAGCTGCGCGTGCTGCGCGAGCAGATCCGTCGCTTCATCCGCGAGGAGATCGTTCCGCTCGAGCAGCGGCTCGATCCCGACGCGCCCGGCCTTCCCGAGGAGGACTACGAGCGGCTGGCCGCCAGGACGAAGGCGGCCGGCCTGTGGGCGCTGGGCGCGCCCGAAGAGCACGGCGGCGGCGGGCTCGACACGTTCAGCATGTCGGTCGTGCTGGAGGAGATGGCGCAGCACCGGATGGGACTCTACAACGTGGGCTGCGGCGTGTTCGGCCGCTACCCGCCACCGGCGATCTGGGCGGGCACCAAGGAGCAGATCAAGAAGTACGCGGAGCCGACGGTGCGCGAGGGCTGGCGGACGTTCTTCGCCATCACCGAGCCGTCGGGCGGCTCCGACCCGGCCGGCGCCATCCAGACGCGCGCCGAGCGGCGCGGCGACCGGTGGGTGCTCAACGGCCGCAAGGTCTTCATCTCCAACGCCCACCACGCCCGCTGGGGCCTCGTGTGGGCGCGCACCGGCAAGGACAAGGGCCGCGCCGGCATCTCGTGCTTCATCGTCGAGCCCGGCACGCCGGGGTTCACCGCGAAGAACATCCGCACGATCCGCACCGCGGCGATTCCCAATGACGTCACCCTGGAGGACGTCGAGCTGCCGGCCGACGCCCTCGTCGGCGCCGAGGGACAGGGGCTCGACCTCGCCTTCGATCTGCTCGTGAAGAATCGCTTCCCGTACTCCGCGACGAATCTCGGGGTGGCGGTGGCCGCCCATCGCATGGCGATCGCGCATGCCAAGCAGCGCTCGACGTTCGGGGTGCCGCTCAGCCAGCGCCAGGCCATTCAATGGATGCTGGCCGACGCCGAGGTCGAGATCCGCGCCTGCCGCTGGCTCATCTGGGAGGGCGCCTGGAAGGCCGACCGCGGCGAGGACGCCCGCGTCGAGGCCTCGATCGCCAAGCTCTACTCGAGCGAGGTGCTCGGGCGCGTCGTCGACGCGGCCGTGCAGATCCACGGCGGCTACGGCGTGTCGAAGGAGTTTCCGCTGGAGCGCTGGTACCGCGAGGCCCGGGTGCGGCGCATCGGCGAGGGCCCGTCGGAGGTACACCGCATGGTCATCGCCCGCCAGCTCTTCCGCTGATGCTGCCGCTCGAGGGCGTGCGCGTCGTCGAGCTCGCGCAGAACCTCGCGGGGCCGGTGGCCGCCGAGATCCTCGCCCACATGGGCGCCGACGTCATCAAGGTCGAGCGCCCCGAGGGCGACGACGCGCGCCGCTGGGGCCCGCCCTTCCACCAGGGCGTGTCGCCGGGCTTCCTCGCGGTCAACGCCAACAAGCGCTCGATCACCGTCGATCTCAAGGACCGCGCGGCCGTGGCGCCGCTGGTCGAGCTGATCGGCGAGGCCGACGTGCTGGTGCAGAACCTCAAGCCGGGGTCGCTGGAGGCGCTGGGCCTCGGCGCCGAGGCGCTGACGGCACGCTATCCGAAGCTGATCTACTGCTCGGTGTGGGCGTTCGGGCCCACCGGACCACTGCGGCTCAAGCCGGGCTACGAGCCGATGGTGCAGGCCTTCTGCGGCCTGATGATGATGAACGGCGACGAGAACGGTCCGCCCACGCGCATCGGCACCTCGATCCTCGACTACGGCAGCGGCATGTGGGCGGCGATGGGCGTGCTGGGTGCGCTCGTGCGCCGTGCCCGGACCGGGCGCGGCGGCGTCGTCGAGACGTCGCTGTTCGAGACGGGCCTGGCCTGGCTCAAGGGCCACTACGCCAGCTTCCGCGCCTCCGGGAGCGTCCCCGAGCGCCATCGCACCGGCAGCAACCGCGTCGTGCCGTTCCAGGCGTTCGAGACCAAGACCGGCCCGCTGATCGTCGCCGCCGGCAACGACCGGCTCTTCGCGAAGCTCGCCGCCGTGCTCGGCCATCCCGAATGGCCGAAGGATCCGCGCTTCGCGACCAACGCCGCCCGCGTCGAGCGCAAGGACGCGCTGCTGCCGGAGATCGACGCGATCTTCCTCACGCGCAGCAAGGGCGAGTGGATCGACCTGCTGGAGGCCGAGGGCGTGCCGTGCGCGGTGATCAACAGCCTGCCGGACGCCGTCGCGCATCCGCAGGCGGTCGCGCTCGACATGATCCAGCCGGTGCCCGGCGACGACTTCTCGCTCGTCGCGCTGCCGCTGTCCTTCGACGGCGCCCGGCCGCGGATTCGCCGGGCGCCGCCGAAGCTCGGCGCGGATGCTGGGTATAGATGGGGGCCACGAAATGGCCCCCAAACCCCCTGACGTTCGGAGCGCCCCGGCGGAGCCGGGGCGCTCCTCGATGTCACGCCGTAGCGCGGTAGTAGGCGATCTGCCGGAAGAGCATCGCGCGGTGGCCGATCTCGCGCGCGTCGGCGAGGCCGGCCTGGGTCATCAGGACGGGAATCCGGCCGCCGAAGTTGTCCCGCAAGCGCTCACCGCCGTGGAGCATCCGGGCCAGGACGCCGCGCGGCCCCGGCCCCGCGCCGCCGAAGTCGAGCAGGTGCAGGGCGCCGCCGGGCTCGAGCACACGCCGCACCTCGCGTAGCGCCGCCACCTTCTGCGTCGGCTCCAGGTGATGCAGCATGAACGAGGAGAACACGCGATCGAACGACGCAGGAGCGTACGGCAGCGCGTCGGCGAAGCCCCGATCGAGCTGCACGCTGACGCCGGCCCGCTCCACCTTGCGACGCGCGCGGGCCAGCGCCTTGGGGTCGGGGTCGAGGCCGACGACCTCCACGTCGGGATGCAGGTGGGCGACGAGTACGATGAGCCTGCCGGTGCCGCAGCCGATGTCGAGGACGCGCTGAGCAGGTCGGAGGGCGGCCTGCTCGACCAGCGCCCGCCGGGCGGCGTCGACGCCGAGCAGGCGGGTGAGCGGATCGTAGAACGGCAGCGCCCAGCCATGGCCGGCCGCGGGCACGTACGAGCGATCTGGCGGCGTCATCACGCCTCCGGCTCGAGCCCCAGTGCGGCGCGTAGCGCGGAGCGGCGCAGCACCGACTCCGACCACATGCGGCCGCCGGTGAGGCCGCCGTCGACGACGAGGGCGTGGCCGTTCACGAAGGTCGACTCGTCGCTGGCCAGCCACAGCGCGGCGTGCGCGATGTCCTCCGGTACGCCCGAGCGCCGGATCGGCTGCAGGTTCTCCAGCACGCCCTTCATCTGGCGGATCGTCTCCTCGTAGCGCTCGAGCGGCAGGCCGAGGCCCTTGGGAAAGATCGGGGTGGCGATGCCCCCGGGGCAGATGCAGTTCACGCGCACGCCGTGCTCGCCGAGCTCCATCGCCACCGTGCGCGTGAGATGGATCACGGCGGCCTTGGCCGCGCTGTAGACGTGCGGGCCGTAGCCGGTGCGCAGGCCCGCCACGCTGGCCGTGCTGATGATCGAGCCGCCGCCCTGGCGCTTCATGACCGGCGCCGCGTGCTTCATGCCGAGGAAGACGCCGCGCAGGAGGACGCCGAGCGTCTCGTCGAAGCCGCCGACGGGGACGTCCTCGATCCGGCCGCCGACGCCGGCGTAGCCCGCGTTGTTGAAGATGCAGTCGAGCCGGCCGAAGCGCGCGACGGTGTCGGCGACGGCCCCGGCGACGTCGGCCTCGCGGCTGACGTCGGCGCGCACATGGGCGGCGCCGGCGCCGAGCTCGGCCGCCAGGCGCCGGCCGCCGTCGGCGTCGACGTCGGCGATGACGACGGCGGCGCCCTCGGCGACGAACAGGCGCACGGTCGCCTCGCCGATGCCGCTGGCGCCGCCCGTGACGAGCGCCACTTTCTTCGCGAGCCGGTTCACGGCCGGCGCCTCAGCGGCCGGCGGCGAGCGGGGGGCCGCCCCAGCGCTCGAGCATCGCGAACTCGTGGACCGCCTTGCGCTTCAGCTTCGTCAGCGGCTTCACGGGACGACCGAGCGGCATGACGGCGGCGACCGCGACGTGGGACGGGATGCCGAGCAGCGCCTGGATCTTGGGCTCCTCGGCGACGGCCAGCGTGGTGATGGTGCCGCCGAAACCCTGCTCGCGGGCGGCCAGCAGGACGTTCCAGGCGAACGGATAGATCGACGCGCCGCTGATGACGCCCACGCGCTCGAGCTCGGAGTCGGTGGAGGCGACGACCTTGAGGTCGACGCAGATCACCAGCACGACGGCGGCCTTCAGCACCGCTTCGGTCAGCCGGGCCGGCGGCGTGGTGCGCTCGATGGTGGCGGCGTCGACCCGCGGCGGGTCGATCGTGTTCCAGGGGTTCTCCCCGTTCTGGGCCTGGGCCGCGTACCGCTTGGCGGCCGGGACGTTGAGCGCGGCGAGCGCTTCGCGGGTGGCGCGGTCGCGCACGACGACGACGCGCCAACCCTGACGGTTGCCGCCGCTCGGCGCGAACCGGGCGCGGTCGAGGATGCGGTAGAGCGTCGCGTCGGGCAGCGGATCGCTGGTGAAGTCGCGCGCCGAGAACGTGGTGCGCAGGACGTCGTCGAGCTCCATGGGCTCCTCCTCTGAGCGGGCCGGCCCATCCTATATCACGGCGGCGGCCGGCAGGGCGGTGGCGGAGACCCTTTATTGACTAAACTATTTACCTCCTGTAACGTTGTCGCGCATGCTTCCGCGCCGCCGCAACGGCTCCCGCCCCATCAGCCGCGACGCCGAGCGTCTGCTCGACCTGCTCAACACGCTGGGCGGCACCACCTTCCGCCAGCTGCTCTGGCAGAAGGCGTCGCCGCTCGACCTGACCTACGCCCAGTCGCAGGTGCTCTTCTACGTGGACGAGCATCCCGGCTGCCACATGGGCGACGTCGCCAAGGCGTTCTCGGTCACGCTGCCGGCGGTTACCCACATCGTGGACCGCCTGGAGGAAAAGCAGTTCGTGCAGCGGTCCGCCGACGTCGCCGACCGGCGCGCCTACGTGCTCGAGCTGACGCGGCGGGGCGCCGAGATCGCCCGCGACCTCAAGGCGGCGCGCATGGAAGGCCTCGAGCGCGTGGTCGGCCGCATGACGCCCTCGCAGCGCGGCCAGGCCGTCGAAGGGCTGGAGGCGCTGGTCGAGGCCGCGCTCGCCGGACCCCGCAGGAGCCCTCGGTGACCGCGCGCGTGCGTCGCCGCCTGGCGCTGCTCGCGCTGGCCGCGCTGCCCCTGGCGGCCTGCTCGGACCGCGCGTCCGGGCAGGGCCGGCAACCGGCCCGGCCGGCGGTGCCGGTGACCGTGAGCGAGGTCGCGCAGCGCGACGTGCCGGTGCAGCTGACCGCGATCGGCACCGTGCAGGCGTACACCAGCGTCGTGGTGAAGTCGCTCGTCAACGGTCAGGTCGAGCGGGTGCATTTCAAGGAAGGCGACGACGTCCGCCAGAGTCAGGTGCTCTTCACGCTCGACCAGCGGCCGTTCGAGGCCACTCTGCGGCAGGCCGAGGCCAACGTCGGCCGCGACCGCGCCGCGCTGAGCCAGGCCGAGGCGGCGCTCAAGCAGCGCCAGGCCGAGGTGCAGCAGGCCGAGGCCAACCTCGCCCGCGACGTCGCCCAGATGGACAACGCGCGCGTGCAGGAGAAGCGCTACCGTGAGCTGCTGGATCGCGAGCTGATCGCCCGCGAGCAGTACGACCAGATCCGCACGAACATGGCCACGTTCGAGGCGACCGTGCGCGCCGACCAGGCCGGCGTCGCGAACGCCGGAGCGGCTGCCAATGCCGCCCAGGCCACCGTCGAGAACACGCGCGCGGTGATCCGCGCCGACGAGGCCGTGGTGGACAGCGCGCGCGTGCAGCTCTCCTACACGGTGATCCGCGCGCCGATGGACGGGCGCACCGGCAACGCGACCGCGTTCGTGGGCACCGTCGTGAAGGCCAACGACGACAACGGGATCGTCACGATCAACCAGGTCCACCCGGTCTACGTGTCGTTCGCGCTGCCCCAGCAGTTCCTGGGCGACATCAAGAAGTACGGCGCCGAGCGGCGGCTGCCCGTGCAGGCGGCGCCGTCGCAGCAGAAGCAGGAGCCGACGCGGGGCGAGGTGACGTTCGTCAACAACACGGTCGACACGACCACCGGGACCATCCAGCTCAAGGCCACCTTCGCCAACACCGACAACCGCCTGTGGCCGGGCCAGTACGCCGACGTCACGCTGACGCTCACCACCGAGCCCAACGCGCTCGTCGTGCCCGCGCGGGCGGTGCAGACGGGTCAGAACGGGACCTACGTGTTCGTCGTCAAGGCGGACTCCACGGTGGAGTCGCGGCCGGTCGAGGTCGCGCGCCGGCTGGCCAGCGAGATGGTGATCGGCAAAGGGCTCAAGCCGGGTGAGCGCGTCGTCACCGACGGGCAGCTCCGGCTCGTGCCGGGGGCGAAGGTGGACGTCAAGAAGCCCGCATGAGCACCGACCTCTTCATCCGCCGTCCGGTCCTCACCACGCTGTTGATGGCGGCGATCCTCCTCTTCGGCATCATGGGCTTCCGGCTGCTGCCGGTGAGCGACCTGCCCAACGTCGACTTCCCGACCATCCAGGTCCAGGCCGCGCTGCCCGGCGCCAGCCCGGAGACGATGGCCTCGGCGGTGGCCACGCCGCTCGAGAAGCAGTTCCTGACGATCGCCGGCATCGACTCGATGACGTCCACGAGCGCGCTGGGGCTCACGGCGATCACGATCCAGTTCTCGCTCGATCGCAGCATCGATGGAGCCGCCCAGGACGTGCAGGCGGCCCTCACCCGGGCCGCGCCCCTGCTGCCGCCCGGCATGCCGACGCCGCCGACCTACCAGAAGGTCAACCCGGCGGACCAGCCCGTGCTGTACCTGGCGCTGAGCTCGCCGACGCTGCCGCTCTACCAGGTGGACGACTACGCCCAGACGCTGCTCGCCCAGCGGATCTCGACGATCAACGGCGTGGCCCAGGTCCAGGTGTTCGGCTCGCAGAAGTACGCCGTGCGCGTGCAGGTCGATCCGCGCGCGCTCGCCACCCGCGGCATCGGCATCGACGAGGTCGAGCAGGCGGTGGCCGCCGCCAACGTCAACCTGCCCACCGGCACGCTGTACGGCGCCCACCAGGCGGTGACCCTGCAGGCCACCGGGCAGCTCAACGACGCCGAGGCCTACCGGCCCGTCATCGTCGCGTATCGCAACGGCTCGCCGGTGCGGCTGGAGGAGCTGGGCCGCATCATCAACAGCGTGCAGACCGACAAGGTCGCCTCGTGGTACCGCGACGAGCGCGCGGTGATCCTGGCCATCCAGCGCCAGCCCGGCACCAACACCGTCGAGATCGTGGACAACATCCGCGCGCTGCTGCCGACCTTCCGCCAGGCGCTGCCGGCCTCGCTGAACCTCGTCACCCTCTACGACCGCTCGGTCGCCATCCGCGACTCCGTCCACGACGTCGAGATGACGCTGCTGCTGGCCATCGGGCTGGTGGTGCTGGTGATCTTCCTGTTCCTGCGCAATCTGTCGGCGACCCTGATCCCGAGCCTGGCGGTGCCGCTGTCGATCGTCGGCACCTTCGCCGTCATGTACGTGCTCGGCTACACGCTCGACATCATCTCGCTGATGGCGCTCACGCTGTGCGTCGGCTTCGTCGTCGACGACGCCGTCGTGATGCTCGAGAACATCGTGCGCCACATGGAAGAGGGCATGCCGCGCATGGAGGCGGCCCTGACCGGCGCCCGCGAGATCGGCTTCACCATCATGTCGATGACGCTCTCGCTGGCCGCCGTCTTCATCCCGGTGCTGTTCATGGGCGGCGTGGTGGGGCGCCTGCTGCACGAGTTCGCGGTGACGATCGGCGTGGCGGTGCTCGTGTCCGGCTTCGTGTCGCTCACGCTCACGCCGATGGCGTGCAGCCGCTTCCTGCGGCCGCCGGGCCACGCGCACGGCCGGCTGTACGCCATGTCCGAGCGGGTCTTCGACGGGATGCTGGGCGCCTACGACGCCACGCTGAAGTGGACGCTGCGCCACCGCCGCACCACGATGGTGACGCTGCTGGCGACGATCGTGGTCACCGGCGTGCTGTTCTACACGATCCGCAAGGGCTTCATCCCCAACGAGGACACCGGGCAGTTCTTCGGCTTCACCGAGGCGGCCCAGGACATCTCGTTCGACGCCATGCGGGAGCACCAGCAGGAGGTGGCCAAGGTCCTGCTCGACAGCCCCTACGTCGACTCGTTCATGTCGTCGATCGGGGCCAGCACCATCAACGTCGTGCCCAACACCGGCCGCGTGTTCGTCCGGCTCAAGCCGCGCGCCGAGCGGCCCGACGTGGAGACGGTGATCGCGGAGCTGCGGCCCAAGCTGGCGCGCGTGCCCGGCATCAATGTTTATTTACAAAATCTGCCGACGATCCGTATCGGCGGCAACCTGACCAAGGCCGTCTACCAGTACACGCTGCAGGACACCGATCTCAACGAGCTGTACCAGTGGGCGCCGGTGATGTTCCAGAAGATCCGCGAGCTGCCCGGCGTGATCGACGCCAACACCGATCTGCAGATCGCCACCCCGCAGCTCACGGTGCAGATCGACCGCGACCGGGCCTCGGCGCTGGGGGTGACGCCGGCCCAGATCGAGAACGCCCTCTACAGCGCCTACGGCTCCAAGCAGGTGTCGACGATGTACACGCCGTCGAACCAGTACTGGGTGATCCTCGAGCTGGACCCGCAGTACCAGCGGGATGCCACCGCGCTGTCGATGCTCTACATCCGCTCGGGGTCCGGCAAGCTGGTGCCGATCGACGCGGTGGCGAAGCTCACGCCAACGGTGGGGCCGCTGACGATCACTCACCTGGGCCAGCTGCCGTCGGTCACGATCTCGTTCAACCTGAAGCCCGGCGTCTCGCTGAGCGAGGCGGTGGCCCAGGTCGAGCGCATGCAGCGCGAGCTGCGGGTGCCGGCCACGCTCAACACGTCGTTCCAGGGCACCGCCCAGGCGTTCCAGGCCTCGCTCAAGGGGCAGGGAGTCCTGTTGCTGGTGACCGTCATCATCATCTACATCGTGCTCGGCATCCTCTACGAGAGCTTCGTGCACCCGCTGACGATCCTGTCCGGCCTGCCGGCGGCGGCGGCCGGCGCGCTGCTGACGCTCGTGCTGTTCGGCTCCGAGCTGAACGTGTACGGCTTCGTCGGGATCATCATGCTGGTCGGCATCGTGAAGAAGAACGCCATCATGATGATCGACTTCGCGTTGGACGCCGAGCGCGGCGGCATGCCGCCGGCCGAGGCGATCTATCGCGGCTGTCTGCTGCGGTTCCGGCCGATCATGATGACCACCATGGCCGCGCTGCTGGGCACCCTGCCCATCGCGCTCGGCATCGGCGCCGGCGCCGACGCGCGCCGCTCGCTCGGCCTGGCCGTGGTCGGCGGCCTCGTCGTCTCCCAGCTGCTGACGCTCTACATCACGCCGGTCCTCTACAT
>VBPC01000195.1 GCA_005887895.1 Candidatus Rokuibacteriota bacterium
GCAGAACCGTCCGGCCCGCGTCGTCTTCGACGACGAGCGGCGACCCACGCTCATCACCGGCTCGATGATCCTCGGCAGCTCGGTCGCCATCCGCCTGGGCTAGATGCACGACCTCGTCGCCCTCGGCGAGGTGATGCTGCGGTTGTCCATCCCGTCGCCGGCGCGCTTCGAGACGATCCGTCAGCTCGACGTCCAGATCGGCGGCGCCGAGGCCAACGTGGCGGCGGCGTGCGCGCGGCTGGGGCTGCGGGCGGCCTGGCTGTCGGCCCTGCCGGCCAATCCCTGGGGCGAGCGGATCCGTCGCGAGCTCACCGCGCACGGCGTCGACTGCGGCCAGGTGCGGATGGTGGACGCCGCCCGCGTGGGCGTGTACTTCCTGGAGTTCGGCACGCCGCCGCGCCCGATCCGGGTCCTCTACGATCGTCGCGACTCCGCCTTCGCGCGGCTGACGCCGGAGGCGATCGACTGGCAGACGGTGCGCCAGGCGCGCTGCGTGCACCTGAGCGGCATCACGCCGGCGCTGGGCCCGGGGCCGCGACGCGTCGTCGAGCAGGCGCTGGGCGAGGCCGCCACTCTCTCGTTCGACGTCAACTACCGCGCCGCGCTGTGGTCGCCGGGCGAGGCGCGCGCCTTCGCCCAGACCGCGCTGCCCTTCGCCCGCCACGTGTTCCTCGGCCAGGCCGAGGCCGAGACGGTGTTCGGGCTCAGCGGCGCCGCCGAGGCGACGCTGGAGGCGCTGGCGCGGCTCGCGCCGAAGGCGACGATCGCGCTGCTGCAGGGGGAGGCGGGCTCGGTCGTGCTCGAGGGCGGGCGCCTGTGGCGGCCGAGCCGGCGGTACCAGGTGCAGGTCGTCGACCCGGTCGGCGCCGGCGACGCCTTCGTCGCCGGCTTCCTCTGGAAAACGCTGACCGGGCGCGGAGTGCAGGAGGCGGTCGACGCCGGCACGGCGGTGGCGGCGCTCAAGTGCGCCACCTGGGGCGACATCGCCCTGGTCGACGCCCGCGACGTGGAGGACCTGCTGGCCGGCGGTCCGGACGTTCGTCGGTGACGGCGTTGCTGTTATAGTCGCAAGCGGCATGGCGGGCGACCGCGTCCTCGACGGCCTCAACGCTGCCCAGCGCGAGGCCGTCACCCACGACGCGGGGCCGCTGCTGATCGTCGCCGGCGCCGGTACCGGCAAGACCACCGTCATCACCCGGCGCATCGCCTGGCTCATCGCGCAGCGCCGCGCGCGTCCCGAAGAGATCCTCGCCCTCACGTTCACCGACAAGGCCGCCGCCGAGATGGAGGAGCGCGTCGACCAGCTGGTGGACTACGGCTACGCCGACGTGGAGATCGCGACCTTCCACGCCTTCGGCGACAGCCTCCGCGCGGGCACTCGCTGGAGATCGGGCTCAAGAACGACTTCAGCGTGCTGAGCCGCGCCGAGCAGGTGATCTTCCTGCGCGATCGTCTCTTCGAGCTGCCGCTGGCGCGCTACCGTCCGCTCGGCGACCCCACGCGGCACCTGCAGGCGATCATCACGCTCGTCAGCCGCTGCAAGGACGAGGACATCTCGCCCGACGACTATCGCCGCTGCGCCGCCGCGCTGCAGGCGGCGGCCGCCGTCGCCGCCCCCGACGACGAGGCCGACGCCCGCGATCGCGCCGAGGCCCAGGTCGAGCTGGCCGGGACCTACGCGACGTACCGGGAGCTGATGGCGCGCGAGGGCAACATCGATTTCGGCGATCAGATCGTGCTGGCGCTGCGCCTGCTGCGCGAGCGCCCGCACGTGCTCACCTACTACCAGCGCCGCTATCGCTACATCCTGGTCGACGAGTTCCAGGATACCAACTACGCGCAGTTCGAGCTGGTGAAGCTGCTGGCCGCGCGCCACCGCAACGTGGCCTGTGTCCTGGACGACGATCAGGCGGTCTACCGCTTTCGCGGCGCCGCCATTTCCAACGTCGTGGCGTTTCTCGAGCACTACCGCGACACGCGGCAGGTGGTCCTGACCGACAACTTCCGCTCCGACCAGCGCATCCTCGACGCGGCCTATCGCCTGATCGTCAACAACAATCCCGATCGCCTGGAGGTGCGCAGCGGCATCAGCAAGCAGCTGGTCGCCGTGCGTGAGCACGACGGCCACGACCCCCAGCACCTGCACTTCGAGACCGCCACCCGGGAGGCGGACGAGGTCGCCCGGACGATCCAGGAGCGGGTGGAGACGGGCGACTGGCGCTACGACGACGTGGCGATCCTCGTGCGCTCCAACGGCGACGCCGACCAGTTCCTGCGCTCGTTCAACATGCGCGGGGTGCCGTGGACGTTCTCCGGCAACGCCGGGCTGTACGGACGGCCGGAGGTGCGGCTGCTGCTGGCCTTCCTGCGCGCCGTCGCCCATCCGGACGACTCGGTCAGCGTTCACTACCTGGCCTCCTCCGAGCTCTACCAGGTGCCCATCGTCGACCTCACGCGCTGCGCGACGCACGCCGATCGCAAGCATCGCTGGCTCTTCGACGTGCTGCGCACACTCGACGCGATTCCCGAGCTGACGGGCGAGGTGTCGGCCGAGGGGCACGTGGCCATCCGCCAGCTCGTGGGCGACCTGGTGCGCTACATGGAGCTGGGGCGCGAGATGCCGACCGGCGAGCTGCTCTACCAGTTCCTCGCCGACTCCGGCTGGCTGACGCGGATCACGAAGGCGGCCACCGCGCGCGACGAGGCCGAGGTCCAGAACATCTCCAAGTTCTTCCGGCGGATCCTGGCGGCGTCGAAGGCGCTGAAGTACGACAACGTCCGCGAGTTCGTGAAGCATCTGGACGCGCTGATCGATGCCGGCGAGGACCCCGCCGTGGCCGAGGCCGACGTGGAGACGCCGGCCGTGCGCGTCCTGACGGTGCACAAGGCCAAGGGCCTGGAGTTCCCCATCGTCTTCGTCGTCAATCTCGTCCAGGGCAAGTTTCCCGTGCAGCGCCGCCGCGACGCGCTCGAGCTGCCGGTCGAGCTGAGCAAGGACCTGCTGCCGACCGGCGACTTCCACATGCAGGAGGAGCGTCGGCTCTTCTACGTGGCGATGACGCGCGCGGAGCGCGAGCTCTATCTCACGAGCGCGCGGGACTACGGCGGCGCCCGCGAGCGCAAGGTGAGCCAGTTCGTCCTGGAGGCGCTGAACCTCCCCAAGGACGCCGCCCGGCCGTTCAAGGCGCGCGCCGTGGAGGAGATCGAGTGCTTCGCGCCGCCGGCCGAGCCGACCGGCGAGACGTCGCCGCCGCTGGCGCCCGACGAGGAGCTCCTGTTGAGCCACAAGCAGGTGGACGACTACCAGACGTGCCCGCTCAAGTACCGCTACGTCCACATCCTGCGCGTGCCGATCCGCCGGCATCACACGGTCGTCTACGGCAGCACCATCCACGCGGTCGTCGAGTTCTATCTCAAGCGTCGCGTCGAGGGCAACTACACGTCGCTCGAGGACCTGCTGGCCGAGTACGACCGCAAGTGGGAGAACCAGGGCTTCCTCACCTGGCAGCACCAGGAGGCGCGGCAGGCCGCCGGCCGCCAGGCACTCACGCGCTTCTGGCACCACGAGGAAGCCGACGGCCTGAAGCCGACGCACGTCGAGAAGGAGTTCGGCTTCGCGATCGGCCCCAACCGCGTGCGTGGCCGCTTCGACCGTGTCGACGAGGACCTGCTGGGCGCCGTCATCGTGGACTACAAGACCAGCGAGGTGAAGCGCCAGAAGGATGCCGACCGCCGCGTGGCGGACAATCTCCAGCTCAAGGTGTACGCGCTCGCCTGGCGCGAGATGACCGGCCGCCTGCCCCAGCGCGTCGAGCTGCGCTTCATCGAGACCAGCGTGGTCGGGCGTCACGAGCCGACCGCCAGCGACGTGGACACCGCGATCACCGCGGTGCAGGAGGCCGCCGCCGGCATTCGCGCCCGCCGCTTCGACGCGAAGCCCTCGCGCAACGCGTGTGGCTTCTGCGCCTACAATCAGATCTGTCCATTCACGGCCACGCGGGAGTGACTTCGGTCGAGGAGCATCTCCGCACGGGGACACCGCGCTGGGCGGCTGCCGGGCTGATCGTCTGGCTGCTCGGCGCCGGCACGACCGCTGCCGCCCAGGTCATCATGCGGCCGGGGCCCGGGGCCAACCGCAGCGGCGTCACCATCATCGAGCCGACGTTCGAGCCGCCCTATCGCCTCACCGTCAGCGTCTACGTCACCGGTCAGGACGGGCGTCCGCTGCCGGCGCCGCTCGGCGCCAACGTGCTGGTCATCGATCCGCAGGGCCGGCGCGTCGGCGTGGACGAGACGGGCCGGCGATTCGCCGACGTGCCGAACGGGACGTGGGGCCCGCTGGTGAACCCGCAGCCGAACGCGCCCGTCGGGCCGCGCGGACTCTTCGGCACCGGCGTCACGCTGAACGATCCGCCCGACGGCCACTACGTGCTCGAGGTCGCCGGCACCGATCAGGCGCTGCTCGATCTGGCGGTCGCGCAGTGGGATCGCGCCGGGCGCCGGCGCTGGATGCACATCGCCCGCGCCTCGACGGAGCCGGGCGCGGTCGATCGGTGGGACATTCCCTACACGGCCGCCGCGCGGCCGGCGTTCGATCTCGCGGAGCGGCGCGACAACTCGTACCTCTCCCTGCGCGTGTATGGCTGGATCGGAGCCGCCGCCGCCGAGCCGGTCACCGAATTGCTCGTGACCGACGCGCGCGGCCGCCGCCTCGGGCGCGAGCCGCAGAGCAAGCGCGACTATCAGGAGATCCCGCGCGCCAGCTACGGCACGGGCACCGGCGACACCGAAGGGCGGGAGATCGAAGTCAGCCAGCCGGGCACCGGCGTCTACGCGCTCGACGTGATCGGCATCGCCAGCGGCACGTACGACATGACGGTCTACGCCACCGACGTCGCGGGTCAGTCGGCGGCGCCGAGCGAGGTTCGCGACGTGCCGACGCGCACCGGCCGCGTCCACCGCTATCGGCTGGACTACGCCGGCGCGTCGCCACCGGCGGCCCCGCGCCTCGGCGGCGGCTGGGGGCAGGGCGCGCGTCTGCTGAGTTACGCGTACCCGGTCGCCGGACAGACGCAGCTCGCGCCCGGGGAGACGTCCATCACCGTCATCGTCTTCTACGCGCCGACGATCGCGCGCGACAGCTTCCGGGCGACGCTGGCCGGCCGCGACGTCACCGCCAGCTTCACGCCGACGCCGGGCGGCCACGACGTGGTCCGGCTGCCGCTCGCGCCGGGCTCGAACGCGCTGGTACTCTCGGTGAATGGAGCGGCCGCCGACGGGGCGATGGTCAGGCATACCGACTCGCTGCAGATCGTGAGGCGCTGATGAGCCGTCACGCGGGGCCGCCGCGTCCGCCCGGCGCCCCGGTCGTGCCCGAGCCCACGTACGCCGAGCGCGCGCGCACGCTGGCTCATCTGGGCCGCACCGGCACGCTGGCCACGCTCTCGCGACGCCATCCCGGCCACCCGTTCGGCTCGGTCATGCCATACGCGCTCGACGGCGGCGGCCGTCCACTCTTGCTCATCAGCTCGATGGCCATGCACACCCAGAACCTCGAGGCCGATCCGCGCGCGAGCCTGCTCGTCACCCAGCCCGACTGGAGCGGTGATCCACTGGCGGCCGGACGCCTCACGCTGATGGGCGAGGCGCGACGCCTCGCGAGCGGAGAGATCGCGGAGGCGCGCACGGCGTACCTCGCGCGCCATCCGCGGGCCGGCTACTGGGTGGACTTCGAGGACTTCGCGTTCTGGCGGCTCGAGATCCTGGACGCCTACTTCGTCGGCGGCTTCGCCGCGATGGACTGGCTCACGGCCGCCGACTACGCCTCCGCCCGACCCGATCCGCTGGCCGACGCCGCCGCCGGGATCGTCGAGCACATGAACCGCGACCACGCCGACGCGTTGATCGCGTACGCCCGGCACTTCGCCGGCGAAGCCGCCGCCGAGGCGACGATGGCGACCGTCGATCGGCTCGGCTTCACGCTGCGCCTGCGCCAGGGCGAGCGGCTGTCGAGCGTACGGATCGCGTTTCCGCGCGAGGTCGTCACCGCCGCCCAGAGCCGCGAAGTCCTGATCGAGATGCTGCGCCAGGCCCGGGCCCAGTAGGGCCCCGGCGCGCATGATCTTCCTCGTGGCGCTCGTCGTGGACGGCGCGCTGGCGGGGACGGTGTACGCGCTGGCGGCCCTGGCCTTCGTCATCGTGTACAAGGCCTCCGGCGTGATCAACTTCGCCCTCGGCGAGTGGCTCATGCTCGGCTCCCGTCTCGTCGCCGCCGGCGTCCACGCGCTGGGGCTCGGGCTCGCCGGCGCGGTCGCGGTGGCCTGCGGGGGCACGGGGTCGATGGCGGCCGCCTTCAGCGGCCTCGCGCTCCGCCGGATGGTCGGGCAGCCGACGATCGCGCTGATCATGGTGACGCTCGGTCTCGGCGCGCTCATTCGCGGGGCGACGGCGGTCGGGCTCGGCGGCGTGGCGGGCGGCATTCCGCTGCCGATCCCCCTCGACGCGCTCGTCGTGCACGGCGTTCCGCTCGCCGCCGGCAAGCTCGTCGCGGCGCTGGCCGCCGGGCTCGCGATCGTGGCGGTGAGCTGGTTCTTTCGCGCCAGCCGGACGGGCGTGGCGCTGCGGGCGATCGCCGACGACCAGCAGACCGCGCTGGCCGTCGGGATCGACGTCGATCGTCACCTCGCGCTCACGTGGGCGCTGATGGGCGCCGTGGGCGTCGTGGCGGGAACGCTGTGGACGGTGGTGATGGGCGGCGGCTTCGGCGTTGCGCTGCTGGGCCTGAAGATCTTTCCGATCGTGATCCTCGGCGGCCTCGACAGCATTCCGGGCACCGTGGTGGCGGCGATCCTCATCGGGGTGCTGGAGAGCCTCGCCGCCGGCTACCTCGACCCCGTGGTCGGCGGCGGATTCAGCAGCGTGGCGTCGTATCTCGTGCTGCTGGCCGTGCTGTTCGTCCGTCCCTACGGGTTGCTCGGCCGGCCGGATCCCGCGCGCGTGTAAACGCGACCCACGCTCGACGGTCGCCGGCCCACCGCGGCCCACCGCGGCCATCTCGCCTGTTTGACGGGTGATCTGTCCGCTCCTGTTTGACACGTGATCTGACCGCTGGCGACCGGTGGCGCGGTGTCGCGTCCGAGACACCGCGAGCCCCACCGCGGCTTCGCTTGACACGCATCGGACGTCGCCCTACCGTACGCCCACGACTCGACTCGTTCGTCGTGGAGGCCATCCATGGTGAGGATCACCGTCCTCTATCCCAACGAGAGCGGCAAGAAGTTCGACCACGATTACTACGTCAACAAGCACATGAAGCTCGTGCGCGAGCGGCTCGGCGCGTTCGGGTGTGTCCGGACGGAGGTCGATCGCGGCAAGGCCGGTGGCGCCCCGGGGTCGCCGGCGCCGTACGTCGCCCTCGGTCACGTGTACTTCGACCGCGCGGAGGACTTCCAGAAGGGCATGAGCCAGCACGGCGCCGAGATCCTGGCCGACATCCCGAACTACACGAGCATCCAGCCCCAGATCCAGATCAGCGAGATCATCGGCTGATGGCGATGCCGGGAACCGACGTGGTCGTGGTGGGGGGCGGCAACGCCGCGATGTGCGCGGCGCTGTCGGCCCGCGAGGCGGGGGCCCGCGTGCTCGTGCTGGAGCGATCTCTCCGACCAGGAAGCCGCGCAGATGGAGGTGGATCCCTACACCGAGGACAACTTCTACGACGACCTGATGCGGGTGACCGAGGACTGCGCCGATCCCGACCTGGCGCTCCTGCTCGTGCGCGAGTCGCAGCCCACCGTGCGCTGGATGAAGGAGCGCGGCATCCGCTGGATCCCGATGTTCGGGCGCCAGGCCTACAAGGTCGGCGGCAAGTTCCGGTTCTGGGGCGGCCTGGTGCTGGAGGCCGTCGGCGGCGGCCCCGGCCTGATCGACATGGAGTATGCGTCGGCCGCCCGGGCCGGCATCGACGTGCGCTTCGAGACCAAGGCTACGCGTGTGCTGACCGACGATCGCGGGCGCGTGACCGGCGTGATGGTGCGCACGCCCGCCGGGAGCGAGACGATCACCGCCCGCGCGGTCGTGCTGGCCGCCGGCGGCTTCGAGGCCAATCCCGAGATGCGCACGCGCTATCTGGGACCCAACTGGGAGCTCGCGCGCGTGCGCGGCACGCCCTACAACACCGGCGACGGCATCCGCATGGCGCTGGACATCGGGGCGCTGCCGTGGGGGCACTGGAGCGGCTGCCACTCCGTGCAGTGGGATCTCAACGCGCCGTGGCACGGCGACCGCAAGGTCGGCGACAACTTCCAGAAGCACTCCTATCCGCTGGGGCTCATCGTCAACCTCCGCGGCGAGCGCTTCGTCGACGAGGGCGCCGACTTCCGCAACTACACCTACGTGAAGTACGGCCGCGCCGTGCTCGGGCAGCCACGCCGCACGGCGTTCCAGATCTTCGACCAGAAGGTCGTGGACATCCTGCGCGAGGAGTACCGGATCCGCGAGGTCACCAAGGCGGAGGCCGACACGGTGGAGGAGCTGGCGCGCAAGCTCGAGATCGACGCGGCCGGCTTCGCGCGGACCGTGCGCGAGTTCAACGCCGCGGTCGCCAAGGACGTGCCCTTCAATCCGGCCGTGAAGGACGGCAAGGGCACCCGCGGCATCACGCCACCGAAGTCCAACTGGGCCCAGCCGCTCGACACGCCGCCCTACGTCGGCTACGCGGTGACCACCGGCATCACCTTCACCTTCGGCGGGCTCAAGATCACCGAGCGCGGCGAGGTCATCGACTGCGAGCAGCGGCCGATTCCCGGTCTGTTCGCCGCCGGCGAGCTGGTCGGCGGCCTCTTCTATCACAACTACCCCGGCGGGGCAGGGCTGATGGCGGGCGCGGTGTTCGGTCGCATCGCCGGCCGCTCGGCCGCGCGGGCGTCGCAGGCGTAGCGCCGGGTCAGGAGGTCGCGAACAGCGCGCGGAGACGGGCCAGCAGCCGGCGCGGCGGCGACACCGCGCGGCGGTCGACGACGGGACGGTGGCCCGCGACGCGCGAGGCGCTCGTGACGGCCTCCGCGAACGCCGCGATCTCGCGGTTGACGACGGCCGGCGCTTCCATCAGCGCCATGTGCCCGGCGCCTTCGATGACGACCAGCCGCGATCCCGCGACGAGCGCATTCAGCTCCTGCGAGAGCTCGGGGGGCGTCACCTGGTCGCGGCTGCCGCACAGGATCAGCGTCGGCAGGCGCAGCATCCGCGCCGGCTCGGTCAGGTCCATCGTGCGCGCGATGGCGACATCACGGGCCAGCGTCTGGGGACGGCACGCGCGCAGCTCCTGCATGCCGAGACTGATGGCGCCGGCCGAGGCGCACGGCGCGAAGAGCAACCGCTTGGCCGTCATGAAGAAGAGCGCCTTGCGCAGCGGCCCGGGCAGGAAGGGCAACAGCCACTGCGCGGGACTCTCCG
This sequence comes from Candidatus Rokuibacteriota bacterium, assembly GCA_005887895.1. Lineage (GTDB taxonomy): Bacteria > Methylomirabilota > Methylomirabilia > Rokubacteriales > CSP1-6 > AR5. The sequence continues at coordinate 9,454 of VBPC01000195.1, forward strand.
TCGCGGGCAGACGGGCGCAGGCCGACAGCAGGACGAGTCCGCGGACCACGGTGGGGCGCCGGGCCGCGAGCGCCAGCGCGACCGCCCCGCCGAGCGAGTGGCCCACCGCGATCGCCGGTCCGACGCCGAGCGCCTCGACGAAGTCCCCGACGACGTCGGCATAGTGCTCGGCGCTCGGGTCGAGCGCGTCGTCCGACTGCCCGTGACCGGGCAGGTCGAGCGCCACGGCGTGGCCCGCCGGCGCCAGGCCGCGGAGCTGCTCGACCCAGTAGCGGGCGCTCACGCCGGAGCCGTGGATCAGCACGATCAGCGGCCCGCCGATCTCGGCGGCGAGCGTGAGGTAGGAGATCCGCCGGCCGTGCAGCATCAGCGAGCGGCGGACGACGTCAACGCTCATCGGAGTCGCCTACCGGAGCGCGGCGACGACGGTCGTCTCGGCCGCGCCGCGCTCTCCACGAGCGACCGGCATCGGGAGCACGACCAGCCGCACCGCGCTCCCGAGGGCGATCCGCTCCAGATACCAGGCCTGCAGCCGATGGCGCAGCGACGGCCGCGGGGGAGCAGCGAGCGCCACGAGGTCGGCGCGAAACACGGCGGCCTCGATGGCGAGCTCCCGGCCGAGCCGGCCGAAGCGAACCACGCGCTCGATCGGGACGTCGCGCACGTCGGCCGTCGAGGCCTCGAGGCGTGTCAGCGCTCGCGTCGTCAGTCGCGCCATCTCCCGATCGACGTCGGCGACGATCCGGCCATATCGATCGACGCGCGGGCGTGGCAGCGGATGAACGTACATCACCCGCACCGTGCCGCCCGCCGCGCGGGCGACCCCCGCCACGTCCCGGGTGGCACTCGCGCCGTCGTCGTTCGTCGTCAGCACCAGCAGAACTCGCTTCGCCATCCGTCGTCTCCTCGTGATCTGTTCGTCATCGCGCCGCAACACGGCAAATGAAAGCGCCGTTGCCTTGCGAAGCAACGGCGCTTGGTCGGGGACGTCGTTGCCCCCGCGGTGCGCGGTGGGTAGCAGGCGTCGTGCCAGCGAGGCGATGCGTGCAGCGCCGCGCAGATGGCGCGTTCCGGCCGCAGGTTATGTCGGCATGCGAACGTCGGCGACGACGGGGTGACGCCCGAGCCTTGGGCACATTGGCGTCGGGGCGCCTGTTTTTCCGGCCATTGCGGCACGCGGACGGTCAGGGACGGGTGTAGCCGACGAAGAACGAGCCGAACTCGATCGGCTCGACGGTGTCGGGGAACTCGCCGGGCTTCCAGCGGCCGGGGATCTTCACCAGCCGGAAGTCCTTCTCACGGCCGAAGCGCGCGTACAGCTCGCGCTCGGAGAACACGCGGCAGTGGTCGGCATACCCGTGGATCGGCGTGTACTCCGGCAGCGGCCCCGTCACGCGGAACTCGTGCATCGGCACCACGAAGCAGAAACGCCCTCCCGGCCGCAGGGCGGTCGTGATCGAGCGGATCGTCGCCTCGACGTCGCGCACGTGCTCGAGCACCGCGAACGAGTAGGCGAGGTCGAAGGTGCCCGAGCCGAAGAGCTGATGGACCTCCTCGGCCAGGCCCTCGCGGAAGGCGACGTTGGGAAACCGGTTGAGCTTGCGGGCGATCTCGACGTTGGCGGCGGCCACCTCCACGCCTTCGACGTGCAGCTCGGGGTGCCGGGCGGCGACGGCCATGGCCACGGCCCCCTCGCCACAGCCGGCGTCGAGCACCAGCGTGGGACGGGCGGCGGCGATCTCGCGCTCGAGCTCGACGAACTCCGGATCGCGCCCGCGCCGCTCCACCATCTTCCGCGTCTTGCGCCCGAGGGCCATGCGGATCCGTTTTTCGAGCTGCTTGAGCCCGGCGCGCCAGCGCAGGCGCCGGTACTGCGACTCCTGGGCGCCGATGTAGGCGTCGCGGCTGCCCAGGTGCGTCAGCCACGAACGGATGCGCGCCGCCTCGGCGGCGTAGCGGGGGTCGGGATGGCTCGCGTGGGCGGCTTCCACCAGCTCGAGCGCGCCGTAGATGTTCTCGCGGTAACACTGGAAGCGCACCGCCTGCATCACGCTCTCGACGTCCCGGGGATCCGTCACCGCGCCCATCCTAGCACCCGGGCTCGCGCTCGAGATGGCGCAGCGCCGGCTCGGCGGCGTCGAGGAACCAGGCCGGCAGCAGGACACGATAATGCTGCAGGAAGCGCGCGAACTGCGCGTCGAGCACGTAGGTCACGCCGTGATCGTCGGCGTGGCGGCAGGAGCGACCGTAGGCCTGCAGCAGCGCCTTGGCCGTCTCGATGGCGTACCAGCGCTGATCGCGGGCGCGGCGGGCGGCGGTCCAGGGGTCGCCGAGATCGGGGTAGGGCAGCTTGGTGACGACCTGGAAGCGCAGGAAGTCGTCGGGCAGGTCGACCCCTTCGCGGAGCGACGGCGAGACGAGCACCGTCGGCAGGGGCGAGGCGCGATGGTGGTCGAGCGCCGGCAGCTTGCCCCCCGCCGAATCGATCCACAGCAGGCGCCGCGACTCGCGCGGCGCGCGCACCGCGAGGTCGTGAACCAGGCGACGCCCCATCTCGTAGGACGCCACATGGACGAGCCCCTTCTGATCCGGGTGCGCGGCCAGGATCGCCGCCACCTCGGCGAAGAGCGCCGGCTCCAGGCGCGCGGTGGTGGCGCGCGACAGCGCCCCGACGGGCCGGTAGACGATCGGCCGCTGCGCGAGCGGAAATGGCGAACCGATCGTGAAGACGCGAACGTCGCTCGGCTCGAGCTCGAAGCACTCGGCCAGCACGTCGCGGTGGCCCAGATAGGCCGACGACAGGACCGTCACCTCCGCGCAGTCGGCCAGCAGGGCGCGGGCCATGGCGGCCACGGTCAACGGTACCAGCGACAGCGCGGCGGCCGGCGCCTCCGGATAGCGCACGATCCACTCGCGGTCCTCGGCCTCGAGAAAGAACGTCAGCCGTGCCAGGGCCGCGTCGAGCTGCTCGCGCTGCTCCAGGAGGTCCTGCTCCTCGCGGGTCGGGGGCGCCGCGAGCACGACGTCGTCCGGCAGCTCGGGCGGATGCACGCCGTCGAGCGCGTGCACGATCTCCTGCCGGCGCGTCTCCAGCCGCTCGACGTGCTCGGCCAGCACCGGCCGGTATTCGTCGGCCAGCGCCAGACGCGGCAGGGGCCGTCCGAACCACGCGCGCATCTCGTCGTGCGAGAAGCGGGCGGTGAAGACGGAGACGAGCTGGTTCTCGAGGTTGTGCGCCTCGTCGACGATCAGCAGGCGGCGCCGCCGGAGGTGCTCGGCATGCCAGTGCCGCAGCGTCGCGAAATAGGCGGTGTTCGTGCAGAAGATCGGCGCGTTGATGGCCGCCTGCTTGGCGCGCACGTACGGGCACCCGCAGGCCGGGCCGCGCGCCCGTCGGCACAGGCCGCGCGAGGTCGGCACCGCGGCACCCGGGTAGCGCTCGCACAGGTAATTGTCGCGGCCCTTGACCAGGGCCAGCTCGCCGCCGAACTCGCGCTCGTACTGGTCTTGAAGGTGCTTCTGCGACGTCAGCAGGTAGGCGTCGCCGCTCCAGCGCGCCAGCGTCATCGCGAGATGGCTCTTGCCGATGCCGGGCGGCGCCTCCACGAGCAGCACGCGCGGCGCCCGCGGATCGTCGGCGATCTCGGCCAGCGCGTCAGCGAGCCCGGCCAGCAGGCGCGCCTGCTCGGGGCGCGGCGTGGCGCCCGCGGGAAAGTGCTCCAGCAGATCGACGGTCATCGCGGCCGGCTCACCTCAGCAGGTATGATGAACGCATGTCGCCTCGCCAGGCGAGCCCACGTCTGGAATTCTCCGCCGGCGGCCTCGTGCTCGACACCGAGGGCCGCGTGCTGCTCATCCGTGCGCGCGATTTGCGCGACCAGCCGGTATGGACGCTGCCCAAGGGCGCGCTGAAGCCCGGCGAGTCGAGCGTCGACGCCGCGCTGCGCGAGGTGCAGGAGGAAACCGGGTACCGCTGCGAGATCGTGCGCGAGATGGCGCCGGTGACCTACTGGTTCCAGCGTGGCGGCCGGCGCATCCGCAAGACCGTGCGGTGGTATCTGATGCGGCCGCTGGCCAAGGTCGGCGAGCACGATCACGAGGTCGACGAAGTGTTGTGGGCCGATCGCACCGACGCCGAGGCCCGGCTCCGCTATGACTCCGACCGGAGGCTCCTCGCCACCGTCTCCTGATCATCCGCGGAGCTCGGCGAGCAGCTGCTCACCGAGCGGCCACGGCCCGAAGCCCGCCTCGGTGTTGATGTGCCGGCCCACTCCCACGTCGACCAGCCGGCTGCCCCATATCCCCGCCAGCTCGCGCGCGCGCTCGAAGGCGACGAATGGATCGTCGCGGCTGGCGACGACGATGCTGGCGAACGGCAGCGGCTCGCGCGGGATCGGCGCGAAGCCTTCCACCACCGGCGGGAAGTCCGGCCGCTCGACGTCGGGCGGCGCCACCAGCAGCGCGGCCCGAACGGGCAACGTGCGGCCGCGCGCGCAGTGGGCGACGGCGAGGCAGCCGAGACTGTGGGCGACGAGCACGACCGGGCTCCCGGCACCACGGACCGCGCGCTCGAGCGCCTCGACCCAGTCCGCGCAGATGGGATAGAGCCAATCGCGCTGGACGACTCGGTGGAACTCGGGATTCGCCTTCTCCCACAGGCTCTGCCAGTGCCCGGGATCCGAGTCGCCCCAGCCGGGAACGATGAGGACGCGCGGACCCACGATCAGGGCGGTGGAAAGAGGCGATCGCCGTTCTGCCAGGCGATCTGCTCGGCGACCTCGCGCGGCAGCTGGCGCAGCCACGCCTGCACGGCGTCGGAGGCCTCGCGCACGCTCTCCCAGCGCGACGTGACCCAGGTGTCAGTGCCGACCAGGAAGCGGTCCGGATGGCGGACGAAGAGCGCCCGCCATTCGGGGTCGAGCGCGCCGCCCGGCGCCACGTCGGTGCGCATCGCCAGCTCGACCCACAGCGTCGAATAGCGGGCGAGCAGCTCACCCACGCGTCCCGGCGACGCCGACATCCCGGCGTGGGCCCACAGCACCTTCGTCGCCGGATACGTCGTCAAGACGCGCTCGACCGTCGCGTCGTCGACGTGACACCAGAGGAGGATCTTCCGGGCGGCGGCCAGCTCGGCGAACCGCCTGAGCGTCGGCGCCGTCACGTCGGCCTCGCCGAAGTGCACCTCGCCGATCGCCCGATAGATGCCGCGCTCGAGCCGCTTCTCGACGTAGGCGGCCACGGCCGGGTCGCGCGACCACGTGCCCACGTCCTCGCGCGTGCGGTACGGGCGCAGCGCCGGCACGATGCCGGCCGGCGATTTCTCGTAGAGCTTGAGCGTCCCGTCGTCCGGCGTGCTCGACACCAGCGCGCGGCGCACCCCGGCCCGGGCCAGGATGGACAGCGCCCGCTCGGGCGTGTAGGCGTCCCAGTCCGCCCGGCTGTAGTGAATGTGCGCGTCGAACAGCGGATACTGCGCCCCCACCGTCGCCGGCCACAGCAGCATCGCAGCGAGCCCGACCGTCGCGAGCCGCAGCATGGCCCCGAGCCTATCACGCCCGGTGATCAAGGGCCGTCCCGGCCGCGCCGGGACGGCCCGAGCACTGGGGGGCGAGGGGCCACGTCGGGCCCCAGCTTCAATCAGGCCCGCGTCCGAGGGCCGGCTTTGCCGGCCCAATCCTGTTCTGGGCGTCGGTGATCGAGGCCGTCACGGCTGTGCCGGGACGGCCCGAGCGTTGGGGGGTCTGGGGGCCATCTCGGAGCCCCCAGCTTCAATCGGGCAGACAGACCTTGCAGGGGCGATAGCCGACCTCACCGGCGTCGGCGACCGACGCGAACACGACCCGGCGATCCTCGCCGATGCGCTGCTCGTGGGCGCACCCGCGCCGGCAGACGATGCGCGTGCTGGTGCAGCCGATCAGCACCGGCGTCGTGCGCTCCAGCTCGAGCAGCCGTGTCTTGAGCGCCCCGCCGAAGGCATAGTGGCCCCAGCTGCCGTCGCCGCGGATCACGCGATGACACGGCACGATCACCGGCACGGGGTTGGCGCCGAGCGCGTTGCCGACGGCGCGCGCCGCCTGCGGATGTCCGATGCGTCGCGCCAGCGCCGAATACGAGGTGACCTCCCCGAACGGAATCCGCTCGGCCTCCGCCAGCACGCGCTCCTGAAACTCGCCCACGCCCGCGAGATCCACCGGCACCGTGAAGAACGTGCGGCGCCCGCCGAGGTACTCGCCCAGCTCGTGGCGAGCCTGCTCGGCGTGCCGACGGCCGCGGCCGGCCGCCACGTCGTGCCCGCGGCCGTAGGCGAGCCGCGACACGCCGCGCTCGGTCGCCTGCACGTGAAAGCGGTCGAGCAAGGTCTCCAGCGTCGCGGGCTCGTTCCGCAGCGCCTCACGGAGGCGGCGGCCGAGGCCGGGCGGCGTCTCGACGGCGAACAGCTCTCGCAGCCTTGCGTCAGTCCGATCCATCATGTCCTCCCGCGCGCAGCGCCTGCTTCAGGATCGCCTTGCCGCGCGCCAGCTGGCTCTTCACCGTGTTGACCGAGATGCCGCGGATCGCCGCGAGCTCCGAGTAGCCGAGGCCGTCCACGTAATGGAGGGCCAGCAGCAGCCGCGCCTCGCGGGGGACGGCGTCGAGCGCCCGGACCAGGTCGATGCGGTCCGTCGACGTCGGGGGAGTCGAGGCGGCGCCCCCGACTCCCCGCCGCGTCGCGCGAGCGTGCACCGCCGGCGATGCCGCCTCCGGGTCGACCGCGGTCGTCTCGTCGCGGACTCTCCGCCGCCGCAGCTCGTCGATGCAGACGTTCGTGAGCGAGCGATAGAGCCACGTCGACACCGCCCAGCGGGGTGAGTAACTTGCGCGGGCGGCGAAGCACTTGAGGAGCGCGCGCTGGACCGCGTCCTCGGCGTCGGCGCGGTTGCCGAGCATGCGAACGGCGACGGCGTAGAGCCGCCGTGCGTACTCTTCGGTCACTCGGGTGAACGCGCGCTCGTCCATTTCTCACTCAAGGTATACGGCCCGGGCGGCCCAAGGGGGTGGAACGCCGGGGCCTGATATAGTCCTGCCCATGCCGGGTCTGGACCGTCGCCGGTTCCTCAGCGGGCTCGGGGCCGCCGCCGCGGTGGCGTCGGTGGCGACCCCGGGGGCGGCGCGCGCCGCCGATCCGATCCTGGACGGCCGGCCCCTGGTGCGCTATCCCGAGAAGACCGACCTAATACTATTGACGTCGCGGCCGGCCCAGCTCGAGACGCCCATGCGGTACTTCGACCGAGCCCTCACGCGCAACGACGCGTTCTTCGTGCGCTACCACACCTTTCCAACGCCCTCCAGCGTCGACCTCGGCGCCTGGCGCCTGCGGGTCGGCGGCCGCGTCGACCGTCCGCTCGAGCTCTCGCTCGACGAGCTGAGGACGAAGTTTCCGCGCGTAGCCCTCACGGCCGTCGCGCAATGCTCCGGCAACAGCCGGGGCCGGTTCACGCCGCGCGTGCTCGGCGGCCAGTGGGGCGATGGGGCCATGGGCAACGCCGAGTGGGTGGGCGCACGGCTGCGCGACGTGCTGGCGGCGGCGGGCGTGCGCCAGGGCGCGGTGCAGGTGACGTTCGAAGGCCTCGACCGTCCGGCCTTTCCCACGGTGCCGCAGTTCGTGAAGAGCCTCGACGTGGCGCGCGCCGGCGAGGATCCCGACGTGCTGATCGCCTACCAGATGAATGGCGGTGAGCTGCCGATGCTCAACGGCTACCCCGTCCGGCTCATCGTGCCGGGCTGGTACGCGACGTACTGGGTGAAGCACCTCACGGACGTCCAGGTGATCGACCACGTGTTCGAGAAGTTCTGGATGAAGCCGGCCTACCGGATTCCCGACACCGCCTGCGGCTGCGTCGAGCCCGGTATGGCGCCGGCGCGGACGGTGCCCATCACGCGCATGACCGTGCGCTCCTTCATCGCCGCGCCGGCCGGCGGGGCCCGCGTGGAGGTCGGCCGGCCGACGGCGCTCAAGGGCATCGCCTTCGACGGCGGCTACGGGATCCGCGAGGTCCAGGTCTCCGACGACGGTGGCGTCAGCTGGCGGCGCGCGCAGCCCGGTCAGGATCTCGGCCGATATTCGTTCCGCGAGTGGAGCGCAACGTGGACGCCGCCCCGCCCGGGCCGGCACCGCCTCATGGTGCGCGCGCTCAACGGCATCGGCGAGTCGCAGGGCTACGAGGCCCTGTGGAATCCGGCCGGCTACCTGCGCAACGTGATCGAATCGATCGAGGTGCAGGCGGGGTAGCATGCACGCCCGACGGGTCGCCGTGACCGTGACGCTGCTGCTCGGGCTGCCGCTGCTCGCGGCCGCCCAGACGAAGTCGATCACGCTGCCCCCGGACCACGTGTTCTCGGATCTCGCGCCCGGCCCCGGCGTCGAGACGACTCAGCGCGCCTGCCGGAGCTGCCACTCGACCGACTACGTCGTCACGCAGCCGCGCGGCGACGCCAGGCAGTGGGAGGGTGTGGTGGCCAAGATGATGAGCGTCTACGGCGCGAACATCACGGCCGACGATGCGAAGACGATCGTGCAATACCTGTCCAGGCAGTACGGCAAGTAACCGAGAGGGAGACGTCATGGGCTATCGCGCGGTGGAAGGATGGGGCCGTCTTCCAGACGGCTGGTCGTTCGTCGAAGCGACCAGCGTCGCCGTGGACGGCAGCGACAACGTCTGGGTCTTCAATCGCGGGCAGCACCCGGTCATCGTCTTCGATCGCGACGGCAAGTTTCTCCGCTCGTGGGGCGAGGGACTCATCCGCCGCGCGCACGGGATCGGCATCGGGCCCGATGGCACCGTGTGGCTCACCGACGATCTGCACCACACGATCCGCCAGTTCACGCCGGCCGGGAAGCTGCTGCTCACCCTCGGCGATCCCGACCAGCCCTCGACGCTGCACGGCGGCAAGCCGTTCAACCGGCCGACGCACTCGGCCGTGTGCCCGAAGACCGGCGACGTCTACATCTCCGACGGCTACGGCAACTCGCGCGTGCACAAGTTCGATCCCAAGGGGCGCCCCCTGCTGTCCTGGGGCGAGCCGGGCACCGACCCCGGCTGCTTCAACATCCCGCACAACATCGCCACCGATGCCGCCGGTCTCGTCTACGTCGCCGATCGCGAGAACTCGCGCGTGCAGATCTTCGACCGCGGCGGGCAGTACCTGGGCCAGTGGAACAACCTGCACCGGCCGTGCGGGCTCGGCGCCGATCCCCGGACCGACGCGTTCTACGTCGGCGAGCTGCCGACGCATCTGCCCGTCAACGAGAAGGTGCCGAACATCGGCGCCCGGGTCAGCATCCTGTCGATCAAGGGCGAGCTGATCGCCCGGGTCGGCGGGCCCTTCGCCGGCGAGAAACCGGGCGAGTTCGTGGCGCCGCACGGCGTGGCCGTCGACTCGCGCGGAGACTTCTACGTGGCCGAGGTGGCGTGGACGGCGCAGGGCAGCAAGGAGACGCCGCCGCGCGAGATCCGCTCGCTACAGAAGTTCGTGCGCGAATGAGCCGGCTGGACGAGGCGGCCGTCAGCGCCGCGCTCCGGCGCACGCCGGGCTGGGAGCGCGGCGGCGGCGAGCTCCGCCGGACGTATCGCTTCCGCGATTTCCGGGAGGCGCTGGCGTTCGTCAATCGGGTGGGCGGCCTCGCCGAGGCCGCCGGCCACCATCCCGACATCGACATCTGCTACAACACGGTGACCCTCGCCCTCACCACCCACGACGCCGGCGGCCTCACCACCAAGGATTTCGAGCTCGCCCGCGCGATCGGGGACTAGCCGGGCGACGCCCCGTCACCACGCCAGCAGCGCGCGCGGCAGCGCCTCGCGTCGCTCGGGCTCGCCGAGGCCGGCGACCGGATAGCCCATCAGCTCGGCGGCTCGGAGGTCCCGCTCGGGCGCCGTGGCGTGAGTGAAGCGGAAGGCCGAGCGCGCGGTGCCCTCGAGATCGAGGGTTCTCGCGGCTGCGGTGGCCGGCCCGGGTGCCGCGGATCGGGGGGCCCCCGTCGGGGGCCCCCATCTCCTAATGATTCAGCAGTGTGATGAGCTGCAG